>NZ_JBIWOA010000004.1:0-463872 GCF_044767525.1 Streptomyces sp. NPDC101234 | reverse complement strand
CAACTTCGCCCGAGCACGGTTCACTTCATGTGCGTCCACGCCTCCAGCATGCCCCCGAACAGTGCCGCGAGACAGACCTAACGGAGTCCTACTAGAAGAGCGCGCTGTACGCATTCAGTGCCGGCTGGCCGCCCAGGTGGGCGTAGAGCACGGTGGACTCGGCGCCGATCTCCCCCTTCTCCACCAGGTCGATCATCCCCGCCATCGACTTCCCCTCGTAGACCGGGTCCGTCACCATGCCCTCGGTGCGGGCCGCGAGGCGCATCGCCGCCAGGGTGGTGTCGTCCGGGACGCCGTAGGTACCGGCGTGGTAGCGCTCGTCCAACTCGACGTTATCAACGGTCAGTTCACGCTTGAGTCCTATCAACTGCCCCGTGCGGTGCGCGATCCTGGCCACCCGCTCGCGGGTCTCGGCGGGCTTGGCCGAGGCGTCGATGCCGATGACCCGGCGCTCGCGGCCGCCCGCCTCTTCCAGCGCCGTGAACCCGGCGACCATGCCGGCCTGGGTCGAGCCGGTCACCGAACAGACGATCACCGTGTCGAAGAAGACGCCCAACTGCTGTTCCTGCTCGGCGACTTCGTATGCCCAGTTGGCGAAGCCGAGGCCGCCGAAGGGGTGGTCGGAGGCGCCGGCCGGGATGGCGTACGGCTTGCCGCCCGACTCCTCCACCTCACGCAGCGCCAGTTCCCAGCTCTCCTTGAAGCCGATCCCGAACCCGGCCCGGACGAGGCGCACATCGGCCCCGGCCAGCCTGCTGATGAGGATGTTGCCGACCTTGTCGTACACGGAGTCCGGCCACTCCACCCAACTCTCCTGCACCAGCACGCACTTGAGCCCGGCGCGGGCGGCGACAGCGGCGACCTGGCGGGTGTGGTTGGACTGCACCCCGCCGATGGAGACGAGGGTGTCGCAGCCCTTGGCGAGGGCGTCGGCGACCAGGTACTCCAGCTTGCGCGTCTTGTTCCCGCCGTACGCGATGCCCGAGTTGCAGTCCTCCCGCTTGGCCCACAGCGCGGCGCCGCCGAGGTGGGCGGTGAGGCGCTCCAGCGGGTGCACCGGCGAGGGGCCGAAGAGGAGGGGGTAACGGTCGTACGAGGAAAGGGACATGAATCCTCCCGGTCACTACGCTTCCGACGAAGCCGCGTGCGCCCGCTTCAAGTAGGCGATCGCGGCTTCCATGCGGTCCGCATCCTCACCGAGCAAGCCCAGCGCGGTGTTGCAGTTTGAACAGAGGATCCCACGGACCACGCCCGTTGTGTGGCAGTGATCGATGTAGAACCGCTCTGCGACACAGCGCCCGCAGATCGCGCAGGCCCGTTGCTGTCGTTCCAAGATCTCCAGCACTGTCGCCATATCCAGCCCGTACTGGCGAGCCCATTCCCGGGCCCTTTCCGCGGTGCGACAACGCCAACCGCTCTGTTCACCGGGACGCCCGGCCGCACTCTGGTGGCGCCGGATTGGTGTAGGCCCGCAGACGGAGCAGATCGCTGTGCGGGCTGACTCGTCGACATCCGACAGTCGGTGCTTTGCCGAAGTCGGTTTGAGCAGTTGCCGCAGCTTGGGGCATGCCCACCTGCAGTCGGGAGAGCAGTAGCGCTTGTTCGAAGAAGCGTGAATTCTAAACCGTTTGCCGCAGTCATCGCGCTTACACAACCGCATCTCCGCGTTGCCCCCATGGGGTCCCTGGACAGTGGCCAGCTCCCCCCGGCGCATCAGCAAGGCGTAGTGCTTGCGGCAGTACCCCCTCGCTCCCCCACTGCGGTCGCGTTCACAGGTTTCAAATCCGCACCGCGCTCCCCTCGGCGTCCAGGCTTTCACCTTCTTGTTCGGATCATCATAGAGGCTCCATCGCCGGTAGTGGGCGCTGCACCAACCTCGCGCTTTCCGAGGACGAATACAACCGGCGATGGAGCAGATTTCGTTCATGGCCAATGAACATAAGGGGGCCTGAAATACTATTCAAGCCATGGCCAATGGCCAGAGTTCCCCTGTTCAAGCAAAGACACCATCCGGAAAGCCGCGTCCGTGAGCCCGCCGAAGGTGTGCCGGTTGTCCTTTCCCGACGGGCCGTGGCCCGCCCGGTAGCCGGCCAGGTTCCAGGTGTAGACCGGGATGTGCGCCGGGACCTGCTGGGTCGGGTCGCCGTGCCGGTTGTACGTGTACTGCTCGTCGGTGACGATCAGCACCCGGTCCTGTCCCCGGTAGTGGGCGCGGATCGCCGAGGTGGTGTCGGTACCGCCCAGGTCGCCGAAGCGGCCGAGGATCTTCAGCACCGACTCGGCCCGGTCGAAGTCCAGCCGCTTGTTCGTCGTACCGAACTCGACGAGGTCCGCGTCCGCCGCCCGCATCGCGAGCGCGGTGCCGAAGACCGCCGCCGCGTCGGCCCGGTTGAGCTGCGAGCGCTCCGACAGCTGCGAGTAGAACATCGAGCCGGAACGGTCGACGAGCACCAGGGTCCGGCCCGGCAGCGCGGGCACGTTGGCCAGCGAGTGGCCGAGCGCCCGCTCCAGCGGGTAGGACCAGCGCAGCGACGGTGCGTGCCGGTACGCGGCGAGGTAGCGGAAGGGGAACTGCCGCGACCGCGCCACCTCCGCGGGGTCGCTGATCCGGGCCGCGACCTCGGCGGCGACCTCGTCCGAGACCCCGGCCTCGTCGAAGTTCCGCAGGTTGCGGACGAGCGCCATGGTCCCCATGGAGGGGATCACGGCCTCCCAGGCCGCCTTGTCCATCGGCCCCTGGAGCCAGCCGGCCAGCGCCTCCCAGGTCAGTCCCGCCGCGGCGAGCCGCTCGGCGCCGCCGGGCTCGGTGACGACCGCGCGCCGCCGCTCGACGGGCAGCCCCATCAGCTCGCGGTGCGCGGCGAGCACCGGGCTCGACCCGGGCGGTACGGCGGTGTCCGGGTTGTGCCGCCGGTCCAGCGCGTACCGGAACAGCTCGCCCTGCCACGGCTTGTCCGGGTCCGGCGCCGCGTGCACCAGGTTGAGGATGTCGCCGAACCGGTAGCCCTTGGACGCGGTGTCGTACTTGAGCAGCGACTTGCCGTGGTAGAGCCGCCGTACGGCGTCCGCGATCCCGCGCTTGACGGGCTTGGGGACGGCGCGGCCGTAGGTGGCGGTCCAGTAGGCGAGCAGCTCGCCGGGCTCGTCGGGCCGCTGCAGCACGGAGGCGACGACCTGCCGGTTCGACGGTCCGCCGGTGGCGCCCACCGCGAGGCGGGCGTGCACGTACTCAGCGGCGCCGACGAGCGACGCGGTCCGCATGTTGCCCTCGCCGCGCAGCCAGCCGAGCAGGCCGGCCGTCCAGTCCGGGTCGGTGACGGCGAGCTCGCGCACGAGCTTGGCGAACCGGTCGTCGCGGTCGGCACCGGACTCGTAGAAGGTCTGCTGCGAGACGAAGTTGGAGATCGCGAGCAGGAAGAGCTCGGAACGCGCGTCCCGCTCCCGGCCGCGGCCGCCCTGGTAGGTACGGAGCACGCGTCCCGTGGATGTGACACGGGAAGTGGGCTGTGCCCGGGCCGCCTTGGTGTTGAATCGCGCCATGGTGAATTCCCCCCGAAATTCGATGGAGTCTGGGAGGAGGCGCAGAAAGTGGAAGGTGCCCGAGAAAAGGGGTCGGCGACGGTCGCTCATAACTGGCGCGTCTTCCATTCCGCCACATCGGCCCTTGGCCGATGACGGGATTCGAACCCGCACGGTTTCCCACCAGCTCCCGAAGTATCCGTTGCCTTCGCACCGGACACCCACCACGAACTGCGCCTCCCGAGATCAGTGACACACGCACCGGGAGGTGCATGAAGTTTTCGGTGTCCAGAGATCGAAGCCGGCGGAACCGACGTAGGTGCTCTAACCCCTGAGCTACACCGGCGCGTTGTACCGGTGGCGGGACTCGAACCCGCGGCCGCCCCATTATGAGTGGAAGTAGGTCCTGCCTTCGCACCTGGACGTGCATAACCTTAGGAGGCGGGCCGCGGGCCGGGCGAGTGAATTAATTCCGGGCGGAGTTGACACCCCGCCCCGCACTCAGCAGCGCTTCTGGCGCTTCCAGGGGCCGGTGATGGCGAGCATGATGCCCGGGGTCTGGATGTTGGCGTACAGGGTCCGGCCGTCGGGCGAGAAGGTGACGCCGGTGAACTCGCTGTACTCCGGCTCGTCTTCGGTGCCGATGTTCAGTTCGTTGCGGGCGATGGGGTAGGTACGGCCGGTGTCGGTGGCGCCGAACAGGTGCTGGAGGCCCTCGCCGTCCTCGGCGATGACCAGACCGCCGTACGGGGAGACGGTGATGTTGTCGGGGCCGTCGAAGTCGCCTTCCACCGACGGGTCCGGGTTGACGCCGATGAGGACCTTCAGGGTGAGGGTGCGGCGCTTCGGGTCGTAGAACCAGACGGCGCCGTCGTGCTGGACCGGGCTCTCCTCGCGGGCGTAGGAGGAGACGATGTAGGCGCCGCCGTCGCCCCACCACATGCCCTCCAGCTTGCGGGCGCGGGTGACCTGGCCGGTGCCGAACTGCTTGCGGACGGAGGTGGTCCTCGCGTCGCGGTCGGGGACGTCCACCCAGTCGACCCCGTAGACCGTGCCGGTCTTCGTGGCGCGGGAGAGGTCGTCGACGAACTGGCCGCCGGAGTCGAAGCACTTGAAGGCCTGGAGCACGCCGGCGTCGTCCGCGAGGGTGCGGAGCCGGCCGCGGCCGTGGTGGAAGCCCGCAGGCGGGGTCCAGCGGTAGAGCAGGCCGTTGGGGCCGGAGGCGTCCTCGGTGAGGTAGAGGTGGCCGCGCCGGGGGTCGACGACGACGGCCTCGTGGGCGTACCGGCCGAGCGCCTTGACCGGCTTGGGGTCGCGGTTGGCCCGGCGGTCCTCGGGGTCGACCTCGAAGACATAGCCGTGGTCCTTGGTCATGCCGCCGGTCCCGGCCTTGTCCTCGGTCTCCTCGCAGGTCAGCCAGGTGTCCCAAGGGGTGTGGCCGCCCGCGCAGTTGGTGGAGGTGCCGGCGATGCCGACCCACTCCGCGACATGGCCGCCGGGACGGACCTCGACGACCGTGCAGCCGCCGGCGGCGGCGGGGTCGTAGACAAGGCCCTCGGTGAGCGGCACGGGGTGGGCCCAGTTGGCGCGCGGGCCCTTCAGTTCGTGGTTGTTGACGAGGAGGGTGGCGCCGCGCGGGCCGTCGAAGGTGGCGGTGCCGTCGTGGTTGGAGGGGGTGAACTCGCCCGACTCCAGCCGGGTCTTCCCGCTGTAGGTGATGATCTCGTACGTGAAGTGGGCGGGGAGCGCGAGGATGCCGTCGGGGTCGGCGATCAGCGGTCCGTAGCCGACACCGCCGTGCGCGTCGGCCCGCCCGGCCTCGGCGGACTCGGTGGCGGCGAGGGCGTTCGGGGCGGTGGCAAGGGCGCCGACGCTGCCCGCCAGCGCGACACCGGCTCCGGTGATCGCGGTTCTGCCGGCGAAGTCCCTGCGGGTGAGCGACATGGTGTCTCCTGTGACGGTGGGAGTGCCGTGGAGGGTGGCGGACCTCGATCCGGCGCACACGTTCCCGGCCGCCTCTGAACACCGGTTGAACACCGGGCGACTTCGGATTCCCCAGTTCCATGAATCCGTATGCACCACCCCACAGCAGCCAAAAGCCCCGCCCAAGAGCACCCCACGGAGGGGGCGCTCTCCCGACGGGGCCTGATCGCCGCTAACCCCCGTGCTGCGAGCGTGCCTTGAAGGCCGCCTTTCTGGCCTCCTTCGCCACCTTCTTGTCCGGGTGCAGGCGGCCCATCGCCTCCAGGACATCGGCCGTGTCCGGGTGGTCCACCCGCCATGCCTCGGCGAAGAACCCGGCGTGCTGCCGGGCCAGCCCCTCCACCAGGGCCTGGAGTTCCTCGGAGTTGCCTTCGGCGGCCAGCTGCGCGGCGACCGTGTCGATGGTCAGCCAGAAGATCATGTCCTGGGAGGGCGCCGGCACGTCCACGGCGCCGCCCTCGGTCAGCCACACCCTTGCCAGACCGCCCAGTTCGGGGTCGTCGAGGACCTCGCGGAGCGCCGGTTCGGCCTCGGGGCCGACCAGGGACAGCGCCTGCTGACAGCGGAGCCGGCGCAGCGGCGCACCGGCATCCTCCCCGCGCGCCGCGGCGAGCAACTCCCGCGCCGCGGGCAGCGGTTCGCGACGCGCCAGCCACTGCTCGGTCTCGGCCTGCGCGGCGCCCTGCGGGAACCCGGACGTCCCGTCGAGCAGCGCGTCCGCACCCTTGTCGGCGAGCTCTCCCACCGCCGGCGCCTCGAAGCCCGCCTCCAGCAGTCGCGCCCGCAGTCCGTACGCGCCGAGCGGGGTGAGCCGCACCATGCCGTACCGGGCGACATCGGCCTCGCCGACCGGCCCCGCCGCCGGCTCCTCCTCCGCGTCACCCATGAGCGCCTCGTCGACCGGCTGGTACTCGACCAGTCCGATCGGCTCCAGCGCCCGGAACTGGTCGTCGAGCCGCATCATCGCGTCCGAGACCTGTTCGAGAACGTCGTTGGTCGGCTCGCCCATGCCACTGGGCACGATCATCGACGCGGCGAGCGCGGGCAGCGGCACCGGAGCCTCGCCGGGGCCGCCCTCGCTCACCGCCAGCAGGTACAGGTTGCCGAGGACGCCGTCGAGGAAGTCCGCCTCCGCCTCGGGGTCCCAGCCGAGTGACGAGAAATCGACCTCTCCGCCCTCGTCCAGCGCGTCGACGATTCCGTCCAGGTCGGGCACGCTCGCGTCGGCGATCACGGTCTCCAGCGCGGCCTGCCAGACCGCGAGGACGTCGTGCGGGGAGCCCCCGGTGAGCAGCGTCAGCTCCTCCCCCGCGGCCACCGTCCCGGCCTCCTCGTCGGCGATCTCGACGAGCCCGGCGTCCAGGGCGACCCGCCAGGCCTCGCCGGCGTACGCGGCCGCGTCGTCCCCGGTGAGGTCGAGCAGCTCGGCGGCGGCCGGGAGCTGCTCCTCGACCAGTTCGCCACCTGCGTCGACGCGGGTGTCGGGGCCGGCCCAGCGGGCCAGCCGCGCGGCCCGGGACAGCAAGGGCGTGGACAGCGCGGCGTGCGCCAGCTCCGCTTCGGAACACAGCCGCACCGGGGGCAGGGGGGCGCTGTCTGACATCGGCTGGTTCTCCTCGGACGCCTGGGCGGTCGTACGGCGACATGGACGCCGTACGGACGACCGTACGACCACCGCCTGGGCGCCGTACGACTCAGCCGCTCAGCCTAGACGGATTTCCACCCATGCCGCCCGGTTCATCTCCCCGCCGGGTCCGGTACGTGGCTGAAACCTTGACAACTGCCCCGAGCAGGCAGGAGATTGACGCGCGTAGAAGTTGGGGGGACAACTGTTCACTCTCTTTCTACGCGTGTCACATCCGCGTCGTCCGCAAGACATCTGGATGTCATGCACGCGCCATACATACGCTTCATACACGCCATCCTCGTCCCGGCACCGTTGCATGTCCCCGGAGGGATTCCCTTGCCGAGCAGGTCTTCCGCGCGTCTCGCCGCGCTCACCGTCGCCGCCGTCTGCAGTGCGGCCTCCACCGTCGCCCTCACCTCGCCCGCCCAGGCCGACAGCCTGCGCATCCACGACATCCAGGGCACCACCCGCGTCTCGCCGTACGCCGGCCAGAAGGTGGCGGACGTCCCCGGCATCGTCACGGCCACCCGCACCTACGGCTCCTCCAGAGGTTTCTGGCTCCAGGATCCGACGCCGGACGACAACCCGGCCACCAGCGAGGGCGTCTTCGTCTTCACCAGCTCCACCCCGAAGGTCGCCGTCGGCGACTCCGTCACCGTGAGCGGCACGGTCTCCGAGTACGTCCCCGGCGGTGCCTCCACCGGCAACCAGTCGCTGACCGAGATCACCAAGCCGACCGTCACCACCGTCTCCACCGGGAACGCGGTCCCCGCGCCGGTCGTGATCGACGCGAAGTCGGTGCCGGCCGAGTACTCCCCCGCCGGCGACACCGCCGCGAGCGGCTCGGTCAACGGCCTGGCCTTGGAGCCGTCGAAGTACGCCCTGGACTACTACGAGTCCCTGGAGGGCATGAACGTCCAGGTCGCCGACACCCGTGTGGTCACCGCCACCGACCCGTACAGCGAGCTGTGGGTCACGGTGAAGCCGCACGAGAACCGCACCCGCCGCGGCGGCTCGCTGTACGCCTCCTACGACGACCAGAACACCGGCCGCCTGCAGATCCAGTCCCTCGGCTCGACCGCCGACTTCCCGCCGGCGAACGTCGGCGACACCCTGACCGGCACCACGACCGGCCCGATGGACTACAACCAGTACGGCGGCTACACCCTCGTCGCGAGCCAGCTGGGCACCCTGAAGAGCGGCGGCCTGGAGCGCGAGACGACGAAGAAGCAGTCGCGCGGCGAGCTGGCGGTCGCCACCTACAACGTCGAGAACCTCGACCCGTCCGACGCCACGTTCGACAAGCACGCCGCCGCGATCGTGAACAACCTGCAGTCGCCCGACATCGTGTCCCTGGAGGAGATCCAGGACAACAACGGTGCGACGGACGACGGCACGGTCGACGCCAGTGTGACCGTCAACAAGCTGATCGACGCGATCGTCGCGGCCGGCGGCCCGAAGTACGACTGGCGTTCCATCAACCCGGTCAACGACCAGGACGGCGGCGAGCCCGGCGGCAACATCCGCCAGGTCTTCCTCTTCAACCCCGAGCGGGTGTCCTTCGTGGACCGCGCGGGCGGCGACTCCACCACCGCGGTGGGCGTCACCAAGGTGCACGGCAAGGCCGAACTCACGGCCTCCCCCGGCCGCATCGACCCGGCGAACGACGCGTGGAAGTCCAGCCGCAAGCCGCTGGCCGGCGAGTTCGTCTTCCACGGCAAGACGGTCTTCGTGATCGCCAACCATCTCAACTCCAAGGGTGGCGACCAGGGGCTGACCTCGCAGTACCAGCCCCCGACGCGCAGCTCGGAGACCCAGCGTCACGCGCAGGCGACGCTGGTCAACGCGTTCGTCAAGAGCATCCTCGACGTCCAGAAGAACGCGAACGTCATCGCGCTCGGCGACATGAACGACTTCGACTTCTCCGACACCACCAAGATCCTCCAGGGTGACGGCGAGCTGTGGTCGGCGATCCAGTCGCTGCCCAGGAGCGAGCGCTACACCTACGACTACCAGGGCAACGAGCAGGTCCTGGACCAGATCCTGGTGAGCCCGGCG
Source organism: Streptomyces sp. NPDC101234 (assembly GCF_044767525.1). Taxonomy (NCBI): domain Bacteria; kingdom Bacillati; phylum Actinomycetota; class Actinomycetes; order Kitasatosporales; family Streptomycetaceae; genus Streptomyces; species Streptomyces sp. NPDC101234. Next base: position 454,685 of record NZ_JBIWOA010000004.1, on the reverse strand, counting down.
ATCCGGCGTGGCTGCGACTTCGAGTACGACAGCGTGCACATCAACTCGGAGTTCCACGACCAGATCAGCGACCACGACCCGCAGGTGCTGCGCTTCCGCCCGTAAGCGGCAGAGCAGCGGGACCGCAGGTGGCTCAGGACTGGCTGAACACGCCGTTCAGCCAGTCCTGCCAGGCGGTCTCGTTCGCCTCGGCGTCGGCGCCCGGCGCGAAGTCGTGGATGCTGATGCCGACCGGGGCGCCCCAGTGGTTGCGTCCGAAGAACCGGACGAGGGCGTCGTCGGTGCGCAGCCCGATGAAGTACGGGTTGCGGTAGTCGACCACCACGTCCAGGGCCCGTCCGCCGGGCCCCCGGACGCTCGCCTTGGCGCCCTCGGCCGCGTCGTCCGGCAGTCCGAGGGCCCGGCCCACGGCGTCGAAGGCGTCCGGCGCCTGGGCCGTCCCCGGCCCGTTGAGCTGGGCGAAGGCGACCGGGCGGGGCGCGAAGTGGGTGAGGTACTCGCGCAGGGTGTGCAGATAGAAGTCGGTGTGCCGGCTCGCGCCGTCGTACTGGTTGTCCCAGTCGTCGGTGAAGATCCCGCTGTGCACATAGCGCACCCAGGCGCGGCGGCCGCCCTCGCGCTCCTCGATGACGTGTTCCAGCTGGTTGACGCTCTGGGTCGGGAAGCCGACGTTCTCACTGCGGGTGACCAGGTGGTGCGGCGGGTCGTACGCGGTGACGGTGGAGCCGAAGGCCGCCGAACCGCCGACCCTGGGCTCGGGCGGCTGCATCGGCCACAGATAGCCACCGGTGCCGTTCGTGATCGCCTCCCACACCTCCGCGGGCGTGGCGTCGACCTCGAACTCGCGGACGATCTCGAATTCCTTGGACATGATGGAGCTCCTGCTGCCTAATGATCCGGTTCGGGTACGGGCTGGTCCTTGACCGTGGGGTGCACCGCGACGACGATCCGGTGCTCCCGGCCGCCCTCCGTGTCCGGTGCGTCGTACTTGCGGATGAGCGCGCTCACGCCCGCCGTCAGCTCCTGCACGAAGGCCGCGCGGTCGGCTGCGGAGGCGAAACGGACCTCGCCGTCCAGGGCGTAGGTCGCCAGGCGCTTGCGGGCCTTGGCGGCGCCGGTGATCAGCGTGCCGACATCGCGCACCAGCCGGGCGCCGAGCGCGAGCAGCCAGCGCGCGGAGAGCTGGTCGCGGAAGCGGTCCGGGTCCGGCTGTACGGCGGGCAGGGCGGCCGGCGAGATGACGTACGACGCCGCGGTCGCGCGCATCAGCCGCTCGGTGACATTGCCCTTGCGCCGCTCGTCCGCCAGCTCGACCAGGCCGTGCCGCTCCAGCGCCTTCAGGTGGTAGTTCACCTTCTGTCTGGGCAGCCCGACCTTGCCGGCCAACATGGTGGCCGACGCGGGCGCGGCGGCCAGTTCGGCGAGCAGCCTGGCCCGTATGGGGTCCAGTGAAACGGCCGCCGCCTCGGGGTCCTCGATCACGGTCACGTCCAGCATGGCTCCACCGTCTCACCGAAAACTTTTTTTGTCCAGGAGGCTGGAATTTTCGGTGAGACGGCCGAGCATGCCTTTCGCCGGACCTCGACGGACCTCGGCGGATCTCGACGGACCTCGGCGGATCTCGACGGACCTCGGCGGATCTCAGCAGACCTCGGCGGATCTCAGTGGTGGCGGCTCCGGCGCAGCACGCCCCTGCCCACGGCCGCGATGCCTGCGGCGGCGAGGGCGGCGCCCGCGATCAGCACCGGGCGAGGGTGCCGTACGACGGCCCGGACGACGAGGCGCGCGGGCTGCGGGAGGCTCCCCTCGGCGGCGCGCCCCTCTGCGGCGCGCCCCGCCCGTCCGACCCGTTCCTGGACGGTGTGCCCGGCCTTCAGCGACCGTTCCTGAACCGCCTGTCCGGCCCTCAGCGACCGCTCCTGAAGCACATGCCGCGCCTTCAGCACCTGCTCCTGGGCCGTGTGGCCGCTCCTCACCGCCTGGTCCTGGACCCGGTGTCCGGTCCTGGCGGCGCCCGCGCGCAGGTGCACGGTCAGCGTGCCGGCCTTGTCCTTGAGGTCGGCGGCGCGGGCCCGGGTGCGCCCCTTGAGGTCGGCCTTCACCGCGAACGCGCCGGCGGTACCGGCCGGTCGAGCCCCCGTTCCGTGTGCGGTCCTCTTCGTCATCGGTGCTGCCCCTCCTGGTCTCGTCGGCGTCCGCTGTGCTTGCGTACATTCCGAGTACCCAGGTCGGCGGCGGTCAGCCCGGCTCCCCCCGTTCGCCGAGCTTCGCCAACTGGCTCTGGAACCAGTCGAGACGGGCCTGCAACAGGGCGGCCTCGGCGACGAGTTCGGGCACGCCGAGCTCCTCTCCCGGCACCCGCCCACCAGCAGCCCCGCCTTCACCCTCGCCCTCGCCCCCGGCGATCACCCGCAGCCCCGACCCGGACAGCCGGGCGAACCCGGCGAGCGAGACGGACGTACGCGCACGGACGCATCCCGCACACGCGGCCGCCAACGCGCGCCAACCGGGCCTGCCCCAGCCCGCGTCGGCGAGCGCGACGGCCGGAGCACCGCAGGCACAGGGTCCGACGGTGGCCGTACGGACCCGCTGCCGGGCATAGCGGAAGCCGCGTTCGAAGCGGATGTAGGCACCGAGGACGGAGACTTCGAGCAGTAGGGCCGCCCGGTGCTCGGCGGTGCACAACAGAGCCTCGGCGGCCCGGCGTTCGTGCACGCAGTGGAATCCGCAGTCGCACAGCCGCGCGGGCGGGCGGTGCCGGCGGCCGTAGACGCAGGACGCGTCGTCCAGGACCCCGTACGGCAGCGCACCGCCCAGCGACACACCGGTGAACCCGGCCCGGGCGCCGTCCTGGGACAGCACCGGGTGGGCGATCTTGTAGCCGGTCGGCGGCTCCGTCGGGCGTTCCGCCGGGAGCCGCAGCCTCATCGGACGGCCGGAACCTCTTCGGGCACCGACACCGTCTGGGGCTGGTGGATCTGTTCGGGGAGTTCGGGTTCCTCGTCGTGGACGAGCGGCCGCTCCTCAGCGACCCCGGTGGCCAGTGCCCTGCCGAGCTTCATGACGCCTCCCATGACCTGCCGTCGGTGACCGTCCGGCCCATAGTGGCCCATGAGTGGCCGAGTTGGACATAGGGCCTCGGCGCGCCGAAAGCAACGTCTTAGCAACCCTAAGACGTGATAGGTAGAAGAATTAAGTGGAGCTAAGCCGTCGCGCTGCCGAGACTACCCCCATGACGAACGCACGCGACACCGCCCGCTCACCCCGACCCCGCCCCTTCGGCCGCACCCTCTGCGCGATGGTCACGCCTTTCACCGGCTCCGGGGCGCTCGACCTCGACGGTGCCCGGCGGCTGGCCGCGCACCTGGTGGCGGAGGGCTGTGACGGCCTGGTGCTGAACGGCACGACCGGCGAGTCACCGACCACGTCGGACACGGAGAAGGCGGAGCTGATCGGTGCCGTCCGGGAGGCGGTGGGCGAGCGGGCGTCGCTGGTGGCGGGCGTGGGCACCGCGGACACCCGGCACACCGTCGAACTGGCGCTGGCTGCGGAGAAGGCGGGCGCGGACGGTGTCCTCGTGGTGTCGCCGTACTACAGCAGGCCGCCGCAGGACGCGCTGGAGGCGCACTTCCTGGAGGTGGCGGAGGCGAGCGGGCTGCCGGTGATGCTGTACGACATCCCGGGCCGCACCGGCACCCGTATCGAGCCGGAGACGCTGGTCCGGCTCGCCGCGCACCCCCGGATCGTGGCCGTGAAGGACTGTTCGTACGACTTCCTCGGCGCACAGAAGGTGCTGGCACGCACGGAGCTGGCGTACTACGCGGGCTGCGACGAGCATGTTCTCGCCCTGTACGCGGTGGGCGCGGCGGGGTGTGTGAGCACGGTGGCGAACGTCGTACCGGGGCGGGTCGCCGCGATCCTCGACGCGTTCGACGCGGGTGACACCGCCGGCGCGGCCGAATTCCAGCTGCGGATCACGCCGTTGATCGAGGCGATGATGGCCGCGGGGCTGCCGGGCACGGTCACGTCGAAGGCACTGCTCACCGTGCTGGGCCTGCCGTCCGGACCGCTGCGGGCACCGCTACGGCCCGCCGGCCGCGAGGCGGTCGACGGGCTGCGGGCGGTATACGAGCACTTCATGGCCGGGTGACGGCGACACCGCCGGCGGTCGGCGCTCGGCGCTCGGCGGTCGGCAGGTTGGGCGCTCGGCGCTCGGCGCTCGGCGTGGAGAACTCGGCGGCGCTGACCGGTTCCGCTGCCCTACGTTGTCCCCATGAGCCGCCCTCTGCTGTTCCTGGACGTCGACGGCCCCCTCAACCCCTACGCGGCGAAGCCCGAACGACGGCCGGAGGGCTATACGACGATCCGGGCGACCGTCCGCCCCGGACGCCCGCTGCGGGTCTGGCTCAACCCGGGCCACGGCCCGGCGCTGCTCGCTCTCGGCTACGAGCTGTGCTGGGCGACCACCTGGATGGCCGAGGCCAACCGCTGGATCGCCCCGGTCGTGGGCCTGCCCGAGCTGCCCTATGTGGACTTCGGCCGGGGCCTGCTGGCGGAACGGCCGGACGGGGTCCACTGGAAGACCGAGGCGATCGTCGAGTACGCCGCGGGACGGCCGTTCGCGTGGGTGGACGACGAGCAGAGCCCGGCGGACACCCTGTACGTCCGCGCCCACCATCCCGGCCCGGCCCTGCTGCGTCACGTCAACCCCCGGGTGGGGCTGCGGGAGGGCGACTTCACGGCGCTGGCCGAGTTCAGGGCGTCTCTCCCATGAGGCGGGCGCTTCAGCGGAGGAACTCGTGGGCGCCACGGAGCCTGGTCCGCAACCGCTCCTGCGTCGCGCGGCTGTCGAGGCGTACGTCGAGTGGCCCGGGCAGGTCGGTGTCGGCTCGTCGCCCGGCGGGCAGGCGCGCACCGTCAAGTCCCTGGTTCCGGGCGATGAGGACACCGAGGTCGTGGCGGCTCAGGGCATTCGGCCCGGCGAGGTGGAACACACCGGCCGCGTCGGACAGTGCGAGCTCCCACAAGGCTGCGGCCAGGTCTTCGACATGTACCGGGCAACGGATGTCGTCCGTGAACAGGACCCCGTCACGGGTGCCGGCGGCCAGGGCATGCACCATCCGCTCGTGCCCGGACCTGCCGTGTCCGAGGATCAGCGAGGTGCGGGCGACGACGGCATCCGGGAGGAGCAGCCGCACCGCCGTCTCGGCGGCGGCCTTCGCTGCGCCGTAGGGGGAGACCGGGTCGGGCAGGCTGCTCTCGTCGTAGCGGACGTGCGTGCCGGAGAACACCGCGTCGCTGGATACGTGGACCAGGCGGCAGCCCTGCTCGGCGGCGGCCAGCGCCACGCGGATCGCGCCGTCGGCGGTGACCGCCCAGTCGGACTGGCCGCTGGACGCGTTGACGACGACCGAGGGGGCGACGTCGGTGATCAGCCCGGCGATACGCGCGGGGTCCCGGACGTCGAGCGGATGCCAGGCGACACCCGGGGTTCTGCTGGTCCGGGAGGTGAAGGTCGCGGCCGTCTCGTGCCCCGCCGCGATGGCCTGGCGGACCAGTTCAGCTCCCAGAAAGCCGCTGCCGCCGATGATCAGGACCGTCATGGGCCGCCACGGTAGCGGAGAGGGCGCGATGGCAGATCGGCTCCTGGCGGAGCAGGGTCCCAGGTCTCGTACTCACCGGCCTCATCGGCCGCCGGAGTCGGCGAGCCAGGTGCGCCAGACGAATCGGGAGTTGGGTACCTCGGGACGGTCGAGCAGCCACAGCACGTAGCCCGCGTGCAGCTGTGCCCATGGATCGTCCGAGCGGCGAGCCCTGCCGAGTCGGTCGCGCAGGTCGGCTCCGTCCACGGCCCGGGCCACCCGCACATACTCACGGTCCTTGCAGCGGTAAGCACGCTGGACAACGAGATCAACAAGATCGACAAGTCTGGCTCTGACCACTCCGCCATGGCCGCCGACCGCGAGCTTCCGTATGAGCGTCTCCTTCGTGCCCCACGCCTTGGCGTGTTGCGTCCATTCCCGCGGGTACCGGGCCTCCCACTCCAGGAAGAGCAGCGCGAAGGGCAGCCCCGGCCACGTGCCGAGGCCCCCGGAGATCGGCATGTTCCACAGCCCTTCCGGCAGACAACGACCGGCGGCCTCGTCGTAGGCCTCGCGGGCGGCCACGAGCACCGGCTCCCGGCGCTGTGCCTCGTGTCCCAGTCCCGAGGTCAGGCGCCAGGCCTCGTTCAACCGGACACGAGCGGCCCGGACTTCGGCACGAGCACTGTCCAGGCGGACGAGCGCAGCGGCACGGTCAACGGGTTCCGGTGCCGTCAAGCCGTAAGCCCAGCCCAGACGCTCAGCCCACCCATGCCCGTCGCCGGCACCCGCCCCTGCCCCATTCACCATGCCCCAGATCATCCCCTGCCCGGCACACCGAGTCCGCTCTCCATGCGCCCGACAGCAGGTCGGAGTACTGGTCGACAAGGCGGCCGCAGGTCACGGCCGCCAACGCTCGGTTGTGGCCGTGCAGATCACGCAGCGCCGAGCCGAGCGGCCAGGAACACCGCCGCCACCGAGGGGCGGACTGCGTACGTTGCGCCCGCGCTCCCCTCAGGAGCCTCCCACCAGTAGAACGGAAGCCGCCGCCCACTGTTGCTGTGTCCCTTGCTCATTCCCCTCACCACGCCTGCCACGCGCTGAGCCGGAGCACCCTCATTCGGACCGCCCAGGGCCATGTCCACCAGCTCCGTGCAGTGGATTCTCCGGCCAGGGTTGCGTAGCAGGTACTCAAGCATCTGCCGGGCCTGCGGCGCGAGTTCAGCCAACAACCTTGTAGCGCGCTCCAAGTCCTCCGGGCCCCATTCCGGGGCACCGTAGTGCCCCTCTTCACCGGAGTGCTCAGCCCACCGCGGATCGACCTCAGACAGATACTCCGTCATGCCCGCCCCCAACAGTTGGTCTCCTGCGTGTGTGTCGTTCGCACCGTACAGATCCGCAAGGACACTGCGTGTCGAATCCGTCTCGACGTTCTGCCGGGACCTGTCGGCGCGGGTCCAACGCTCCTGCGATCAGGCCGGCGCAGGCATGAAGCCACCGCGCGCGGCACCTGAGGACAGCAAGGCAGACCAGTCGAGTACCTCGGGCAGCTGGTCCACGGACATGACGACTGCTCCGCCGGCCTGCTCCGCATCCGCGCACCAGTCGTCCATGCCGCTGGATGCCGTGCCACCGTCCGCCCCACCGACTACCGGCGCAGCGAGAGCGGGGACGACGATTCCGTGGTCGCCGGGTCCGTCCACGACGCACAGGGTGAGTCGAGGGACGATGCTCCATCCCTCGCACAAGGGCACCGCCCCGTCCGGCGCGATCAAGGACGGCAGGGCATCGTGGACGGGCGCGCCGGCCAGCAGGAGCACGGGCGTGGCACCACGAATGAACAGAGTGTTCTCAGGATCCAGCAGCACGGGACCACTCTGGCAGGCTGGAGCACCGGGGCGGCGGGCGGGTACCGGGAAGGGCCGAGAGCACGCTCCGGCAGAATGTGAGCGTGTCACTTGACGCCATCGACGCCGTGAACTGGTCGGCGATACCCAGCCCGACGCGGAATCAGTGGGACGATCCGGAGGGCGTCGCTCATGCCCTCCGGCTGCTGACGGTGTCCACCACAGCCAACGAGACAGGTGACGCGGCAGCCCTCCTCGCCGGTCGCGGCTTCGTCTGCGGCCACGCTGCCATGGTGTTTCCGGCGGCCTACGCTGCCACCCCGATCCTGCTGGATCTCGTCGAGCACGGCCGGCGGCCGCGCATTCAGGACGCAGCCCTCGGCCTCTTGGACGACGCACTCGGCTACTTGCCGATCGCCGGCCACAACCGGGTGGACGCTCCCTACGGCACCGACGTCCCGCTCTGCTGCGCCATCGCGCGCCACATCCGCGGCCGTCGCAGCGCTCTTGTCGCCCGCGGGAGATACGGCAGGCAAATCCTGGCAGAGGCAGAGCTTCACTGGTGGATGACCATCAAGGAGACAGAACTCCAGCCCGACGGCACTTTGACCGCCCTCGCCACGTTCGAAGGCAGCCCCTTCGAAACACCGGTCGAGGCCGAGCTGCACAGCCCGCTTTCCGAACTGCCCGCAACCGACGTGTGGATCGACGTGTTGACGGCCGATGCCTCGGGCGCCGCGTGCATCCAACTCGGGCGAAGGCAGTCCGAGGCCCTTCCGGGGTCCACCCTCTGCCCGGCCGAGTGCGGCCGCCGCGAGCACTGACCTCGTCGCCATGTCTCAACGGCCGCACCGCAACCGCACCGGATCGGGAGGGGAACAGCGGGGAGTCGCGGGGAAACCGGCCGAGCTCGATGAGGCGAAGGTACGGTCGTTTGCCCAGGTCGGCGCCCGAGCCCCCAATTGCCCGCAGCCTCCCGGGCTGATGCCATGAGTTCCAACGAGCCGATACGGACTGGGATGCCCAGGCGCACGCTCCCCTGCGCCTCCTAGCGGCCGCGAACCCCCTTGGCACGGCGGGGGTAGGGGAAGAGCCGTGGGCGGCGCTTGGCGGCGACGTCCTCGATCCAGCCGAAGAGCAGGATCGCCAGGCAGATCAGCGGGACGGCGATCACCAGCGGGGTCCACTGGCTGGCCAGCAGCCACTGCGCGTGGTTGTAGAAGAAGGAGTTGCTCCACAGCGGGTCGATCAGCGGCTCGGTCAGTACCAGTGCGAAGGAGTGCCACAGATAGACGGTGACCGCACGGGAGTTGAGCAGGCTGATCACGCCGTTGAACCGCTCCAGCGGCTTGGGCCACCGCTCCCAGGACGGGCTCAGGTGGAGCAGCAGCAGTACCGCGCCGAACGACCAGATCGCCTGGGCGACCGGTACCGCTTCCAGATCGTGCCCGGTCCGGGGGTTGTCCACCGGCGACCGCATCAGCCACCAGTAGCCGAACATGAGCACCAGCGGGGCGAGGGACGGCACGACGTACTGCGGGATCTTGCGGAGCAGCCCCTCCTGGTGGGCCATGCCGAGCAGCCAGCAGGAGCCGAAGGTGGTGAAGTCGGTGGCGGCTTCCATCAGCCGGCCGGACTGGTCGACCAGGCCGGAGTTGACGATGAACGCGAGTGCCAGCGGCACCAGCAGCGTGACCCAGGGCTGCTTCCGCATCGCCTTGAGCATGAGCGGCGACAGCAGTACGTACCAGAGGTAGGCGCGCAGGTACCACAGCGGCACGGAGATCTGTTCGGCCCAGGAACTCGGCAGGTGCCCGCCGAAGGTGTGCAGCGTGGCCCCGAACGGCGGCTCGCTGAGCGGCAGGACCCAGTAGGCCAGGTCGGCCCACCACCAGTTGGGGTGGTGGGGGTCGGGCCGCCAGCCCTCCAGGAGCATCAGCGGCACCACGACCGCGCCGAACAGCCACATCGGCGGCAGCAGACGGCGCAGCCGGCCGCGGATCACGCTCAGCGCCGGCCGGTTGAGGGAGCGCGCCATCAGCGACCCGGCCAGCGCGAACATGACACCCATGGAAGGGAAGACGATCGGCAGCCAGGTCCAGCTGAAGTTGTGGTAGATCACCACGCGGACCAGGGCGAGCGCCCGCAGCAGGTCGAGGTAGCGGTCGCGGCCGGGCTTCTGCGCGGGCGCCGGGGCGGCCTCCTCGGGCTGCGGGGCGCGCGGCCCGGGAACCGTGGGAAGCGCAGCGGGGTCCACCACCCGCAGGGCGACGGTGTCGGAAGAGTCCGGGATGCCGAAGGCACCTCGTTCAGCGGTGTTCATGAAGACGTCGCCCCCGTTGTGACATCGAGCCCCACCTCGCCGGTGCGCCGCAGCTTCTGCCAGCGCAACCGGCCTCCGGTCAGAGCGGTGATGGCGGACTGCAGCAGCACCATGTACATGAGCACCCGGTAGACCACCTGCTGGGCCGGCAGCGTGACCAGATGCCACGCCTTCTCCTTGTCCAGGTGGAAGGACCACCAGGCGCAGACGGCCTGAAGGGCCATCACCGCGAACCAGGCGGCCAGGGTCCTGTACGCGTCGACGAAGACCACGCCGTAGATCATGCCGATGTCGATGGCGGGCGCGAGCAGCGGCGTGACCACCATGAACAGGGCGACGAACGGCAGCCCCACGCGGCCGAAGTGGCCGGCCGCGCCGCGCTCCAGCACCGCGTGCCGGTGCTTCCACATCGCCTGCATGGTGCCGTAGCTCCAGCGATAGCGCTGCGACCACAGCTGCTTCATGCTGGCGGGCGCCTCGGTCCAGGCGCGGGCGTTCTCTGCATAAACGATTTTCCAGCCCGCCCGGTGCAGGGCCATGGTCACGTCCGTGTCCTCGGCGAGCGTGTCGTCGCTCATGCCGCCCGCCTGCTCCAGCGCCGAGCGGCGGAAACCGCCCACGGCGCCGGGGATGGTCGGCATGCAGTCGAGCACGTCGTACATCCGTCGGTCGAGGTTGAAGCCCATCACGTACTCGATGTGCTGCCAGGCGCCGATCAGCGTGTCGCGGTTGCCGACCTTGGCGTTGCCGGCCACGGCACCGACGCGCGGGTTGCCGAAGGGCTGCACCAGCTCGCGGACGGTGGCGGGTTCGAAGACCGTGTCGCCGTCCATCATGACGATCAGTTCGTACGAGGCGGCGGCCACACCGGTGTTGAGGGCGGACGGCTTGCCGCCGTTCTGCTGTCGGATCAGCCGGACCATCGGCAGGTCGAGCTGCGCCACGATGGCGGCCGTGTCGTCCGTCGACCCGTCGTCGACCACGATCACCTCGATGGGATGGTCGCTTCTGGCCAGGGAGAGCAGGGTGTTGGTGATGGTCTCCTGCTCGTTGTACGCGGGTACCACCACGGTGACCGGTTCGGTGACCGGGTCGCCCCAGGAGAAGCCCGGTCTGCGGGTGCGCCGCACATGGACGGCCGAGAGCACCAGCATCAGCGCGAACCGCGCCATGACCAGCACACCGACGACCGCGAGCAGGCCGACCAGCCACGGCAGCAGCCACACCGAGAAGGTGGTGGACCACAGGAACGCCTTGCCGAGCCACAGGCTGTAGCTGGTGACCTTGGTGTTGGCGGAGCCGGTGCCGAGCGCCTCGCCGACGGTCTTGAAGGTGTAGCCCTGGGCCTTGAGCTTCTCGATGATGACCGGCAGCGCGGCCAGCGTCTGCGCCCGGTTGCCGCCCGCGTCGTGCAGCAGGACCATCTCGCCCTGGCCGGGGAGGCCGGGCATGGCGGACTTGACGATGGCGTCGACGCCGGGGCGCTTCCAGTCGTCGGTGTCCTTGTCGATGAAGGCGGTCAGGTACCCCTCCGACCCGGCCTGCTTCGTCACCGGCCACGACCAGTCGTCCAGCGCGTCCACGGTGGAGGAGTAGGGCGGGCGGAACAGGCTGGAGTGGATGCCGGCGACACCGGCCAGCGCGAGCTGGGTCTCGCCCAGCTCCCAGGTGAGCCGGGTGCCGGAGTGCAGCGCGAGGTCGGGGTGGGTGAAGGTGTGCACACCGATCTCATGGCCGTCGGCCACGATCCGGCGGATCAGCGACGGGTTGCGGGTGACCATCGAGCCGGTGACGAAGAAGTCGGCGCTGACGTTCTCGTCCTTCAGCACCTTGAGGATCTTCGGCGTCCACTGGGTGGACGGCCCGTCGTCGAAGGAGAGGACGACGGTCTTGTCCGGGATGGTGTAGTTGACCGGCCGGCTGTTCCTGTCGCCGCGTGCGTCGACGACCGGGCCGCCCTCCAGCACGCTGGTCGGGACGGTGCCCTTGTCCACCGAGACGGCGATGCGCTCGTCGTGGAAGACCTCGTTGTTCGCCATGCCCCGAAGCACCATCAGCGCCAGCAGGGTCGCCAGCACGGTCACCGGGAGGAAGAAACGCAGGGGAGGTGCGGCGAGTCGGCGCGGCCGCGCGATGGACTGCCGGGGGCGTTGGTGGCGGGAGCGGGACATGGTCTTCCTGGTCGATCGCGTCTGGCTACTGCGCGGTGCCGGTCACGGAGCTTGACGCTGCCGTACCGGCCGCCGTCGCCGCGGTGACCGGCGCGGTGGCGTCGGACGCGGTGGCGTCGGACGCGGTCGCTGCGGCGGTGGTCGGTGTGGCGGTGCTGCTCTTTCCGGGCCTGGCGCCGGGAGCCGCGGGCAGCGGCGCGTTCAGGTACTGGCTGGGCGGTGTGGTGTCCGCGGTGCCGGGCACGGTGAGCGCGGGCGCCTGGGACTGGGTTCCGACCAGGCCGGAGATCATCGCCACCACGCACCCGGTGCAGACGATGCCCACCAGCCAGCCGAGACCGCGCAGGCGGCGGCCGCGCAGACCGGTCTGGTCCACAAAGACAGGAGTCGGCTCGACCTCCGTGGAGGTACTGGTCATCGAGAGGTTCGAGCCTTCCATCGTCGTATCGCATCTGCCGGTTCGGCGCTGCCGCAAGCAGGTGGTAGTGCGGAAAAGTGATGCATGTGCAAGGAAAGGGAGATTATTCGACCGACTCCCGATCTTGTAACCAGATTAATATGAAGATTCGGTGAAAGTAGCATGGGTCTCGTAGAGTCCCGGCGAAGTAGCTTGCCCCCTGCCTCGATCGGACCCTCGCGCATGGCCGTACCCCGTCGCCGCAGCCGCCTGACGGCCGCCGCGATCCTCATGGTTGCCGTCCTGTTCCTGGTGGACGCCTGCGGCGGCGGGGGAAACGGGGGCGGCACCAAGGCGGGTACGGCCGGCGCCTCGGCCACGCGCTTCCGGGTCTCTCCGTCCCTGCTCAAGCCGTCCGGCCGCGCGCTGGGCGTCATCGACGACAAGACCCCCTGGCAGTACGGCATCGCCAGGACCTTCACCAAGGAGGCCGGGCGGGCCCCTGACATCCGCGAGTACTACAGCTCCTGGGGCGACGACTTCGACACGGAAGGCAATGCCTTCCTGTGGCAGCACGGCCAGCTGCCCATGATGGCGCTGGTGCCCTCCGACACCTCGCTCGCCGACATCGCCAAGGGCAAGGACGACACCTACATCCGCCGGCTGGCGGGCCAGATCGCCGCCTACGACGGCCCGCTGGCCCTCTCCTTCGCCGGTGAGATGAACGGCCCGTGGAACTCCTGGGGCCCCGAACACACCAGGCCCGCCGACTTCGTCGCGTCATGGAGGCATGTGCGCGACCTGTTCACCGCGCAGGGCGTCACCAACGTGATCTGGGTGTGGACCCCGCACGTGGTCGACTCGGGCACCACCGCCGCGCTGCGCCCCTACTACCCGGGCGACGCCTACGTCGACTGGGTCGGTCTCATCGGCTACTACGGGCCGATCGACGGCGTCGCCTTCTCCAGCCTGTTCACCCCCACCATGCGTCAGATCGCGGAGTTCTCCGGCAAGCCGGTGCTGATCGCGGAGACCGGGGTGGCGCAGAGCAGGCACAAGGAGGCGGAGATCGGTGACCTGTTCGAGGGTGCCGCGAAGGCCGGCGTCATCGGGCTGGTCTGGTACGACCAGCGCAAGAACTGGCCGGGCAGCAAGCAGCTGATGGACTGGCGGATCAGCACCTCGGTGGGTGCACTGGCCGCGTTCCGGGTGGAGTCGGCCCGGAACACCTTCGGCCATTCGTTCAAGAACGGCTGATCCAGGGCGGTCAGGGGAAGCCGGGCGAAAGCCCGCCAAGAACGACCTTTACCATGGCGCATCACCGCGGCTGGCGCCTGCGGATGCCCGATCAGGGGAGATCACGGAGATGACGACGGAATCGTCGCCGGGCCAAGGGGCTCCGCAGGAGGAGGACGGCTGGGCGTTCCGGCCCCGGAGGCCGGCCGCCGCCCCGCGGCCGTACCGGGAGCAGCAGCGGACGGAGCCCGGCACGCCGTCGGCCGAGTCGTACGGCAGGTCCTCCGGCACACGGTGGGACGCCACCATGCCGCTGCGGGTCCCCGAGCCCGGCACCGACGCCCACGAGGCCATGCGCGAGCCGGGGCACCTGACATCCCCGCACACCCGGCGCGGCGGCGAATCGGCGGACCAGGAGTCCGGATACCCGCCGGCGGCGACCGCCGTCCTCGACCGGGCGGCCCTCCACGGTCCCGAGCCGGTCGCCGCGCAGCCGCAGCCCCCTGCGGACGCGAACGGCAAACGGCCCCGAAAGACCAGGCGGTCGAGCAGGATCGTGCTCGCCCTTGCCGTCCTCGCCGCCGGCGGGACCGCCGCTGTCGTGCTCAAGCAGCAGGACGACGACGCCACCGCCTCGACGAAGCTGACGCAGGTGTGGAAGACACCGGCGCCCGCCGCCGACGACGCGCTGATCGGCAGCTGGTTCACCGACAAGCTGCTCGTCCGGGCCAGCAGCCGGGGCGGCCTGCGGGCCTACGACCTCACCGACGGCAAGCAGGTGTGGCGCGCCACGTCCTCCGCCACCGCCGCCGAGCGCGGCACCGTCCCCTGCGCGATGTCGCCGACGCTCGGTGCGCAGGGCATCGGCACGGTCGCCTTCGGCACGGACGGCAGCACCTGTACCTGGCTGGCCGGAGTCAAGGCGTCCACCGGCAAGATCCTCTGGTCCATACCGCTGACCAACACCAAGCACCCCACGTCAGCGACCGCAGGAACGTATCTGCAGGGCAATGTCGCCACCGTCGTCGGCGAGAACTTCCTCGGCGGTGTGGACATCCGTACCGGCAGCCGCGTCTGGGGCTACAAGGCCCGCGGTCACTACTGCAACGCCTACGACTGGGGCACCGACGGCACCGTGCTGGTGGACGACTTCTGCCTCGACCAGAAGACCAGGTTCACCCTCACCGCATACGACGGCAGGACCGGGCACGTGATCTGGCGGAAGGCCGAGAAGGCCCACTCGGACGTGACGCACATCCTGTCCGGCTCACCGCTGGTCGCCGCCGTCCACACGGCGAGCCAGGACGCCGTACGGGTCTTCGACACCACCGGGACCGGCCGCAAACTGGCCGTGGGCGACGACGAGCTCACGACCGGCAACAACACCGAAGCCGACCACTCCGCCCGGCTCTACGGCAAGGTCCTGGTCACGCCGGCCTCGACCTCGGGCGGAACGGTGATCGACGGCTTCGACACCACCACCGGCGCCAAACTCTGGACCTACCGTTCCGCCGCGCTCGCCGTCCCCGCGTCCGACGCGGACGACAAGGTGTACGCCGTCACCACGTCCGGCTCCCCGCAGCTCATCACCATCGACCCGCGCACCGGTCACGCCACCCCGGTCGCGGGTCTGCCGGTGGGCGCCGGCAAGTGGAGCTTCACCTCCGGCACGGTGTACGTCACCTCGGACGGCGGCGTGCTGGAACTCAACGCCCTCGGCTCGAACGGCGGCGTGCGGCTCTACCGGTAGCGTCTCCCGCCGGTAGCGCCTCGCGCCGATCAGGGTGCCGGGCTCACGGACTGCTGGGCCTACACCGTCTTGCCGTTGCCGCAGTAGCGGGTGCCCCAGCTGTCGGCGAGGCTGGCGATGATGAACAGGCCGCGTCCGTCCTCGTCGACGGTGCGGGCGTGTTTGAGGTGGGGGGCGCACTGCGCCGCATCGCTGACCTCACAGGTCAGGTGGCGGTCCAGGACGAGCCGCAGTCCGAGGGGTGGGGCACCGTAGCGGACCGCGTTCCCGACGAGCTCGCTGACGATGATCTCGGCGGTGAAGGCGTCTTCCTCCCCGATGTTCCAGGCCTCCAGCTGCCGTCGGGTCGCGGCGCGGGCCAGGGGTGCCGCCTGCTCCTCCGCGGGCAGGGGCAGGACCAGGACCCGATCGGCGGGGAAGGCCCGGACGCGGGCCAGCAACAGGAGCTTCTCGGTTTCGTGGCGGTCCCTCAGCGCGTACGCGATCGTGTCGCACACGTCCTCGAGCCTGGTCCACCCCTTCGGCGAGGAGTGGGCACACCAGGCCGGTCGACGCCAGCAGCTCCTCGTTGCCGAGTGCGAGGATGCTTCCCTCGGAGAGCTCGACCGTGGCCGCGGGAAACGGGGCGTGATCACTGCCGGCGAGCACCGGGCCTTCGGGCACGGGCACCAAGGCCGCTCTGCCGTCCGGATGGACCACGTAGGGATCCGACAGGCCCGCGCGCACGATCGTGCATCGTTGTTCGACCGCGTCGTACACCGCGATCAGGCAACCGGCGGTGAGCGGCTGGTCGTGCAGGCTGTCGCCGGCCGGCAGCGCCGCGCGTTCGGCCGCCAGTCGTGCGGCGGTGTCGCTCAGCCGTGCCATCAGCTCGTCCGGTTCCAGGTCCAGGGCGGCCAGGGAATGGATGACGGTCCGCAGTTGGCCCATGGTGGTGGTCGTGGCGATCCCCCGGCCGGCGACATCGCCGAGGACCAGAGCCGTCCGGGCGCCGGCCAGCTCGATGACGTCGAACCACGCGCCGCCTCCGCCGGGCCCGGGAAGGTGCAGATGCGTGAAGTCGACCGCCGATGTCACCGCGGGCCGCTGCGGCAGGAGCCGGCGCTTCATGGCGACGGCGATGGTCCGCTCGCGCGTGAACCGACGTGCGTTGTCGATGCACACGGCGACATGGGCGCACACGTCCGCCGCCAGCGCGATGTCCTCCTCCTCGAAGTGCTCCTCCGCGCCGTGCCGGTAGAAGCTCACCACGCCCATGGCCCGACCCCGCAGGGCGAGCGGAGCGACGATCAGGGAGTGGGCGGCCGACTAGTCTGCTCTACAACGGCAGGGAGTCAATCGCGCGGGCCCGGCCGCTCGGCGGACGGTCACAGTGCGTACGGCAGGGGGGTGCTCTCGGTCGTCGGATCGAGGCTGCGGAGGAAACGAGTGAGCGCCCTCCCCCGGGCCGTCCTCGGGCCGTGGAAGGGCGCTCGGCGATGACCTGCCTCGACACTCAACACGTCAGCACATCGGCGACTGCCGACCGCTCGGCGGCAGGTCAGGGCATTCACCGGACGGGCGACCGCGGATCACGGCCGCCGTCGGTCAGTTGTGGCTGTGCAGGACCTCGTTCAGCCCGCCCCAGACCGCGTTGTTCGGGCGGGCCTCGACGGCGCCGGAGACCGAGTTGCGGCGGAAGAGGATGTTGGAGGCGCCGTTCAGCTCGCGGGCCTTGACGATCTGGCCGTCGGGCATGGTGACCCGGGTGCCCGCGGTGACGTACAGGCCGGCCTCGACCACGCACTCGTCGCCGAGCGCGATGCCGACGCCCGCCTCGGCGCCGATCAGGCAGCGCTCGCCGATGGAGATGATCACGTTGCCGCCGCCGGACAGCGTGCCCATGGTGGAGGCGCCGCCGCCGATGTCCGAGCCGTCGCCGACCACGACACCGGCCGAGATACGGCCCTCGACCATCGAGGTGCCGAGCGTGCCGGCGTTGAAGTTGACGAAGCCCTCGTGCATGACCGTGGTGCCCTCGGCGAGGTGCGCGCCGAGGCGGACCCGGTCGGCGTCGGCGATGCGGACGCCCTTCGGGACGACGTAGTCCGTCATCCGCGGGAACTTGTCGATCGAGGTCACCTGGAGGTGCAGCCCCTCGGCGCGGGCGTTCAGCCGGACGGTCTCGATCTCGTCGACGGCGACCGGGCCGAGGGAGGTCCAGGCGACGTTGGCGAGGAAGCCGAACTGGCCTTCCAGGCTCAGGCCGTGCGGCTTGACCAGGCGGTGCGAGAGCAGGTGGAGGCGCAGGTAGACGTCGTGTGCGTCGATCGGCTTCTCGTCGATCGAGGCGATGACCGTACGGACCGCGACGACCTCGACATTGCGTCGGGGGTCCGGGCCGATCGCCGCCGCCGCACCCTCGCCGAGGAACTCGACGGCCTGCTCGGCGGAGAGCGTCTCGGTGCCGGCCGGGCCGGGCTCGGCGACCAGCTCGGGAGCGGGGAACCAGGTGTCGAGAACGGTGCCGTCGGCGGCGATGGTGGCGAGCCCGGCGGCCACGGCGCCGGTGGTGCGAACGTTCGTGTCGGTCATGCACAGAAACCTAACGTGAGCGGGCCTTCCAGGGCGAACCGCGTCTCACGTGCCGGTATCGGAAACCGGGTTTCCTCCGATCACCCTTCGCAGCGTCTCCCGCGCGTACCCCTCGTCGTACTCCGCACCCGTCAGCAGCACTTGCAGACAGATCCCGTCCATCAGCGCCACCAGCGCCCGCGCCGTGACGGGGTCGGTGCGGTGGGCGAGGCGGTGGGCGAGGTCGTCGGCCCACTCGGCGGCGACCGGGCGCAGGGCGGGGCGGCGGAGAGCGGCGAGGTAGAGCTCGTACTCGAGCTCCACGCCCGTACGGTCGCCCGCGAGCCACTCGCCCATCCAGCCCGCCAGTTCCGCGGCCAGGTCGGTGCGCGGGTCCGCCAGGCCGCCGCGCGAGGCGACCACCTTGGCGAAGCCCTCGTTGGCCTGGCGCAGTGCGGCGACCATCAGTTCGTCGAGGGTCTTGAAGTGGTAGGTCGTCGAGCCGAGCGGTACGTCGGCCTCGGCGGCGACGGAGCGGTGGGTCAGGCCGGCAAGCCCTTTCTCCCCGACCACCCGGATCGCCGCCTCGATGATCCGCTGCCGGCGCTCGGGGTCGTAACGGCGTGGCATCAGTGCGCGCCTCCCAGGTTCAGGACCACCACTCCCCCGACGATCAGCACGATCCCGGCGACCTTGACGAGGTTCAGCCCTTCCCCGAACAGCATCAGGCCGATGACGGCGACGGTCGCGGTGCCGGCGCCGGACCAGATCGCGTACGCCGTGCCGATCGGCACGGTCTTCAGCGTGCGGGCCAGCAGCAGGAACGAGACGACATATCCCAGTGCCGTCAGCAGCGAGGGCCAGAGTCTGCTGAAGCCGTCGCTGTACTTCATCGCCGTCGTGGCGGCGACCTCGGCGGCTATGGCGCCGGCGAGCGTCAGGTATCCCATGTGTACGAGTGTACGCAACGTTGTGTACTGGCGTACATAACGGCGCCCGCACGGGGCGCGAACAGATCCCGAACGGCACGTGCGGCCGACTCGGCGCCGGCCACCCGCATCTGAGCCGGCGCCAGACAGCACCCGGCGGGGACCGAGTACGGCGTTCGAACTCCCACCCGCCGCACGAAGATGTTTAATGCTCACAGAAACCGCTAGCTGAAACGGCTCCCGGCAGCCCCGCAACTCCACTAGTGTGTGCACCTCTGTGATCCATCACTGATTCACATTTCACTCACCTCCCCTTCACACCCCCGGCTGCCGCTGCCTTGGCGCCGCTGGAGGAAATGCGCATGCCAGAAACCACCCCCCAACCCCCGCCCCATCCCCAGTGGGAGAACGGCTGGGTCCCCGACACCTCCCGGGCTCCTGGAACCCGAAGACTCTGGCTGGCCGGCACGCTGGCGATCGCCACGGTCGTCGCCTGCGTCACGGCGATAGCCGTCAGCCACACCACTCCTGACCGGGCGTCGGCCGCACCGGCGGCCGACGCGAACACCGACAACGGCCCCGGCCTGCTCTCCTTCGCCTCACCGACGACGTCGGGTACGACCGCTCCCCCGAAGGGCAAGTCGGGCATGTCGTCGGCCGACTCGGCCGCGAGCCCGTCCGCCTCGGGGGCACAGCAGGTCTCGGGCCCCAAGTCCACGCCGTCCGCCGGCGAACCGTCCAAGTCATCTGCCACCAAGGGGAGTTCGGGCGGTTCGAGCAGTTCGAGCGGCTCGGGGAGTTCGGGCGGTTCGCAGCAGACGACCACGACCGGCGAGTCGGTCCGCTCGGTCAACTACCCGGACCGCTACTGGCATGTGAGTGGCAGTTACGTGTATCTCGACCAGCCCGGCGGCTCCGAGTCCCGCGAGGACTCGACCTTCGAGCTGGTCAAGGGCCTGGCGAACGCGTCCTGTTACTCCTTCGCCACGCACGACGGGTTGTACCTGCGGCACCAGAACTTCGTGCTGCGCGCCGAGAGCAACGACGGCAGCAACCTCTTCAAGCAGGACGCCACCTTCTGCGCCCAGAAGTCGCCGTTCTCGGACGACGTGCTGTTCCAGTCGGTGAACTACCCCAACTACGCCCTGCGCCACAAGAACTTCCAGCTGCGTCTGGACCCGTACGGTTACAACACGACCAACCGCCAGGACTTCTTCTTCGACCTCGTGGACGGGCTGGGCTGAGACATGCAGAAGCGGCGGCACCCCAGGCAGGGTGCCGCCGCTTTCGCGTATGCCGTCTCAGACGTTGAACCCCAGCGCCCTCAGCTGTTCGCGGCCGTCGTCGGTGATCTTGTCGGGGCCCCACGGCGGCATCCAGACCCAGTTGATGCGCAGTTCGCTGACGAGGCCGTCCGTGGCGGACTTGGCCTGGTCCTCGATGACATCCGTCAGCGGGCAGGCCGCCGACGTCAGGGTCATGTCGACGGTCGCGATGTTCGCGTCGTCGATGTGGATGCCGTAGATCAGGCCGAGGTTGACGACGTCGATGCCCAGCTCGGGGTCGACGACGTCGTACAGCGCCTCACGGAGTTCCTCCTCCGAGGCCGGCTTCATCTCAACGGTCTCGCTCATGCCGTCTTCCTTTCGGCGTCGACCGCGCCACCCAGCACCTGGGCCGTCGCGTCCTTCCACGCCATCCAGCTCAGGAGGGCGCACTTGACCCGGGCCGGGTACTTGGAGACACCGGCGAACGCGACCGCGTCCTCCAGCACCTCCTCCATCGCGTCGTCGGGCTCGATCCTGCCCTTGGACTGCATCAGCTCCAGGAAGGTCTCCTGGATCCGCTGCGCGTCGGCCAGCTCCTTGCCGACGAGGAGGTCGTTCAGCACGGAGGCCGAGGCCTGGCTGATGCTGCAGCCCTGGCCCTCGTACGAGACGTCCTCGATCGTCGTGCCGTCGTACTTCACTCGGAGGGTGATCTCGTCGCCGCACGTCGGGTTCACATGGTGCACCTCGGCGTCGCCATCCCGGAGACCGCGCCCGTGCGGGTGCTTGTAGTGGTCCAGGATGACTTCCTGGTACATCGAATCCAGCTTCACGGTTTCAGCTCACGCCCTTCAGCCGAAGAAGTTCCGAACGTGCTCCAGGCCTTCGACCAGAGCATCGATCTCGGCCGGCGTGGAGTACAGATAGAACGACGCTCGGGTGGTCGCAGGAATTCCGTAGCGCAGGCAGACGGGACGGGCGCAGTGGTGGCCGACCCGGACCGCGATGCCCTGCTCGTCGAGGACCTGGCCCACGTCGTGCGGGTGGATGTCCCCGAGGGTGAAGGAGATCGCGGCGCCCCGGTCCTCGGCCGTGGTGGGGCCGATGATCCTCAGGTCCGGGACCTCGGCCAGCCGCTTCACCGCGTACTCGGTGAGCGCGTGCTCATGGGCGAGGATCCTGTCCATGCCGATGGCGTTGAGGTAGTCGATGGCCGCGCCGAGACCGACCGCCTGGGCGATCGGCGGGGTGCCCGCCTCGAACTTGTGGGGCGCCGGGGCGTACGTCGACGAGTGCATCGACACGGTCTCGATCATCTCGCCGCCGCCGAGGAACGGAGGCAGGTCCTCCAGGAGCTCCTGACGGCCCCAGAGGACGCCGATACCGGTCGGGCCGCACATCTTGTGGCCGGTGAAGGCCACGAAGTCGGCCTGGAGGGCCTGGACGTCCAGCGGCATGTGGGGCGCGGCCTGGGAGGCGTCGATGCAGACGAGAGCGCCGACCTCCTGGGCGCGGCGGATTATGGTCTCGACCGGGTTGACCGTGCCCAGGATGTTCGAGACCAGCACAAAGGAGACGATCTTCGTCTTCTCGGTGATGACCTCGTTGATGTTGGACAGGTCGAGGCGGCCGTCGTCGGTGAGGCCGAACCACTTCAGCTTCGCGCCCGTGCGCTGCGCGAGCAGCTGCCACGGCACGATGTTGGAGTGGTGCTCCATCTCCGTGATGACGATCTCGGTCTCGTGGTCCACCCGGTAGGGCTCGTCGGCCCAGCCCAGCATGTTCGCCACGAGGTTCAGCGACTCGGAGGCGTTCTTGGTGAAGATCACCTCGTCGCGGCTGGGCGCGTTGATGAACTCGGCGACCTTGTCGCGCGCGCCCTCGTACAGCGCCGTGGCCTCCTCGGCGAGCACATGCACACCGCGGTGGACGTTGGCGTTGTAGCGCTCGTAGTACTCGCTCAGGGCGTCCAGTACCTGGCGCGGCTTCTGGCTGGTCGCCGCGTTGTCCAGGTACACGAGCTTCCGCCCGTCGTGGACCTGACGGTCCAGGATGGGGAAGTCCTTGCGGATCGCCTCGGTGTCGAGGAGGCCCGGCAGCTGCGTCACGCGGATACGCCACCCTTCGTGTATGCCTCGTAGCCCTCGTCCTCCAGCTTGTCGGCGAGCTCGGCGCCGCCGGACTCCACGATCCGGCCGGCGGAGAAGACGTGGACGAAGTCGGGCTTGATGTAGCGCAGGATGCGCGTGTAGTGCGTGATCAGCAGGGTGCCGACCTCGCCGGTCTCGCGGACGCGGTTGACGCCCTCGGAGACGATGCGAAGGGCGTCGACGTCGAGACCGGAGTCGGTCTCGTCGAGGATCGCGATCTTCGGCTTGAGCAGTTCGAGCTGGAGGATCTCGTGACGCTTCTTCTCACCGCCGGAGAAGCCCTCGTTCACGTTGCGCTCGGCGAAGGAGGGGTCCATGGAGAGGCACTCCATGGTCTCCTTGACCTCCTTCACCCAGGTACGCAGCTTGGGGGCCTCGCCGCGGATGGCGGTGGCGGAGGTGCGCAGGAAGTTGGAGACCGAGACACCGGGGACCTCGACCGGGTACTGCATCGCCAGGAACAGGCCCGCGCGGGCGCGCTCGTCGACGGACATCTCCAGGACGTCCTCGCCGTCGAGCAGCACGGTGCCCTCGGTGATCGTGTACTTCGGGTGACCCGCGAGGGAGTAGGCGAGGGTCGACTTGCCGGAGCCGTTGGGGCCCATGATGGCGTGCGTCTCGCCCTGCTTCACGGTGAGGTCGACGCCCTTGAGGATCTCCTTCGTGGCGTTGTCGGCCTCGACGGTGACGTGCAGGTCTCGGATTTCAAGCGTTGCCATGGGTGCCTCAGGACTCCTGGGTGAGGGAGACGAGCACGTCGTCCCCTTCGATCTTTACGGGGTATACGGGGACGGGGCGCGTGGCCGGGAGGCCGGACG
The DNA here is from genome assembly GCF_044767525.1 of Streptomyces sp. NPDC101234. Taxonomy (NCBI): domain Bacteria; kingdom Bacillati; phylum Actinomycetota; class Actinomycetes; order Kitasatosporales; family Streptomycetaceae; genus Streptomyces; species Streptomyces sp. NPDC101234. The sequence continues at coordinate 431,661 of NZ_JBIWOA010000004.1, read as the reverse complement.
GCTTGCCGGTGCGCAGGTCGAAGCTGGAGCCGTGCAGCCAGCACTCGATCTGGCAGTCCTCCACCTCGCCCTCGGAGAGCGAGACGTTGGCGTGGGAGCAGATGTCGTGGATCGCGAACACCTCTCCCTCGGTGCGGACGACCGAGACCGGCGTGCCGTCGAGTTCCACCCGCTTGGGGGTGTCCTCCTCCAGCTCGCTCAGCGCGCAGGCGCGTACGAACGCGGTCGGGGCTGTCATGCGACCGAGGCCTCCAGCTCCTCCTCGATCTTGGCGAGCAGGCGCTCCTCGATGTCGGCGACACCGATCTGCTGGACCAGCTCGGCGAAGAAGCCGCGGACCACCAGACGGCGGGCCTCGTGCTGCGGGATGCCGCGGGCCATCAGGTAGAAGAGCTGCTCGTCGTCGAAGCGGCCGGTGGCGGAGGCGTGGCCGGCGCCGACGATCTCGCCGGTCTCGATCTCCAGGTTCGGCACCGAGTCGACCCGCGCGCCGTCCGTGAGGACCAGGTTGCGGTTCATCTCGTAGGTGTCGGTGCCCTCGGCCTTGGCCTCGATGAGGACGTCGCCGATCCAGACCGCGTGCGCGTCGTCGCCCTGGAGCGCGCCCTTGTAGACGACGTTCGACTTGCAGTGCGGGGTGTTGTGGTCGACCAGCAGGCGGTGCTCCTGGTGCTGACCGGCGTCGGTGAAGTAGAGGCCGAACAGCTCGGCCTCGCCGCCGGAGCCCGCGTACTGCACGCGCGGGTGCAGTCGTACGACGTCGCCGCCGAAGGTGACGACCACGGACTTGAAGCTGGCGTCCCGGCCGACGAGGGCGTTGTGCTGGGCCACGTGCACGGCCTTGTCGTCCCAGTCCTGGACGGAGACGACGGTCAGCTTGGCGCCGTCGCCGAGCAGGTACTCGACGTTGGCGGCGAGCACGGCGTCACCTGTGTGGTCGATGACGACGACGGCCTCGGCGAAGGCGCCGAGCTCGATCACCTGGTGCCCGAAGGCGGTGCCGCCCTCGCCGTGCACGGCGATCCGGATCGGCTCGGTGAGCACCGTCTCCTTGGGGACGGAGACCACGCCGGCCCTCTCGAACGCCGAGTACGCCTGCGCGGCGACCCGGTCCACCGGGGTGCCCGCCCTGCCGAGCCGCGCGTCGTCGCGGTCGACGGTGTCGACGGTGACGCCCTCGGGGGCCTCGACGACGACCTTCACGCCCTCGCCGGTGGCGACCGCGGTGCCGTCGTGCAGCCCGCGCAGGCGCTCCAGCGGCGTGAACCGCCACTCCTCCTCGCGGCCGTGCGGGACCGGGAAGTCCGCGACGTCGAAGGACGGGGGCGCGCTCATGCGCGTCGCGACGGTCGACTCGGCGGCCACCGCGATGGCGCCGGCGGTGGTGGAGCCCACCGGTGGGGGTCCCCCCGCTCGAGCGGAGCCGAGAGTGGGGGAGTTCTGAGCCTCAGCCATGGCTGTCGTAGTGCTCGCTTTCCGTTCCGTAAGTGGCTTGATGAAATCCGCGGATCGGTGGTTAACCGACCGCGCCTTCCATCTGGAGCTCGATCAGCCGGTTGAGCTCGAGGGCGTACTCCATGGGCAGCTCCTTGGCGATCGGCTCGACGAAGCCGCGCACGATCATCGCCATCGCCTCGAACTCGGTCAGACCGCGGCTCATCAGGTAGAAGAGCTGGTCCTCGGAGACCTTGGAGACGGTCGCCTCGTGGCCCATGGACACGTCGTCCTCGCGGACGTCGACGTACGGGTACGTGTCCGAGCGGGAGATGGTGTCGACCAGCAGCGCGTCGCAGAGCACGTTGGACTTGGAGCCGGCGGCGCCCTCGCCGATCTCGACGAGACCGCGGTAGGACGTGCGGCCACCGCCACGGGCGACGGACTTCGACACGATGTTGGACGAGGTGTTCGGCGCCATGTGGACCATCTTGGAGCCGGCGTCCTGGTGCTGGCCCTCGCCCGCGAAGGCGATGGAGAGGGTCTCGCCCTTGGCGTGCTCGCCCATCAGGTAGACGGCCGGGTACTTCATCGTCACCTTGGAGCCGATGTTGCCGTCGATCCACTCCATGGTGGCGCCCTCGTAGGCGACGGCGCGCTTGGTGACCAGGTTGTAGACGTTGTTCGACCAGTTCTGGATGGTCGTGTAGCGGCAGCGCGCGTTCTTCTTGACGATGATCTCGACGACCGCGGAGTGCAGCGAGTCCGACTTGTAGATCGGGGCCGTACAACCCTCGACGTAGTGCACGTAGGCGCCCTCGTCGACGATGATCAGGGTCCGCTCGAACTGGCCCATGTTCTCCGTGTTGATACGGAAGTAGGCCTGCAGCGGGATCTCGACGTGCACGCCCTTCGGCACGTAGATGAAGGAGCCGCCGGACCACACGGCCGTGTTCAGCGCGGCGAACTTGTTGTCACCGGCCGGGATGACGGTGCCGAAGTACTCCTTGAAGAGCTCCGGGTGCTCCTTCAGCGCGGTGTCGGTGTCCAGGAAGATGACGCCCTGCTCCTCCAGGTCCTCGCGGATCTGGTGGTAGACGACCTCCGACTCGTACTGGGCGGCGACACCGGCGACCAGGCGCTGCTTCTCCGCCTCCGGGATGCCCAGCTTGTCGTAGGTGTTCTTGATGTCCTCGGGCAGGTCCTCCCAGGACTCCGCCTGCTTCTCCGTGGAGCGCACGAAGTACTTGATGTTGTCGAAGTCGATGCCGGAGAGGTCGGAGCCCCAGTTCGGCATGGGCTTCTTCTCGAAGAGCTTCAGGCCCTTGAGACGCAGCTTGGCCATCCACTCCGGCTCGGACTTCTTGCCGGAGATGTCGAGGACGACCTCCTCGTTGAGGCCACGCCTGGCAGAGGCACCGGCCACGTCGGAGTCGGCCCAGCCGTATTCGTACGTGCCCAGGCCTTCCAGCTCAGGGTGGGCAGTCTCCGTGGGGAGAGTCATGCGGGGTTCCTCCCGGCCGTGCTTGCAGATGCGTCAGTGGAAGTCGTGGAGATCTTTGGGATGAACGTCGTGCAGACGCCGTCGCCGTGCGCGATGGTCGCCAGTCGCTGGACGTGCGTTCCGAGCAGCTCGGCGAAGATCTCCGTCTCCGCCTCGCACAGCTGGGGGAACTGCTCCGCCACATGGGCGACCGGGCAGTGGTGCTGGCACAGCTGTTCGCCGACCGGTGCGGTGCGCGCCGTTGCAGCGTACCCGTCCAGGCTCAGGGCCTTGGCCAGCGCTTCGGCGCGCTTGTCGGGGCTCACGCTCTCGATCGCCTCGCGGTACGAGCTCGCCTGGGCCATGATCCGGGCCTTGGCGAAGGCGGCGACCGCCTCCTGGCCGCCTCCCTGCTCGGCGATCCAGCGCAGCGCGTCGGCGGCGAGCTTGTCGTACGACTGGTCGAAGGCGTCCCGGCCGCAGTCGGTGAGGGCGAAGACCTTGGCGGGCCGGCCTCGCGTCCGCGCGCCGTACACCCGCTGCTCGCGCGCCTCCACGACGTCGTCGGCGACCAGCGCGTCCAGGTGCCGGCGTACGGCCGCCGGGGTCAGGCCCAGGCGTCCGGCCAGCTCGGTGACGGTCGACGGGCCGTGGTCCAGGATCGACCGCGCGACCCGGTTGCGCGTCGAGCGCTCACCGGTCGCGAGTTCCTCCTGCGGGGTTCCCGTGGGGGTCTCCCGAGCCTCGTCGACGTTTTTCACAACGCCATTGTTGCGTAATTCCTCAGAGCCAGGCAAGCCGCGTTCCGACCAGTGGACGGTGCCCTGCGTCACTTAGGCATACCTAATCTGACCTGCAGAAACGATCTTTGATCGATCGTCTCTCGACCAATCGGGTGGCGCCCCACCGCCCCCTCCGCAACACTTCGGAACCATGCCCACACCCCCTCCGACCGGCCCTCTTGTCACTCGCGACACGCTCGCGCAGCAGCTCAGCGACCTCGGTGTCAAGCCCGGCGAGACGCTCCTGGCACACACGTCCCTCAGCTCCCTCGGCTGGGTCAACGGCGGCGCCGCGGCGGTCGTCCAGGGCCTGCTCGACGCCCTCGGCCCGGACGGCACCCTGGTGGTCCCCACCCAGACCGGCGACCTCTCGGACCCGGCGGTGTGGCAGAACCCGCCGGTACCGCAGGAGTGGTGGGCACAGATCCGGGCGACCATGCCGCCGTACGACCCCCTGATCACCCCCTCGCGCGGAGTCGGGGTGATCCCGGAGACCGTACGGAACTGGCCGGGCGCCCGGCGCAGCGCGCACCCGCAGACCTCGTTCGCGGCGGTCGGCGCCCGGGCCGCCGAGATCACCGACGGGCACGCCCCCGACTGCCGGCTCGGCGAGCGGAGCCCGCTGGCCCGCCTGGAGAAGCTGCACGCGCGCGTGCTCATGCTCGGCACCGGCTATGCCACCTGCACCTGCTTCCACCTGGCCGAATACCGCATACCCTCGCCGCGCGTCCAGGTCGGCCGGCCCGCCCCCGGCGGGGGCTGGGAGACGGTGACCGAGATATCGATCACCTCCGACCGGTTCGACGAACTGGGCTACGACTTCGAACGCGACCGGCCCGTCGTCGTACGCGGGAGGGTCGGCGCGGCCGAGACCCGGCTGTTCCCGGTCGCCGGCGCGGTGGCCTACGCCGAGCGATGGCTGGCCGTACATCGACCCCGTGAGGAGGAGATATGAGCACCCGGCCGTCCGGGTGACGGGAGCCGTACTTAGACTCTGTCTCCATGCGAAGTGAGCCCGTGGTCCAGGTGCGGGACCTGGTGAAGCGGTACGGCACGAAGACCGCCGTGGACGGCCTCGACCTGGTGGCCCGGCCGGGTGTGACCGCAGTACTCGGCCCCAACGGTGCAGGCAAGACGACGACGATCGAGACCTGCGAGGGCTACCGCAGACCGGACTCCGGTTCGGTGCGCGTCCTGGGTCTCGATCCCGTACGGCAGTCCGCCGAGCTGCGCCCCAAGGTGGGTGTGATGCTCCAGTCCGGCGGCGTCTACTCGGGCGCCCGCGCCGACGAGATGCTGCGGCACGTGGCGAAGCTGCACGCGCACCCGCTGGACGTGGACGCGCTGATCGAGCGGCTGGGCCTGGGCAGCTGCGGCCGTACGTCGTACCGCCGGCTCTCCGGCGGCCAGCAGCAGCGCCTCGCGCTCGCCATGGCCGTGGTCGGCCGCCCGGAACTGGTCTTCCTCGACGAGCCCACCGCGGGCCTGGACCCGCAGGCCCGCCGGGCCACCTGGGACCTGGTGAGGGATCTGCGCACCGACGGCGTCTCGGTCATCCTCACCACCCACTACATGGAGGAGGCCGAGCAGCTCGCCGACGACGTCGCCATCATCGACGCCGGCCGGGTGATCGCCCAGGGCTCCCCCGAGGAGCTGTGCAAGGGCGGCGCCGAGAACACGCTGCGGTTCACCGGCCGCCCGGGCCTCGACGTGGGCTCCCTGCTCAAGGCGCTGCCGGCCGACTCCTCGGCCGCCGAGCTGACCCCGGGTTCCTACCGGGTGATGGGCAAGGTCAACCCGCAGCTGCTGGCGACGGTGACCTCGTGGTGCGCCCAGCACGGGGTGATGCCCGACCGCATCTCGGTCGAGCGGCACACCCTGGAAGACGTCTTCCTGGAGCTGACCGGCAAGGAGCTGCGCTCATGACCACCGCGACCGACACCGGGACCGGTACCGGCACCTACGCCCCCCGGCCGGGTGCCGCCCCGCTCCCCCGCATGATCGCGGCGCAGGCGGCCCTGGAGACGAGGATGCTGCTCCGCAACGGCGAGCAGCTCCTGCTGACGGTCGTCATCCCGACCCTCCTTCTCGCCCTGTTCAGCTCGGTGGACATCGTGGACACCGGCGCCGGCAAGTCGGTCGACTTCCTCGCCCCCGGCATCCTCGCGCTCGCCGTGATGTCCACGGCGTTCACCGGCCAGGCCATCGCGACGGGCTTCGAGCGCCGGTACGGCGTCCTGAAGCGCCTGGCCTCCTCCCCGCTCCCCCGCTGGGGCCTGATGACCGCGAAGACGGCCGCCGTCCTGGTCACCGAGATCCTCCAGGTGATCCTGCTGACGGTGATCGCCTTCGCCCTCGGCTGGTCCCCGCACGGCAACCCCCTCGCGGTCCTGCTCCTCCTGGTGCTCGGCACGGCCGCCTTCTCCGGCCTGGGCCTCCTGATGGCGGGCACCCTCAAGGCGGAGGCGACCCTGGCGGCCGCGAACCTGGTCTTCCTGCTGCTGCTCGTGGGCGGCGGGGTCATCGTCCCGCTGTCCAAGTTCGGCGGCGCCCAGCAGGTACTCGGCCTGCTGCCCATCTCGGCCCTCTCGGGCGGACTGCGGGACGTACTCCAGCACGGAGCCGGAACGCCCTGGGGCGACCTGGGGATTCTCGCCGTGTGGGCGGTGCTGGGCCTGGCCGCCGCGGGACGTTTCTTCCGCTGGGAGTGACCCTCGTGAACGCGCCGGGGCGACCCTCGTGAACGCATGCACAAGCGGCCCCCTACGATGGTGTGCGTGCCAAAGCTGACCCCCGCCGATGCCGTAGCGGCCGTGCGCAACCCGCTCGCCTTCATCGCCGACCGCTGGACCCCGGATCCCCGGACGGTCCGGCGGGCGGCTCTCGCCGCACTCGTGATGTCGGTGGTCATCGTGGTCACCGGCGGCGCGGTGCGGCTCACCGGCTCGGGCCTCGGCTGCCCGACCTGGCCCGAGTGCACCGCCGGCTCGCTGACCCCGACCGACGCGCTGAGCTACCACAGCGCCATCGAGTTCACGAACCGCATGCTGACGTACGTGCTGTGCGCCGCGGTCGGCTGGGCGATCATCGCCGCCCGGTCCGAGAAGCCGTACCGGCGCAGCCTGACCCGACTGGGCTGGGCGCAGTTCTGGCTGGTGATGAGCAACGCGATCCTCGGCGGCATCGTGGTCCTCGTCGGCCTCAACCCGTACACCGTCGCCGCCCACTTCCTGCTGGCGACGGCGCTCATCACCGTCGCCGCCGTGATGTGGCAGCGCACCGGCGAGGGCGACGGGGAGCCGCGCCTGCTGGTCGGCAAGGCCGTGCAGCAGCTGGTGTGGGCCCTGGTCGCCGTCACGCTGCTGCTCATCGCGGCGGGCACGGTGGTGACCGGCGCCGGGCCGCACCCGGGTGACTCCGGCGACGTCGAGCGCATCAAGGTCAGCTGGTCGGGCGTCGCCGAGCTGCACGCGGTGTTCGCCTGGATCGTGGTGTCGCTGACGTTCGCGCTGTGGTTCTTCCTCAAGGGCATCGACGCGCCCCAGGGACCGCGCGACCGGGTCCGCGACCTGTTCCTGATCCTGCTCGGCCAGGGCGTGATCGGTTACATCCAGTACTTCACGCACCTGCCCACGATCCTGGTCGGCCTGCACATGTTCGGCTCCTGCCTGGTGTGGATCGGCGTGCTGCGCGTCCTGCTGTCCCTGCGGGAACGTGCCGGCGTAGACACCACGGCCGACCTGCCCGCTCAGTCGTACAACGCCGTGAGCGCGTCGATCGCCGGGCCCAGGTAGTCCCGGGTCAGGCGGGCCCTGCGCGCCGTCCACTCCCCGGTGGGCGGCGCGGGATCGTCGTAACGGCGGCTGCGGATGTCCTCGACGACCTCGACGGGAGCGCCCAGGCCGGGCAGCAGGTCCAGGGCCTCGCGTTTGGAGATCAGGCGGCCCTCGCGTGCGGTGACGGTGGCGCGGGCGAAGGTGATCAGGCCCAGGTCGACCCAGATGTCCCGGGTCCACAGCGGGGCGTTGTCGACGGCGGGCCGCCAGAAGTCCCGCTGGTCGCGTACGACGAAGTCGCCGAGCACCCGGTCCGACACCGGGGGCAGCAGCCCGGCGGGCGGCCGCCCGTCCAGCACCCGTCCGAAGGCGTGCAGCTCACGCCGGGTCACCGGGCTGACCGTCCGTCTGAACAGCTCTGCGTGCGCCCAGGTCAGATGGCGCCGGTCCGGATCGGCCGCGGTCGAAGGGGTCAGATAGGTGCAGTGCAGCCCGGCGGCGAGCGGCAGCGCGCGCAGACGGGCGTGGGCCGTTGCGACCTTCCACACGACGGCCGGGGTGATCCGGCCCGGCAGCACCGCGATCAGGTCCAGGTCGCTGCGGCCCTCCTGGTAGTCGTCCGCGGCGAGCGAGCCGTGCGCCCAGACGGCGACGGGGTCCAGGGCTGTCAGTTCGTGACGGAAGCGGGTCAGTAACGTCTCGGTCTGCATGCCGCTCAGTCTGTGCAGCCCGCTCCGGTCCGTACACCCGTTTCTCACTCCAGCCCGTACACCCGCTTCGCGTTGCCCGCCGCGATCAGCCTGGCCACACGTTGCGCGTCGCCGAGCGACCACGCGCCCTCGGCGACCCAGGTACCGAGGACCCTGCCGAGGGACTCCCGGAAGAGACGGGCGCCGACGACATGCAGTTCGGGCAGGCCGTGGGCACCGCTGGAGAAGAGGACCTTGCCGAAGGGGGCCAGTTCCAGGATCTCGGCGAGGATCGTCGCCGCGCGGGCGCCGGTGCGGACCAGGGCCGCGCCCGAGTCGGCGTAGACGTGCGGGAAGACGCCGGCGAGATGGGCGGCGTGACGGTGGTACGGGTAGCCGTGGAGGAGCACCAGGTCGGTGCCGAGGCCCGCGGTGGCCCGGACGAAGTCGGTGAGCAGGACCGGGTCGGTACGGTCGATCCGGGCGCCGGGCTCGCCGAGGCCCGCGTGCAGTTGGAGGGGGAGGCCCGAGGCCACGGCGATCCAGAGCAGGTGGCGCAGCAGCACCGGGTCGGTCAGCTCGCCGCCGACACGGCGCGCGGCCAGCCAGCGGCCCGCGGCGCCTCTCACCTCACCGGGACCCGGTGGTTCGGGAGCCAGGGCGAGGCCGTGCCGCAGGCCGGCGACGGAGGTGAAGGCGACCGCGTTGGCCGCCGCGCCGTGCACCGACTCGGCGAGGTTGGCGAGGAAGGACTCGACGGTCCCGGAGGTGTCGGCGACCTGCTCCGCGAGCAGTTCCAGGCGCACGATCTCGCGGGCCTCCGCGTCGCCGGTCGAGGCGATCTCGGCGGGGCCGGTGAGGTCGCCGGGCAGGCCGGTGTCGACGAGGTAGGTGGTGATGCCGCTGCCGCGCAGGAGCCGGCGGCCCGCTTCCAGGACGCCCAGCTCGCGGCGCCGGGCCAGGTAGCGGGCGGGCGGGGAGTGCGGTTCGAGGCCGAGGAGCGGGGGGCACCAGCGCCGTACGGCGAAACCGGTCTGGGTGTCGAAGAGGGTGGTGCCGGCGGCTGGGGGGCCTTCGGTACGGGCGAGCTGGGCCTCGAAGGTGCCGAGGCCGAGCTCCGTACGGAGGACTCCGTGGCAGTACTGGTCCACCAAGGACGGCGTTTCGATCATCCTGGCTCCCGTGTGGACGGCTACTTGACCGTCTTAACGGGGGAACCGGGATTGAGGTCGCGGTGTGCGGTCGTTCTTCGGCCGCGGGCCGGTGGGGGCTTGTCGCGCCCACGCGGCGGAGCCGCACATCGATACAGCCCCGCGCCCCTTTGGGTCGCGTTGTTCAGCCGCCTACTTGAATGCCGGCCATCCGCTTCCACTCGTACGGCCCTGTCTGGACCTTCGCCGCGAACTCGCCGTCGAAGGACTCGTGGGCCGTGATGCCGGACTTGGCCACGGCCTGCTCGGCGATCTCGTAGGTCGGGGCCACCAGGTCGCCCCAGCCGCCGTCCGCGCCGACGAGGACGATGCGGGCGCCGCGTTCGCCGATGTAGGCCACCTGGCCCTCGGCGCCGCCGTGGGCCTTGGCGAAGGTGTCGATCTGCTTGGCGAGGCGCGCCACCTTGCGCTCGGCCTTCTGGTCAACCTGCTGCGTGTCTGCCATGAGCAGGATGCTACTCACGAGTAGATCGGCTGGCGAGGGGAGGGCCCTGTGACATGGGCCCGTCGTGCCTCAGCGCAGGAACGGGTCGACCGCGACCGCCACGAAGAGCAGCGAGACATAGGTGATGGACCAGTGGAACAGGCGCATCTCCTTGAGCTTCCCGCCCGTCGCCTCGGCCTTCGCCCGGTTCTGCAGGGCGTGCGCCTCCCACAGCCACCAGCCGCCCGCCGCGAGGGCGACCAGCGTGTAGAACCAGCCGGTGTAGCCGAGGGGGGTGAGGAGGAGGGAAACGGCGACCATCACCCAGCTGTAGATGACGATCTGCTTGGCGACCACCTTGTTGGAGGCGACGACCGGCAGCATCGGCACGCCCACGCGCGCGTAGTCGGCCTTCACCTTCATGGAGAGCGGCCAGTAGTGCGGCGGCGTCCAGAAGAAGATCACCAGGAAGAGGATGACCGGGGCCGCGGAGAGCGAGTCCGTCACGGCCGACCAGCCGATCAGCACCGGCATGCAGCCCGCGATGCCGCCCCACACGATGTTCTGCGCGGTACGCCGCTTGAGGATCATCGTGTAGACGACGACGTAGAAGAGGAGCGCTCCGAGTGACAGCCAGGCGCTCAGCCAGTTGACGGTGAGGCCGAACAGCAGCGTGGAGCCGACCGCCAGGGTGATGCCGAAGGCGAGGCACTCGCGCGGGCTGACCATGCCGGTCACCAGCGGACGCTGCGAGGTGCGGTCCATCAGCGCGTCGATGTCCCGGTCGATGTACATGTTCAGCGCGTTGGCGCCGCCAGCGGAGAGATAACCGCCGACGCAGGTGAGCAGCACCAGCGTCAGGTCGGGCACGCCCTGCTGAGCCAGGAACATCACCGGAACGGTGGTGATGAGCAGAAGCTCGATGATCCGTGGCTTGGTCAGCGCCACGAAAGCTTTGACACGGGCCCCGAACGGCCGGTGACTCGGGCTCTCGCTCGCACCGAGTACCCCCGCTGGACGGGATTCGACGGCCGTCACGCACACCCCTGACAGAGACATTTCAGCGAGCCCCGCCGTGTGAACTCACGGTAAAGGCTCGCGCGTACCACGCCACTTTAGACGTTGCCCATACCCCGATCTTCGCGGGGGTGGGGTCGTGTTGGCGGGCGTCTCGGGAGAGGGGTGGGGAGGCTCGATTGAGCAGTCAGATGAGCGGCTCCGTATTCATGTGCCGAATGCCTTCCCGGCCAGTCGGGAGGCGGATCCCCCCGAGGCCCGGCAGTCTGGAAACACTCGAAAAAATGCACGTCCTTACGGGGGTAGGCTCGACAACGGCCGGTGGGCACCCGGTACACCGGCAGCCGGTGTGGGCGTGTGCCCGTGGACCGGTAACCGAACATGTGGAGAGGAGCCCTGACTCAGGGTGAGCACCAAGCCGACCACCACAGACCTCGACTGGACCGAGTTGGACCAGCGGGCCGTAGACACCGCCCGCGTCCTGGCCGCCGACGCCGTACAGAAGGTCGGCAACGGCCATCCGGGTACGGCGATGAGCCTGGCGCCGGCCGCGTACACCCTCTTCCAGAAGGTGATGCGGCACGACCCGTCCGACCCCGAATGGGTGGGCCGTGACCGCTTCGTGCTGTCCGCCGGTCACTCGTCGCTGACCCTCTACACGCAGCTGTACCTGGCCGGCTTCGGCCTGGAGCTGGCCGACCTCGAAGCCTTCCGCACCTGGGGCTCGAAGACCCCCGGGCACCCGGAGTACGGTCACACCAAGGGCGTCGAGACCACCACCGGCCCGCTCGGCCAGGGTGTCGCCAACGCCGTCGGCATGGCCATGGCCTCCCGCTACGAGCGCGGTCTGTTCGACCCGGAGGCCCCGCAGGGCGAGTCGCCCTTCGACCACTTCGTCTACTGCATCGCCGGTGACGGCTGCCTCCAGGAGGGCATCTCCGCCGAGGCGTCCTCGATGGCCGGCCACCAGAAGCTCGGCAACCTGGTCCTGCTGTGGGACGACAACCACATCTCGATCGAGGGCGACACCGAGACGGCCGTCTCCGAGGACACCGTCAAGCGGTTCGAGGCGTACGGCTGGCATGTGCAGCGGATCGCCCCGAAGCCGGACGGCGACCTGGACCCGCACGCCATCTACAACGCGATCGAGGCCGCGAAGAAGGTGACGGACAAGCCGTCCTTCATCGCGATGCGCTCGATCATCGCCTGGCCCGCTCCGAACGCGCAGAACACCGAGGCCGCCCACGGCTCGGCGCTCGGTGCGGACGAGGTCGCGGCCACCAAGCGCGTCCTGGGCTTCGACCCGGAGAAGAGCTTCGACGTCGCCGAGGAGGTCATCGCCCACACCCGGCAGGCCGGGGAGCGCGGCGGGGCGGCGAAGGCCGAGTGGGAGAAGTCCTTCCAGCTGTGGCGTGACAACAACGCCGAGCGGGCCGCCGAGTTCGACCGCATCTCCGCGGGCGAGCTGCCCAAGGGCTGGGAGGAGAAGATCCCGGTCTTCGAGCCCGGCAAGGGCGTCGCGACCCGTGCCGCCTCCGGCAAGGTGCTGCAGGCGCTCGGCGCGGTCGTCCCGGAGCTGTGGGGCGGTTCCGCCGACCTCGCCGGGTCGAACAACACGACCATCGACAAGGACAGCTCGTTCCTGCCGGCGGACAACCCGCTGCCGGGCGCGAACCCCTACGGCCGCACCATCCACTTCGGTATCCGCGAGCACTCCATGGCCGCGGAGATGAACGGCATCACCCTGCACGGCCACACCCGTGTCTACGGCGGTACGTTCCTCGTCTTCTCCGACTACATGCGCAACGCCGTCCGTCTCTCGGCGCTGATGCACCTGCCGGTGACGTACGTGTGGACCCACGACTCCATCGGCCTCGGCGAGGACGGCCCGACGCACCAGCCGGTCGAGCACCTCGCCTCGCTGCGCGCCATCCCCGGTCTCAACGTCGTGCGCCCCGCCGACGCCAACGAGACCGCGATCGCCTGGCGCGAGATCCTCAAGCGCTACACCAAGGTGTTCGGCAAGGGCGCCCCGCACGGTCTGGCGCTGACCCGCCAGGGCGTGCCGGTGTACGAGTCCAACGAGGACGCGGTCAAGGGTGGTTACGTCCTCTTCGAGGCGTCGAACGGCGCCCCCGAGGTCATCCTCATCGCCACCGGCTCCGAGGTGCACGTCGCCGTCGAGGCGCGCGAGCAGCTGGAGGCCGACGGTGTGCCCACCCGCGTCGTGTCCATGCCGTGCGTGGAGTGGTTCGAGGAGCAGGACCAGGGGTACCGGGACAGCGTTCTGCCGCCGTCCGTCAAGGCTCGTGTCTCGGTCGAGGCGGGTATCGGTCTCACGTGGCACAAGTACGTGGGCGACGCCGGCCGCATCGTTTCCCTGGAACACTTCGGTGCTTCCGCCGACGGCAAGGTGCTCTTCCAGGAGTTCGGCTTCACTGCCGAGAACGTGGCCGGCAAGGCCCGGGAATCCATCGCCGCCGCCCAGCGCTGACGCTCATATACGACACGTAGGAGATGTAATTCCATGACAGACGCACTCAAGCGCCTCTCCGAGGAAGGCGTCGCGATCTGGCTGGACGACCTGTCGCGCAAGCGGATCACGTCCGGCAACCTCGCCGAGCTGATCGACCAGCAGCACGTCGTGGGCGTCACCACCAACCCGACGATCTTCCAGAAGGCGATCTCTTCGGGCGACGGCTACCAGCAGCAGGTCACGGACCTCGCCGCCCGCAAGGTCACCGTCGAAGAGGCCATCCGCATGATCACCACGGCGGACGTCCGCGACGCCGCCGACATCCTGCGCCCGGTGTTCGACGCGACCGGCGGCCAGGACGGCCGTGTGTCGATCGAGGTCGACCCGCGCCTCGCCCACAACACCAAGGCGACGGTCGCCGAGGCCAAGCAGCTGGCCTGGCTGGTGGACCGCCCCAACACCCTCATCAAGATCCCGGCCACCAAGGCCGGCCTCCCGGCGATCACCGAGGTCATCGGCCTCGGCATCAGCGTCAACGTCACGCTGATCTTCTCGCTGGAGCGCTACCGCGAGGTCATGGACGCCTACCTGGCCGGCCTGGAGAAGGCCAGGGAGCGCGGCCTCGACCTGTCGCTCATCCGTTCGGTGGCGTCGTTCTTCGTGTCCCGTGTCGACACCGAGATCGACAAGCGCCTGAACGAGCTGGGCACCGACGAGGCCAAGGCGCTGCGCGGCAAGGCCGCCGTCGCCAACGCGCGCCTCGCCTACCAGGCGTACGAGGAGGTCTTCTCCACGGCCCGCTGGACCGCCCTGGAGAGCGCGGGCGCCAACAAGCAGCGTGCGCTGTGGGCCTCCACCGGCGTCAAGGACCCGGCGTACAAGGACACCCTGTACGTCGACGACCTGGTCGCGCCGAACACCGTGAACACCATGCCGGAGGCCACCCTCGTCGCGGTCGAGGACCACGGCGGCATCACCGGCGACACGATCACCGGCACGTACGCGCAGGCCCGCGCCGACCTCGACGCCGTCGAGAAGCTCGGGATCTCGTACGACGACGTGGTCCAGGTGCTGGAGGACGAGGGCGTCGAGAAGTTCGAGGCGTCCTGGAACGACCTGCTCAAGTCGACCCAGGCGGAGCTGGAGCGCCTGTCCCCCTCGGAGGGCTGAACCCTGTCAAGCAGCAACCCGCTGCGTGACCCCGCCGACCGACGGCTCCCGCGTATCGCGGGGCCGTCGGGCCTGGTCATCTTCGGCGTCACGGGCGACCTCTCCCGCAAGAAGCTCATGCCCGCCGTGTACGACCTCGCCAACCGGGGTCTGCTGCCGCCGGGCTTCTCCCTGGTCGGCTTCGCCCGCCGCGAGTGGGCCAACGAGGACTTCGCCGCCGAGGTCCACGACGCCGTCAAGGAACACGCCCGCACCCCGTTCCGCGAGGAGGTCTGGCAGCAGCTCATCCAGGGGATGCGCTTCGTCCAGGGCACCTTCGACGACGACGACGCGTTCGAGCGGCTGCGCTCCACCATCGAGGAGCTCGACAAGGCGCAGGGCACCGGCGGCAACTTCGCCTTCTACCTGTCCGTCCCGCCGCGCTCCTTCCCGGTCGTCATCCAGCAGCTGAAGAAGCACGGACTGGCCGACCAGACCGGCGGTTCCTGGCGGCGCGCGGTCATCGAGAAGCCCTTCGGCCACGACCTGAAGTCGGCCGAGGAGCTCAACAAGGTCGTGCACGAGGTGTTCGAGCCGGACCAGGTGTTCCGGATCGACCACTACCTCGGCAAGGAGACCGTCCAGAACATCCTGGCGCTGCGCTTCGCCAACCAGATGTTCGAGCCGATCTGGAACCGGTCCTTCGTGGACCACGTCCAGATCACCATGGCCGAGGACATCGGCATCGGCGGCCGCGCCGGCTACTACGACGGCATCGGCGCCGCCCGTGACGTCATCCAGAACCACCTCCTCCAGCTCATGGCCCTCACGGCCATGGAGGAGCCGGCCTCCTTCGACGCGGACGCGCTGGCCGCCGAGAAGACCAAGGTGCTCGGCGCGGTCCGGCTGCCCAAGGACCTGGGCCGCGACACCGTGCGCGGGCAGTACGCGGCCGGCTGGCAGGGCGGCGAGAAGGTCATCGGCTACCTCGAAGAGGACGGCATCGACCCGAAGTCGAAGACCGACACCTACGCGGCGATCAAGGTCGGGATCGACAACCGCCGCTGGGCAGGCGTCCCCTTCTACCTGCGCACCGGCAAGCGGCTCGGCCGGCGCGTCACCGAGATCGCGGTGGTCTTCCAGCGGGCTCCGCACTCCCCCTTCGACCACACCGCCACCGAGGAACTCGGGCAGAACGCGGTCGTCATCCGCGTCCAGCCCGACGAGGGCATCACCGTCCGCTTCGGCTCCAAGGTGCCGGGCACCTCGATGGAGATCCGGGACGTGTCGATGGACTTCGCCTACGGCGAGTCCTTCACCGAGTCCTCCCCGGAGGCCTACGAGCGGCTGATCCTGGACGTGCTGCTCGGTGACTCCAACCTCTTCCCGCGTACGGAGGAGGTCGAGCTGTCCTGGAAGATCCTCGACCCGATCGAGGAGCACTGGGACCAGCACGGCAGGCCCGCCCAGTACAAGTCGGGCACCTGGGGCCCCGCCGAGGCCGACGAGATGCTCGCACGAGAAGGACGGAGCTGGCGCCGGCCATGAAGATAGACCTCACGGACACCACGGCCGGCAAGGTCAACAAGGCGCTGGTGCAGGGCCGCCGGGCCATCGGCACACCCGCCGTGGGCATGGTGCTGACCCTCGTCGTCGTCACCGACGAGGAGAACGCCTACGATGCCCTGAAGGCCGCCGGCGACGCCTCGCACGAGCACCCCTCGCGCACGCTGGTCGTCATCAAGCGCGTCTCCCGCTCCCCCCGCGACCGTACGTCGTCCCGCCTGGACGCCGAGGTACGGGTGGGCGTGGACGCGGGCTCCGGCGAGACGGTCATCCTCCGCCTGTACGGCGAGGTCGCCGACCACGCCGACTCGGTCGTGCTGCCGCTGCTGCTGCCGGACGCGCCGGTCGTCGTCTGGTGGCCGGTGAACGCCCCGCTCGACCCGGCGAAGGACCCGCTGGGCGCCCTCGCCCAGCGCCGGGTCACCGACACCTACGCCTCCGAGCAGCCGGTACGGGAGCTGTCCGCCCGCGCGGACAGCTACACCCCCGGCGACACGGACCTGTCCTGGACCCGGATCACGCCCTGGCGCTCGATGCTGGCGGCGGCCCTGGACCAGGTGGTCTGCGAGGTCGAGGCCGTCGAGGTGGAGGGCGAGGAGTTCAACCCGAGCTGCGAGCTGCTGGCGATGTGGCTGGCGGACCGCCTGGACGTCCCTGTCAAGCGGTCGCTGTCGTCCGGCCCCGGTCTGACGGCGGTCCGTATGCACACCAGCGAGGGCGCGATCGCGCTGGACCGCGCGGACGGCTCCCTCGCCACCCTGTCCATCGACGGTCAGCCGGACCGCGCGGTGGCGCTGAAGCGGCGGGAGACGGCCGAGCTGATCGCGGAGGAACTGCGCCGGCTCGACCCGGACGACACGTACGCGTCGGCGCTGCGGTTCGGCGTGGAGCGGCTGAACGCGTCGGCTGCGGCGGCCGTGGACACGGCTCCGGCCGCGGCTCCTGCTGCGGTCACGGCTCCTGCTGCGGTCACGGCTACGACGGACCCGTCGCCCAAAGGAGCACAGGCCGTCGCCGGAACAGCTCTCGAAGCCGCTGCCGAGGCTCCCGCGACAGAATCGGCGCCGCAGGAACCGCCACCGCTGAAGAAGAGGGCGAAGGCGACATGAGCACTCCCCAGCTGGTCGTGCACCGCGACAAGGAGCTGATGGCGCAGGCCGCCGCGGCCCGTCTGATCACGAAGATCGTGGACGCCCAGGCCTCCCGGGGGGAGGCGTCCGTGGTCCTCACCGGCGGCCGCAACGGCAACGGCCTGCTGGCGGCCCTGGCGGCGGCGCCGGCCAGGGACGCCATCGACTGGGGCCGTCTCGACCTGTGGTGGGGCGACGAACGCTTCCTGCCCGAGGGCGACCCGGAGCGCAATGTCACCCAGGCCCGCGAGGCCCTGCTGGACCAGGTCCCGGTGGATCCGAAGCGCGTGCACGCCATGCCCGCGTCCGACGGTCCCTGGGACACGGACGTGGACGCGGCGGCCGAGGCCTACGCGGCGGAGCTGGCCCGCGCGGCCGGCCCCGAGAACCACGGCGCGGTGCCCACCTTCGACGTCCTGATGCTGGGCGTCGGCCCGGACACCCACGTGGCCTCGCTCTTCCCCGAGCTGCCCGCGGTCCGGGAGACGGAGCGCACGGTGGTCGGCGTCCACGGCGCCCCCAAGCCACCGCCGACCCGGGTCTCCCTCACCCTCCCCGCCATCCGCTCGGCCCGTGAGGTCTGGCTGCTGGCGGCCGGTGCGGACAAGGCCGAGGCCGTCGCCATCGCCCTCTCGGGCGCGGGCGAGATCCAGGCCCCGGCGGCAGGGGCCCAGGGCCGCCAGCGGACCCTGTGGCTGCTGGACTCGGCGGCCGCGGCCCAGCTGCCGCGCTCGCTGTATCCGCCGGCTTCGCCCTGACGAAGCACTGAAAGAACCCGTACGGCCGTTGGCGGCCGTACGGGTTTTTTCATGAGCGTCGGGCTCAGCGCCCGCGCAGCTCCCGGTACTTGGCGACCAGGGCCCTGCTGGACGCGTCGAGACCCTCGACCTCCGCGCCCTCCGTCAGGGCCGGTTCCACGCGCTTGGCGAGGACCTTGCCGAGCTCCACGCCCCACTGGTCGAAGGAGTCGATGTTCCAGACGGCGCCCTGGGTGAAGACCTTGTGCTCGTAGAGGGCGACGAGCTGGCCGAGGACCGACGGGGTCAGCTCGCGCGCGAGGATCGTCGTCGTAGGACGGTTGCCCTGGAAGGTCTTGTGCGGGACCAGTTCCTCGGCGACGCCCTCGGCGCGGACCTCGTCGGCGGTCTTGCCGAAGGCCAGCGCCTGGGTCTGGGCGAAGAAGTTGGCCATCAACAGGTCGTGCTGCGCCTTGAGTTCACCACTGAGCTCGGCGACCGGCTCGGCGAAGCCGATGAAGTCCGCCGGGATCAGCTTGGTGCCCTGGTGGATCAACTGGTAGTAGGCGTGCTGGCCGTTGGTGCCGGGCGTGCCCCAGACGATCGGGCCGGTGGTCCAGTCGACCTCCTTGCCGTCCCGCGCCACGTGCTTGCCGTTGGACTCCATGTCCAGCTGCTGCAGGTAGGCGGTGAACTTGGAGAGGTAGTGGCTGTACGGCAGTACCGCGTGCGACTGGGCGTCGTGGAAGTTGTCGTACCAGATGCCCAACAGGCCCAGCAGGAGCGGGACGTTGGACTCGGCGGGGGCGGTGCGGAAGTGCTCGTCGACCAGGTGGAAGCCGTCGAGCATCTCGCGGAAGCGGTCCGGTCCGATGGCGATCATCAGGGAGAGGCCGATCGCGGAGTCGTAGGAGTAGCGGCCGCCGACCCAGTCCCAGAACTCGAACATGTTGGCCGTGTCGATACCGAAGTCCGACACCTTCTCGGCGTTCGTGGAGAGGGCCACGAAGTGCTTGGCGACGGCTTCCTGACCGGCCTTCAGCTCACCGAGCACCCAGTTGCGGGCCGAGGTCGCGTTGGTGATCGTCTCGATCGTGGTGAACGTCTTGGAGGCGATGATGAACAGCGTCTCCGCCGCGTCCAGGTCACGGGTGGCCTCGTGCAGGTCGGCGCCGTCGACGTTGGAGACGAAGCGGACCGTCAGGCCGCGGTCGGTGAAGCTGCGCAGCACCTCGTAGGCCATGGCGGGGCCGAGGTCGGAGCCGCCGATGCCGATGTTGACGACGTTCCTGATGCGCTTGCCGGTGTGGCCGGTCCAGGCGCCGGAGCGGACCCGGTCGGCGAAGTCGCCCATCTTGTCCAGGACCGCATGCACCTGAGGTACGACGTTCTCGCCGTCGACCTC
Organism: Streptomyces sp. NPDC101234; assembly: GCF_044767525.1. NCBI lineage: Bacteria > Bacillati > Actinomycetota > Actinomycetes > Kitasatosporales > Streptomycetaceae > Streptomyces > Streptomyces sp. NPDC101234. Next base: position 412,382 of record NZ_JBIWOA010000004.1, on the reverse strand, counting down.
GACCACCGCGTCGCGCGGGGCGCGCAGGGCGGTGTGCAGCACCGCGCGGTCCTCGGTGACGTTGATCTTCTCGCCGCGGAACATGGCGTCCCGCAGGGCGAAGACGTCGGTGGCGGCGGCCAGCTCGCGCAGCAGCCGCACCGTCTCGTCGTTGACCAGGTGCTTCGAGTAGTCGATGTAGAGGTCGCCGACCTGGAGCGTGTAGCCCGTACCGCGTCCCGGGTCGGCCGCGAACAGGTCCCGCAGGTGGGTGTCGGCGAGCTCCTCCCGGTGCTTGGCGAGCGCGGTCCACTCGGGCGTCTGGTTGAGCCTGGTACGGCCGTCTGCGTTCATTCCGACTTCAGCCTTCTTCCTTGCACCTGTCCTGTGGCGTGCCTGCCCCGCTGCCGGTTCCAACCTAATTGATCAGCGCGGGGCGCGGCCTGCTGTCGCGCCGTCCGACGGCACAACAACAGGTACGTCCGGCTTGCGCACCGGTATCAACGAGGTGACGGCCGGCCGCAGAGGAGGGCGCCGGGCGGTGCTCCGGACGTGGCGGAGACAGCGAAGGCGGAGGCGATCCGGCCGGTCATCGACTCGGGTGCGCGTTGCTGCATCAGCGTGACCTGGCCGGCCTTCCACACCGGTCGGCGGGAGCGGCAACGGGATCGAGGCATGGCCGAGCCCCGCATCGCGCGCCGCTGGTCCACCCGGTCCGCGGCGGCGCCGGCGTCCGTGACGCGTCCCCGCGCCGGGAGACCACGGGGCAGCCGTCCACAGCCGTCCGACGGGCCGGTCCCGGCCGCTCAGACAGCTCCGGCCAGGCGCCCTCGGGCCCCCGGCCGGTCTCAACTCCTAGATCTCGCCCCGCAGTTTGGCGAGCGCCTCGGCGAGGATCGCCTCGCCGTCCGCGTCGCTGCGCCGCTCCCGTACATACGCCAGGTGCGTCTTGTACGGCTCGGTGCGCGGCGGGTCCGGCGGGTTGTCCCGGTCCTGACCGGCCGGGAAGCCACAGCGCGGGCAGTCCCAGGTCTCGGGCACCTGCGCGTCGCTGGCGAAGCTCGGCTGCGTCTCGTGCCCGTTGGAGCACCAGAAGGAGATGCGCAGACGCGGCGCGGACTCGCCGCGCTCGGCCTCGCCCATCGGCCCCGCCCCGACCCGGCTACCTCGGATCGCGTTGCCACTTGCCACGGTCGTAACTCCCTGCGTGATGGTGCCGCGAAGCGAGTCGGCGTGTCGCTTCGTTGCGAGCGCCTCAGTCTACGTAAGGCCCAACGCGCGTCCAGTGTTGGGAGTTACCGCCCCCGCACCTAGACGCAAGCCCCATGATAGGCCGCGCTCAGGTGCGCGTACCGAACATGGGGCCTTACGTACGGATTGTGCGTGTGTGCGAGACGCGGATCAGCCGTTCGTCTTCATCAGCATGCCGAGGACGATGATGCACGCGAACCACAGCAGACCGATCACCACGGTGATCCGGTCCAGGTTCCGCTCGGCGACCGAGGAGCCACCGACGGAGGACTGCATGCCGCCACCGAACATGTCGGAAAGGCCGCCGCCCTTGCCCTTGTGCATCAGCACCAGCAGCATCAGCAGCAGGCTGAAGACGATCAGGGCGATCGAGAACGCCAAAACCACGGCTGGACCAACTTCCTCGGATACGGATGGACTGCGGGGCCGGAGACTGTTTGAAGCTTCACGCTCCGAATAACAGCTTCGGCCCCGCAAGGGTACGACGGATCGCCGCTACCGCCTACTCGCAGGTGTGCTCACTGATCGCGGAAGCGCACGATCTTGACGAACTCGTCGGCGTCCAGCGAGGCACCGCCGACCAGTGCGCCGTCGATGTCGGCCTGCGCCATGATCTCGGCGACATTGCCGGCCTTGACCGAGCCGCCGTACTGGATGCGGACCCGGTCGGCCAGCTCCTGGCTGTACAGCTCGGCGAGCTTGGCGCGGATGGCGGCGCAGACCTCCTGGGCGTCCGCCGCGCCGCAGACCTTGCCGGTGCCGATGGCCCACACGGGCTCGTAGGCGATGACGACGCTCTCCGCCTGCTCGGCGGTGACGTCCTTCAGACCGCCCTCGACCTGGGCGAGGGTGTGGGAGACATGGCTGCCCGCCTCGCGGACCTCCAGCTCCTCGCCGACGCACAGGATCGGGGTCAGTCCGTGCTTGTAGGCGGCCTTGACCTTGGCGTTGACGACTGCGTCGGTCTCGTTGTGGTACTGGCGGCGCTCGGAGTGGCCGACGACCACGTACGTGCACTTCAGCTTGGCCAGCATCGGGCCCGAGATCTCGCCGGTGTAGGCACCGGAGTCCTGCGCCGAGATGTCCTGGGCGCCGTACCTGATCTTGAGCTTGTCGCCGTCGACCAGGGTCTGCACGGAGCGCAGGTCGGTGAAGGGCGGCAGGACGGCGACCTCGACGGCCTCGTAGTCCTTGTCGGCCAGGGCGAAGGCGAGCTTCTGGACGTGCGCGATGGCCTCGAGGTGGTTGAGGTTCATCTTCCAGTTGCCCGCCATGATCGGCGTGCGAGTGGTCATACGGGGTCAGTCCTCCAGTGCGGCGAGGCCGGGGAGCGTCTTGCCCTCGAGGTATTCGAGGGAGGCGCCGCCTCCGGTCGAGATGTGTCCGAACGCGTTCTCGTCGAAGCCGAGGATGCGCACGGCGGCGGCGGAGTCACCGCCGCCGACGACGGTGAAGCCCTTGGACTCGACGAGAGCCTGGGCGACCGCCCTGGTGCCCTCGGCGTAGTCGGGGTGCTCGAAGACACCCATCGGGCCGTTCCAGAAGACGGTCCGGGCGTCGGCGAGCTTCGCGGCGTACAGCTTGCCGGACTCGGGGCCGATGTCGAGACCCATCTGGCCGGCCGGCATGGCGTCCGCGGCGACCGTGGCGGGGTTGGCCGGGGTCTTGGCCGACAGGTCCGGGAACTCGGGGGCGACGACGGTGTCGACGGGCAGCACGAGCTCGACGCCGGTCCTCTCGGCGCGCTCGATGTACTCGGTGACCGCGGCGAGCTGGTCCTCCTGGAGGAGGGAGCTGCCGATCTCGTAGCCCTTGGCCTTCAGGAAGGTGTACGCCATGCCGCCGCCGATGAGGATCCGGTCGGCCTTGCCGAGCAGTTCGTCGATGACGGCGAGCTTGTCGGAGACCTTGGCGCCGCCGAGCGCGACGACGTAGGGGCGCTGGACGTCCTCGGTGAGCTTCTTCAGGACGCCGACCTCGGTGGCGATGAGGTAGCCGGCGTAGTGCGGCAGCCGGGCCGGGAGGTCGTAGACGGAGGCGTGCTTGCGGTGCACGGCACCGAAGCCGTCGCCGACGTAGACGTCCGCGAGGGCGGCCAGCTGGTCCGCGAACTCGCCGCGCTCGGTGTCGTCCTTCGCGGTCTCACCGGCGTTGAAACGCAGGTTCTCGATGACCGCGACCTGGCCGGGCTGGAGGCCGTTCACGGCGTCGTGGGCGGCGGGGCCGACGGTGTCCTGGGCGAACGCGACGGGCGCGTCGAGCAGTTCACCGAGCCGCTCGGCGGCCTGCAGCAGGGAGAACTTCGGGTCCGGGGCGCCCTTGGGACGGCCCAGGTGCGAGGCGACGACCACCTTGGCGCCCGCCTCGGCGAGGGCCTTGACGGTGGGCAGCACGGCGCGGATGCGGCCGTCGTCGGTGATGAGACCGTCGGCCATCGGCACGTTGAGGTCGGCACGGACGAAGACCCGCTTGCCGTCGACCCCTTCGGCGAGGAGTTCGTCGATCGTCTTCATGGTTGGGGACTCCTCCAGGAGGGCTCTTGATCGTACGAGGGCTGATCGAACCGTATGACGCCGGGTGGAGAACCGTATGACGCCAGGTCGATCCTTACGTGCGTCAGGGCTCGGACAGCGCGACCGTGCGCTGCCCGAGCCCTGCTACCGCATCGAGGTGCCTGCTCCGCAGATCAGAGCTGGTTGCCGACGAAGACCGTGAGGTCGACGAGGCGGTTGGAGTAGCCCCACTCGTTGTCGTACCAGCCGAGGATCTTCACCGTGTTGCCCTCCTGGACCATGGTCAGGGAGGAGTCGAAGGTGCAGGAGGCCGGGTCGCCGACGATGTCCGAGGAGACGATCTCGTCCTCGGTGTACGCCAGGTAGCCCTTGAGGTCGCCGTCCTCGGCGGCCTTCTTGAACGCGGCGTTGACCTCGTCCTTGGTGACCTCGCGCTGGAGCGTCACGACCAGGTCGGTGGCCGAGCCGGTCGGGACCGGGACGCGCATGGCGATGCCGTCCAGCTTGCCCTTGAGCTGCGGGAGGACCAGCGCGGTGGCCTTGGCGGCACCGGTGGTGGTCGGGATGATGTTCTCGGCGGCGGCACGGGCGCGGCGCAGGTCCTTGTGCGGGAAGTCCAGGATGCGCTGGTCGTTCGTGTACGCGTGCACCGTGGTCATCAGACCCTTGACGATGCCGAAGTTCTCGTCGAGGACCTTCGCCATCGGGGCCACACAGTTGGTGGTGCAGGAGGCGTTGGAGATGACGTGGTGGTTGGCCGCGTCGTACTTGTCCTGGTTGACACCCATCACGATGGTGATGTCCTCGCCGGAGGCCGGAGCCGAGATGAGGACCTTCTTGGCGCCGCCGGCGATGTGCTTCTCGGCGTCCGCCTTCTTCGTGAAGATGCCGGTCGACTCGATGACGATGTCGACGCCCAGGTCGCCCCACGGGATGTCGGCGGGGTTGCGCTCGGACAGCACCTTGATGGTGTGGCCGTCGACGGTGATCGTGTCGGCGGTGTGCGACACCTCGGCCTTGAGGCGGCCCAGGATCGTGTCGTACTTCAGCAGGTGTGCGGTGGTCGCGGTGTCACCCAGGTCGTTGACAGCCACGATCTCGATGTCAGCGCCCTGCTCCAGCAGCGCGCGGAAGTAGTTGCGACCGATACGACCGAAGCCGTTGATGCCTACGCGGATCGTCACGAACCGATCTCCTCGTTGGTACGCCGGCCATGCGGTGCCGGCGAGCTGTATTTGGGATGTCCCCGACCACCCATGACCCTACCTCCCGGAGGCTCCCGCGGTGACATCCAGATGCCTCATACACGGCGAGGCGGCCCGTACCCGCCAGTAGGGGTACGGACCACCTCGGATCGGGGATCGAATCACTCCGTTTTGTCACGGTATGACGACCCGTTTTTACCGCGCTTTCACTCGTTCGTGAGCGGGTCGGCTCACTTGTCGAGTGCCGTTCATGTCAACTTTCGAGCGCCCTCCGCATCATCTGTCGAGCGCTGTCAACGCCTTCTTCACCAGAGCGGCACGATCGGCCGCGGAGGTGACCTGTTCCAGGCCGAAGCCGAGCAGCACGGTGCGGTCGGTGGTGACCGCTCCGTACGTCTTGAACAACGCCCCGGTGCGCTCCCAGTCCTTGAGGACGGCCGGGCTGCCCGCGGGCGGTCCGGCGACGCTCCACGCACCGAGGGAGGACTCGAAGCCCTCGGTCTCGGTCGCCTTGCCGCCGACCACGAGCGAGGCGTCGTCGACGAGGACGCCGTGCCCGCCGGTGCTCGGGTCGGTGATGTACGAGAGGGAGACCTCGACCGACTTGCCGGCGTACGCGCTCAGGTCGAAGTTCACGGACTGCCAGCCCGTCGAGCTGCCGGTGAAGCTGTTCCAGGCACCGCTGGTGCCGGTGGCCGTGCACTGGTTGTTCCCGATGGTCAGGTAGTGCTTGAGCCACGGGTGCTCGGCGATCAGGAAGCCGGCCCCGCAGTCGGACGGTACGGCGCTGCTGCTGGCGCCGCCCTTCTCGGGCAGGGTCGTCCAGTCGTCGGCGCCGACCGTGTGGACCTCGACGACCGCGTGGTCGTAGCCGGGCTCGGTGTCCCACAGCAGCTTGCTGCTGAAGGTGGGCTGCTCGGCCGCTGTGACACCGGTGAGGTCGATGGTGCGGGTGAGACGCTTGTAGGCGTCGTCGGTGTGGACCGCGGCGGCCATGTACGACCCGGAGTACGGCCCGTACGGGTTGACGGTCCCGGCGAACTGGCCCGCGCCCGCGCTGGCGAACTGGGGGTACTTGTCGGTCGGGAGCTCGTCGGAGGTGACGGCGTAGGTCCCGGCCTTGTCGAGCGGGTTGGCGGAGGTGCCGCTCAGCGCGCCGGTGAATCCGTCCAGCGCGCCGGAGCCGGTGAAGCCGGTGGCGCCGGGCGTCGAGGTACGGGAGTAGGCGCCCAGGTAGTACTGGCTGAAGTCGTTCGACGGGGTGCCGTCGCCGAGGTCGACGTTTCCGCCGGCCAGCTCGCCCGCCTCGATCAGCCTGCCGCCCTCGTTGAGGTAGGCGCGCAGCTGGAGCTGGGTGTCGTTGCCGGGACCGTTCGTACCGGAGTAGTGGACGACGGTCCTGAAGTGCTTCAGCACACCGAGCGCGTCGGGCGCGCCCTGGGTGGCGACGTCCCAGACGACCGCCTTGTGCCCGGCGGCCTTGAGCGCGTCGACGTAGGTCTGCGCCTGGGTGGCGGCAGCGCCTTCCTCTGCGACGACGAGGGTGTCGGCCTTCGCCCGCTGGGCCACGGTGTAGGTGAAGTGCGAGCTCGCGGCCTTCTTGCCGCCCTCGGCCTTCCCGGTGAACCACACCTCGACCTTGTCGCCCGGGGCGCCGTCCTTCACCTTGGCCCGGTACTCGTCGAAGTAGAGGTTGTCGTGACCTCCGTAGGTCTCGCCGCCCTTCCAGGGCTTGAGCGCCGTGCTGTGCGTACGGCCGCCGTTGACGCGGTACCTGAGCTCCTTGTCGCGCACGGACTTCCGCACGACGACGGAGACCTCCTGGTCGGCGCCGCGCGAGTACGACGTGGAGAAGGCGGCCGGGGTGAAGTCGGCCGCGCTCAGGCCCACGGACGAGGTCGGCCGGTCGGGGTGGGCGGCGGTCTCGGCGACGGAGAGCGCGAACGGGATGTTCTTCTCGAACTCGTCCTGGATCAGCTTCTCGTCGTCCGGGAAGTTGAAGACCGACTGGCAGTCGGCGGCGTTCCAGGCGTCGTTCGGATCGATGTTCGACGCCGTCTGGCAGGTCGACATCTCGGGCGTGAACATCGCCATGCCGTTGACGTTGGACGCGTGGCCGTCCGCCTCGCCGTTGGTGGTGTAGAGCTCCGAGGAGACCTGCGGGTGGTACCCCGGGACCGCCGAGTTGCCGGGGGTGCCCGCGAGCGCCTTGTAGAGGACGTCGTCCGGGGTCGGGGTGGCCACCTGCCAGCCGACGCCGTAGAGCAGGAGTTCGGCGGCGGAGTGGTAGTTGATGCCGTAGGTGAACCGGACCCGCTTCTCGAAGTCGTCCAGCGCCCTGGTCTCGGGCTCGGACTCGGGGCTCGCGCCGCGGTAGGTCTCGCTGGTGGGGTTGGGGGACGATCCCTCGTCGTCGTAGCCCCACTTGTAGCCGAAGTTGCGGTTGAGGTCGACGCCGTCACCCGTGGAGATGACACCGTCGCCGTTCACGTCCCGCAGGTTCTTGCGCCACAGGCGGGTGTCGGAGTTCTGGAAGGTGTAGTCGTAGCCGTCGGGGTTGGCCGAGAGCACGAACCACAGCTCGGTCGAGTCGACGATCTTCTTGATGCGCTTGTCGGTCGAGTAGTTGTCCAGGTAGTAGTGCATCAGCCGGCGGGTCATCTCCGGTGTGATCCACTCGCGCGCGTGCTGGTTGGACACGTACAGCACGGAGGGCTTGGAGCCGTCCTTCGACTTCTTCGCGCCCTTGGTCAGTCTGAGCGCGAGGATGTCCTGGCCGTCGATCGTCCTGCCGATGGACTCGACCTTGGTCAGACCGGGGTTGGCCTGCGCGGTCGCGAGGATCTCCGCCTTGAGCCCGCCGCTGCCGCTGTACGGGCGGAACACGCCCTGCGAGGCGTCCTGGACCCGCGTCTCGGCCTTGGCCGAGAGTGTGTGCTCGGTGAGGCCGACGCCCTGCTTCTCCAGCTTCTTCGCCTGGTCGCCGGTGAGGTAGAGCTCGACTTCCGTCTTCCCGGATCCGGAGACCTGGTCGCCGAGTTCATGGCCGTCCTGGCCGGCCTTGAGCAGCAGGGGAATCTGCTTCTTGGTGACGGCGGCGCGGTAGACCTTGACCTCGCCGGGGTCGGGTTTCGGCGAACTCCCGGTCTGCGCCTGCGCGATGGGTGCAAGGCTCGCTCCGCCGATCAGGAGCGCGCCGACAGCGAGGATCGATCTCGCTCTGTGTCTCATGTACCCCCCTTGCCGTGGTCCGCCACAGCGGCGAACTCATGCCAGGCTCATGACACTCCATGATCCAGTCAAGGGCGACTCACGGACAGGCCATGACTACCGCACCTCCGTGTAAAAGAACTGGTGCCGACGGCCCAATGGACCGTCGGCACCGGCGAACTGACGTGGCGTCAGCCCACGAGGTTGTCCGCCAGCTCCTCGGAGAGGTTGGCCTCGGTGCCCGGGATGCCCAGGTCGGAGGCGCGCTTGTCGGCCATCGCGAGGAGGCGGCGGATCCGGCCGGCGACGGCGTCCTTGGTGAGCGGCGGGTCGGCTAGCGCGCCCAGCTCCTCCAGGGAGGCCTGCTTGTGCTCCATCCGCAGCCGGCCGGCCGCGGCGAGGTGCTCGGGCACCTCGTCGCCGAGGATCTCCAGGGCCCGCTGGACCCGGGCACCGGCGGCGACGGCGGCGCGGGCGGAGCGGCGCAGGTTGGCGTCGTCGAAGTTGGCGAGGCGGTTCGCGGTGGCACGGACCTCGCGCCGCATCCGGCGCTCCTCCCAGGCCAGCACCGACTCGTGCGCGCCGAGGCGGGTCAGCAGGGCGCCGATCGCGTCACCGTCACGGACGACCACCCGGTCCACACCCCGCACCTCACGGGCCTTCGCCGCGATGGACAGCCGGCGGGCGGCGCCGACCAGGGCGAGCGCGGCCTCCGGACCGGGGCAGGTCACCTCCAGGGAGGAGGAACGGCCCGGCTCGGTGAGCGAACCGTGCGCGAGGAACGCACCGCGCCAGGCCGCCTCCGCGTCACAGGTGGCCCCGGAGACCACCTGCGGGGGCAGGCCCCGGATCGGGCGCCCCCGGCCGTCCACCAGGCCGGTCTGGCGGGCCAGCTGGTCACCGCCCGCGACCACCCGCACGACGTAGCGCGAGCCGCGGCGCAGCCCGCCGGGAGCCATCACGATCAGCTCGGAGCTGTGACCGAAGATCTCCAGGATGTCCCGCTTGAGGCGCCGGGCCGCCATCGCGGTGTCCAGCTCCGCCTCGATCACAATGCGCCCGCTCACCAGATGGAGGCCGCCCGCGAACCGCAGAATGGCGGAGACCTCCGCCTTCCGGCAGCAGGTCCGGGTGACGGGTAGCCGGGAGATCTCGTCCTTCACCGCTGCCGTCATCGCCATGGGCCGATCCTTCCATGCATCCGAAAAATACGGTCGTACGCGGCGGCCAACAGCTCCGGGTCGTGCCGGGGTGAACCGTCGGTCCGGGCCACGGGGCTCAGCTCGACCGCGGCTCCGAACCGCTTGGCGGCCTCGGTGAGCGAGTCGCGGTCGGGCACGGCGGCCTCGTCGGCCAGCACCACGTCCAGGGCGAGTTTAGGGGCGTGTCGCCCCAAAACCTCCAAATGACGCTGCGGGGAGAAGCCATCGGTTTCTCCCGGCTGGGGTGCCAGGTTCAGGGACAGGACCTTACGCGCCTTGGTCTCGTTGAGCGCATCGAACAGCTCGGGAACGAGCAGGTGCGGGATCACCGAGGAGAACCACGACCCCGGGCCGAGCACCACCCAGTCGGCGTCCAGCACGGCCGCGACGGCCTCCGGCACGGCCGGCGGGTCGTGCGGCACCAGATGCACGGACTGCACCTCGCCGGGCGTGAGCGCCACGGTGGCCTGCCCCCGGACGATGTCCACCTCGTCCGGCCGCTCCGGGTCGTGCCCCTTGACCAGGGCCTGCAGCTCCAGCGGCACGGCGGACATGGGCAGCACACGCCCGTGCGCACCGAGCAGCCTGCCGACCAGGTCCAGGGCCTGGACATGGTCTCCGAGCTGTTCCCACAGGGCGACGATCAGCAGATTGCCGACCGCGTGGTCGTGCAGGTCGCCCTTGGACTGGAAACGGTGCTGGATGACCCGGGCCCAGGTCTGCCCCCAGTCGTCGTCACCGCACAGCGCGGCCAGCGCCTTGCGCAGATCGCCGGGCGGCAGCACGCCCAGCTCGTCGCGCAGACGCCCGCTGGAGCCGCCGTCGTCGGCCACGGTGACGACGGCGGTGAGGTCGCCGGTGATCCGGCGCAGCGCGGCGAGCGAGGCCGACAGGCCCATACCGCCGCCCAGGGCGACCACCTTGGGCTGGGCACCGCGACGGCGCGGCCGCGCGCCGCGGGCCTCGACGGGGCGGCTCGCACGGGTCTCGGGCACCGCCCGGCGCAGCCGTGGAGAACGTCCGGTCACTCGCGCCCCATGTCCCGGTGCACGACTACGGTCTCCACTCCCTCGGCGGCCAGGCGGGCGGCGAGCTTCTCGGACACGGCGACCGAGCGGTGCTTGCCGCCCGTGCAGCCGATGGCGATGGTCACGTACCGCTTGCCCTCGCGCCGGTAACCGGTGGCGATCAGCCGCAGCAGCTCGGCGTACCGGTCGAGGAATTCCTTGGCACCCGGCTGGTTGAAGACATACGCCGACACCTCCTCGTTGAGGCCGGTGTACGGGCGCAGCTCCGGCACCCAGTGCGGGTTGGGCAGGAACCGCATGTCCGCGACCAGGTCGGCGTCGACCGGCAGGCCGTACTTGAACCCGAACGACATCACGGTCGCCCGCAGCTCGGGCTCCTCCTCGCCGGCGAACTGGGCGTCCATCTTCGCCCGCAGTTCGTGCACGTTGAGGCTGGAGGTGTCGATGACCAGGTCGGCGTCGCCGCGCAGCTCACGCAGCAGCTCACGCTCGGCGGCGATGCCGTCGACGATGCGGCCGTCGCCCTGGAGCGGGTGCGGGCGGCGCACCGACTCGAAGCGGCGGACCAGGGCGTCGTCGGAGGACTCCAGGAAGACGATCCGGCGGGTGACGCCCCGGCTGTCCAGGTCGGCGAGGGACTCGCGAAGGTTGTCGAAGAAGCGCCGGCCGCGCACGTCGACGACGACCGCGATCCGCGCCACGTTGCCCTGCGAACGGGCGCCCAGCTCGACCATGGTGGGGATGAGGGCCGGCGGGAGGTTGTCCACCACGAACCAGCCGAGGTCCTCCAGACACTTGGCCGCCGTCGAACGGCCGGCTCCCGACATGCCGGAGATGATCACCAGCTCGGGGATGGCCGCCTCGGGGACCCCGGCCGGAGTGACGTCCGTACTCACTTCTGCTCCGTTTTCCTGGACCGCTTCCGCTTCCTGCGGGTGATCCTGGCGCGCCTCGTTGTGCGTTTCCTTGGCCGCGCCCTGCGTTTCGCTGAACGCCGGATCTCGCTGGTCTGTGTGCTGTGCGTCGTGCTCGGTCATGTCTCCTGCCCCCGTCGATCGTCCGGGGCGCCCGCGGGTACGGGCTCCCCCGAGGCGTCCGCCGTCGTCTCGGGCACCTCGTCTTCCCTGTCATCCATGATCTCTCCGGTTGCCGTGTTCACGGCGGGCGCGGCCGGGGCCGCCTGGGCGAGGGCCGCGGCGATGGTCTCGGCCGTCTTGCGGCCTATCCCGGGCACTTCCTGAATCTGCTCGATTGTGGCGGACCGCAGCTTCTTCACCGAGCCGAAATGCTTGATCAGTGTCTGTTTGCGGGTCTCGCCGAGGCCCGGTACGTCGTCCAGGGGGCCGGAGCGGAAGCGCTTGGCGCGCTTGGTGCGCTGGTAGGAGATGGCGAAGCGGTGCGCCTCGTCGCGGACACGCTGGAGCAGGTACAGCCCCTCGCTGCTGCGGGGCAGGACCACGGGGTCGTCGTCCTCGGGCAGCCAGACCTCTTCGAGGCGCTTGGCGAGGCCGCAGACGGCGATGTCGTCGATGCCCAGCTCGTCGAGCGCCCGCTTGGCCGCCGCGACCTGCGGTCGGCCGCCGTCGACGACCACGAGCTGGGGCGGGTAGGCGAACTTCTTGGGACGGCCGTCCTCGTTCTTGAAGCCGTCGGCGTCCTTGAGAACGTCGGCGTCCTTGAGAACGTCGGCGTCCTTGAGAACGTCGGCGTCTTCCAGGCCGTCGGTCGGCTCGGTCCCGTCGGCTGTGAGGGTGCCGCCTGTGAGCATGCCGTCCGTGAGCGTCTCGGCGCCTGTGGGTCCGTTTTCGGTGCCGTCCTCCGCCCACTCCCCGGTCCTCTCCTTCTCGGCGAGGTAGCGGCGGAAGCGGCGGGTGATCACCTCGTGCATGGAGCGCACGTCGTCCTGGCCGGCGAAGCCCTTGATCTGGAAGCGGCGGTACTCGCTCTTGCGCTGCAGTCCGTCCTCGAAGACGACCATGGAGGCCACCACGTCGTCGCCCTGGAGGTGGGAGATGTCGTAGCACTCGATGCGCAGCGGGGCGCTGTCCAGGTCCAGGGCGTCGGCGATCTCCTCCAGCGCGCGTGAGCGGGTGGTGAGGTCGGAGGCGCGCTTGGTCTTGTGCAGGGCGAGCGCCTGCTGGGCGTTGCGCTCCACGGTCTCCATCAGGGCCTTCTTGTCGCCGCGCTGCGGGATGCGCAGCGAGACGTTGGAGCCGCGGCGGCCGGTGAGCCACTCCTGGACCGGCTCGACCGGGTCGGGCAGGGCCGGGACCAGCACCTCCTTGGGAACCGCGTCGCCGGTCTCCTCGCCGTAGAGCTGCTGGAGGGCGTGCTCGACGAGGGCGGCGGTGGTGACCTCCTCCACCTTGTCCGTGACCCAGCCACGCTGGCCGCGCACCCGTCCGCCGCGCACATGGAAGATCTGGACGGCCGCCTCCAGCTCGTCCTCGGCGACGGCGATGAGGTCGGCGTCGGTCGCGTCGGCGAGCACGACCGCGTTCTTCTCCATGGCCTTCTTCAGGGCTTCGATGTCGTCGCGCAGCCGGGCGGCCCGCTCGTACTCCATCTCCTCGGCGGCATCCATCATCTGCTTCTCCAGACGGCGGAGGTAGGTGCCGGTGCGGCCCGCCATGAAGTCGCAGAACTCCTCGGCCAGTTCGCGATGGTCCGCCGGGGAGATCCGGTCGACGCAGGGGGCCGAGCACTTGCCGATGTAGCCGAGCAGACAGGGACGGCCGGTACGGGTGGCGTTCTTGAACACCCCGGCGGAGCAGGTGCGTACCGGGAACACCCGCAGCAGCAGGTCCACGGTGTCCCGGATCGCCCACGCGTGACCGTACGGCCCGAAGTAGCGGACGCCCTTCTTCTTGTGACCTCGCATCACCTGGACGCGCGGGAACTCCTCGTTCATCGTCACCGCGAGGTACGGGTAGCTCTTGTCGTCGCGGTACTTGACGTTGAACCGGGGGTCGTACTCCTTGATCCAGGAGTACTCCAGCTGGAGCGCCTCGACCTCCGTGGACACCACGGTCCACTCCACGGACGCGGCGGTGGTGACCATCGTCCTGGTGCGGGGGTGCAGGTTCACCAGGTCCTGGAAGTAGTTCGCCAGGCGCTGGCGCAGGCTCTTCGCCTTTCCGACGTAGATCACCCGGCGGTGCTCGTCACGGAACCTGTACACCCCGGGAGAGTCCGGGATCTGTCCCGGCTTGGGGCGGTAGCTGGAGGGGTCGGCCATGTCTCACACCCTACTGGCGAGCACCGACACCACGACGAGCCTGGCACCGCCCCGCACGCCCGATCCCGCCGTCCACGGGGTCACGCCTCGGCCAGGTGGACGGCCTCGGCCGGACCAAGGTGTTGTCGGGGATTGGTCAACACGCTTCAATGCGGGGGAGCTCGGGGCCTTGAGCGACGGCCTGCGGACGCGGCGCACCCAGGTGCGGCCGCCCCGGCGCCGACGGGGTGGCCCCGAACTCGCGCCAACGGCCTGACCAGCCGTTGTGAACCCCCCAAGAGAAAGGCCCCCTGCATGCGGCACGGCATACAGCACGCGGACGTCGCCACCGCGGAACTGGACTCGGCCCTGCGCGGCGGCCCCTTCCACGTGGCACTGCGCGCCGCGATCGCCGCCCGTGGGCTGCCGCTCCAGCGCGTCCAGCACCATCTGTCGCGCTACGGGGTCAAGGTGGGCGTCACCAGCCTGAGCTACTGGCAGCAGGGCGCCCGCCGCCCCCAGCGCCCGGAGTCGCTGCGGGCCGTCCGCGCACTGGAGGAGATCCTCCAGCTCCCGGACGAGTCCCTGATCCGGCTGCTCGCCGACGCCGACCAGAGCCCTGCCGTGCGCGGTCCCGCGGCCCGCTCCTACCGCTCGCGGATCGAGGCCTCCGACGTCCTGGACCGGCTGCAGACCGAGCTCGGCTGGTCTCTCGACGGCGGCCTCCACACCCTGGGACACCACGAGCGGGTGCGGATCGGCACCCGCCGCGAGCTGTGCGCCCGCGAGTCGCAGCACATCGTGCGGGCCCACCGGGACGGCATCGACCGCTTCGTGGCCGTCCACCACGGCGACCCCGGCTGCGCCCCGGAGCACATGACCGTGCGCGCCCTGGAGAACTGCCGCACGGGACGCGTCCGTGCGGACCCGGAGACCGGCCTCCTCGTCACCGAACTCCTCTTCGGCACCCGCCTGCGCTCCGGCGACACCTTCCTCTTCCGCTACGCCGTCGAGGACGGCACGGCCGGTGTCTCACGCGAGTACGTCCGCGATTTCGGCTTTCCCGGCGGCCAGTACACCCTCCAGGTGCATTTCGCCGCCGAGGCCCTGCCGGCGCGCTGCCACCGGTTCACCCAGCACTCTGCGGCGGCCCCGCGCAGCGGTCGGCAGGCCCTGCCGCTGAGCGGGCTGCACCGCTCCGTCCATCTGGTGGAGCCCCGGGTGCGGCCGGGCCTCCTGGGGATCGGCTGGGACTGGGATTGAACCGGCGCTGAACCGGTTCTGGACCGGCCCTTCGGATCAGGCGCCCGGTCCCGCGACGATCCGGCCGTTCGCGGCCTTGACCGGCAGTTCGTGCAACGGCTCGGTGGCGGGCGACCGCACCACCTTGCCGGTCACGGCGTCGAACTCGCTGCCGTGGCAGGGGCAGACCAGCGTCGTGCCCTGGAGCTTGTTGATCGGGCACCCCGCGTGCCTGCAGATCGTGCTGTACGCCTTCAGGTCCCCGTCGGCGGACCGGCTGACGACGACGTTGTGCTCCCGGTAGAGCTTGGCGCCGCCCTTGGCGAGCTCGCTCTCGGCCCCGAGATCGACGGGCGCGGTCGGCGTCGCGTCCGCCGAGGCTCCGCCGCCGGGTGCCGAACAGGCGGCCAGTCCCAGCCCGGCGACCGGTGCGACCGCCGCCCCGAGCAGGAGGGTGCGGCGGCCGGCGGAGGGGCGGGCGGGCATGGGGGCTCCAGGTGGGTCGGAGTGCTGGGGACGGTGGCCCGAGAGGTTCGCGGGACCGTCGCCGCGGGCGGTGCGGACCGTGGCGGCACGGAGCAGCGGTACGGGACGGTCGTCCCGGATCGTGCAGGGCGACGATACCTGGGCTGGTCTGTCCCGCTTCGGGGTGGGTGGTGACGTGGGTGAGGTCTCGCCCGCCAAGGACGTAAACGCTTGCGCAAGCGTTTACGCGGCCGTGTCGGATGAGGTAACTTCCCGGCCGAAGGCCCACGGCGACCCCGGCGTGGGAACCAAGGAGCCTTGCCCCAGGCGGAAAGCGGAGAAGGGGAGCCCATGCCCACCATGGCCGACGTGGCCCGGAGCGCCGGTGTCTCCGTGGCGACCGTCTCCCATGTGCTCAACGAGACGCGTCCGGTGTTGCCCCACACCCGGCAGGCCGTCCTCGACGCCATCGAGGAACTGGGCTATACGCCCAACACCCTCGCCCGCTCCCTGGTGACCTCCCGCACCCGCTCCATCGGGCTCGCTGTGTCGGCCATCAGCAATCCCTATTTCACGGAGATCCTCCAGGGAGTCGAGGCCGCCGCCCTGGAGCGCGGCTACAGCCTGCTCATCGCCGACCCGCACGACGACCCCGAGCACGAGCGCAAGGTGGTCCAGCTCCTCCACGAACGCCGCGTCGACGGCATGATCGTCGCTCCCTCCGCCGACCCTCGCGGACTCCTCGCCTACCTCGGCCGCCATGCCGTGCCGGCCGTTCTCCTCGACCGCGTGATCGACGGCCACGCGGACATCGCCCCGCTCTTCGACCAGGTCTGCGCCGAGAACACGGAGCCGACGGCCCGGCTCGTCACCCACCTCGCCGCTCTCGGGCACCGCCGGATCGGGCTGGTGGCGGGGTTGCCCGGGCTCAGCACCACCGCCGAACGGGTCAACGGCTACCGGCAGGGGCTTGCCTCCGCCGGGCTGCCCCTCGACGAGAGTCTGGTGGTCCCCGGCAACTCCGAGTCCGCCGGAGCCGAGCGGGCCACCGCAGCCCTGATGTCGCTCGCCGCGCCTCCCACGGCACTCGTCACCGCCAACAACGCGATGACCATCGGCGCCCTGCGTGCCCTGCGCGCGCAGGGTCTCGCCGTGCCGGACGACATCGCCCTGTGCTGCTTCGACGACTTCGCCTGGGCCGACCTGTTC
Organism: Streptomyces sp. NPDC101234; assembly: GCF_044767525.1. NCBI lineage: Bacteria > Bacillati > Actinomycetota > Actinomycetes > Kitasatosporales > Streptomycetaceae > Streptomyces > Streptomyces sp. NPDC101234. Next base: position 395,861 of record NZ_JBIWOA010000004.1, on the reverse strand, counting down.
TCGCCCCGGCTCACGGCCGTGGCCCAGCCCAGCAAGGAGATCGGCGCCGAGGCGGTCCGGGTGCTCCTCGAACGGCTGGCCTCGCCCGACCGGCCCGTCCGGACCGTACGGCTCCCCTGCACCTTCGTGCACCGGACGTCGTGCGGATGCCGGGAGAGGGAGGGCGAGGACGGTGCGGCCGGGCAGGACCGGTCGGCCCCGTCCCGTCTTCGGTCCGAGGAGATCCGGCCGGCTCGGTCCCGTCAGCAGTCCGCACGCTCCCAACGGGTCCCGCAGCCCAAGCGGTCCGGGCACCCCGAGCACCCCGAGCACCCCGAGAAAGGAACCCCCTAGTGATCGTCGTCGCCGGTGAGGCACTGATCGACCTGGTACCGCAGGGCACGGGCGCCCTCGCGGCCCTGCAGCCGGCGCTCGGCGGCGGCCCGTACAACACGGCCGTGGCTCTCGGTCGCCTCGGCTCCCCCACCACGTTCTGTTCCCGCACCTCCGGCGACGCCTTCGGCGAGGCTCTGCTGGACGGACTGCGACGGGCGGATGTGGACGTGTCCCTCGTGGAGCGGGGTGCGGAACCGACCACCCTCGCGGTCGCCACGATCGACGCGCAGGGCTCCGCCTCCTACTCCTTCTACGTCGACGGCACCGCCGACCGGCTGTTCGCCGCCCCCGCTACCCTCCCCGCCACGACCCGTGCCGTCTCCTTCGGCACGCTCTCGCTCGCCCTGGAGCCCGGGGCGAGCGCCTACGAGGAGCTGATGCGCAGCGCGGCCGGGCAGGGCCTGTTCACCGCCCTCGACCCGAACATCCGGGCAGGCCTGATCCCGGACCCGGACGCCTACCGGGCACGCTTCAAGAGCTGGCTGCCCTCGGTGACTCTCCTCAAGCTGTCCGAGGAGGACGCGCTCTGGCTGGGCGGCACCCCGCACGATTGGCTGGCGGCGGGTCCTTCGGCCGTCGTGATCACCCATGGCGGCGACGGTCTCAGCGCCTTCACGCCCGACGGCAGTGTGTACGCCGTCCCCGGTGAGGAGGTCGACGTCGTGGACACGATCGGCGCCGGTGACACCGTGAACGCGGCTTTGCTGCACGGCCTCGCCTCCCGGGACGCCCTGTCCGCCGAGGCACTCCTGGGACTGGGCGCCGACGGCTGGACGGGGCTGCTGCGATTCGCGGCGCGGGCAGCCGCGATCACCTGTTCCCGGGCGGGCGCGGAGCCGCCGTACGCCTTTGAACTGGGCGATCTGTAAGGGGCGTTCGGCTCACCGTCTTCGGATTCGCCGCTTCCCTGATTCCGCTGGTTCCACTGTTGAGGAGTCAAGGTTCGTCGTGGCCGCGGAGATCGGGCGGCTGATCGTGCAACGTGTGGCGCCCCGCGGGAAGTTCCCGCGGGGCGCCACACTTTTCTGGATTTGTCCGAACTGGTTGCCCGGTTACCCGGTGTCCTCAGGCCTTGCGGGCCCGCGTCGTCTTCTTCGCGGGCACGGTCTTCTTCGTGACCTCGGCCGCCTTCTTCACAGCCGCGTTGTTGGCGGTGGTGGCCGTCGCCGTCTTCCTCGCCGTCGACTTGGCCGCGACCGTCTTCTTGGCCGTCGTCCTGGCCGCCGCCTTACGTGGAGCCTTCACCGAGCTGGCGTCGCTGATGCGGTCGGCGCCGAGGATCTCGCGCAGGAACTTGCCGGTGTGGCTGGCCGGGACCGCGGCGACCTCCTCCGGGGTGCCCTCCGCCACGACGAGTCCGCCGCCCGCGCCGCCTTCCGGACCCATGTCGACGACCCAGTCCGCGGTCTTGATCACGTCGAGGTTGTGCTCGATGACGATGACCGTGTTGCCCTTGTCCACGAGACCGCCGAGGACCTTCAGCAGCTTGCTGATGTCCTCGAAGTGCAGACCGGTGGTCGGTTCGTCGAGGACGTAGACCGTCCGCCCGGTGGAGCGCTTCTGCAGCTCGCTGGCGAGCTTCACGCGCTGCGCCTCGCCACCGGACAGAGTGGTCGCGGACTGGCCGAGGCGGACGTAACCGAGGCCGACGTCCTTCAGCGTGTTCAGGTGGCGGGCGATCGACGGGACGGCCTCGAAGAATCCCGTGGCCTCCTCGATCGGCATGTTCAGGACCTCGGAGATGGACTTGCCCTTGTAGTGGACCTCCAGCGTCTCCCGGTTGTACCGGGCGCCGTGGCAGACCTCGCACGGGACGTAGACGTCCGGGAGGAAGTTCATCTCGATCTTGATGGTGCCGTCGCCCGCGCAGTTCTCGCAGCGGCCGCCCTTGACGTTGAAGGAGAAGCGGCCCGGCAGGTAGCCGCGGACCTTCGCCTCGGTGGTCTCGGCGAACAGCTTGCGGATGTGGTCGAAGACGCCGGTGTACGTCGCCGGGTTGGACCGCGGGGTGCGGCCGATGGGCGACTGGTCGACGTGCACGACCTTGTCGACGAGGTCGTCGCCGTCCACGCGCGTGTGCCGGCCGGGAACGTTGCGCGCACCGTTCAGCTCGCGGGCCAGGTGCGTGTAGAGGATGTCGTTGACCAGCGTCGACTTGCCGGAGCCGGACACGCCCGTGACGGCCGTGAACACGCCCAGCGGGAAGGACACGTCGATGTCCTGGAGGTTGTTCTCCCGGGCGCCGTGCACGGTGAGCCGGCGGGACGGGTCCTGCGGGCGGCGGATGTCGGGCAGCGGGATCGACTTCCTGCCGGACAGGTACTGGCCGGTCTGCGACTCCTCGTTGACGAGCAGTTCCTTGAGAGAGCCGCTGTGCACGACCTTGCCGCCGTGCTCGCCCGCGCCGGGGCCGATGTCGACGACCCAGTCGGCGACCTTGATGGTGTCCTCGTCGTGCTCGACGACGATGAGCGTGTTGCCCATGTCACGCAGTCGGACCAGGGTCTCGATCAGCCGGTGGTTGTCGCGCTGGTGCAGACCGATCGACGGCTCGTCGAGGACGTACAGGACGCCGACGAGGCCGGAGCCGATCTGGGTGGCCAGGCGGATGCGCTGGGCCTCGCCGCCGGAGAGGGTGCCGGCCGCGCGGTTCAGGGAGAGGTAGTCCAGGCCGACGTCGACCAGGAACCGCAGCCGCTCGTTGACCTCCTTCAGCACGCGCTCGGCGATCTTCTTGTCGCGGGCGTTGAGCTTGAGCTCGCCCAGGAAGTCCGCGCAGTCGCTGATGGACATGCCCGCGACCTCGGCGATCGACTTCTCCATGATCGTGACCGCGAGGACGAGCGGCTTCAGGCGCGTGCCCTGACACGTCGGGCAGGGCACCTCGCGCATGTAGCCCTCGAAGCGCTCGCGACTGGCATCGCTCTCGGACTCGCTGTGCCGGCGCTTGACGAACGGCACCGCTCCCTCGAAGGGCGTGGTGTACACGCGCTCGCGCCCGTACCGGTTGCGGTAGCGGACCTCGATCTGCGTCTTGTGGCCGTAGAGCAGGGCCTTCTTGGCGCGCTGCGGCAGGCCCGCGAAGGGGATGTCGGTCCGGAAGCCCAGGGCGTCCGCGAGGGCGCCGATCAGACGGCCGAAGTAGTCCTTGGTGTGACCGTGCGACCAGGGGTGGATGGCGCCCTCGTCGAGGGACTTGTCCTCGTCCGGGACGATCAGCTCCGGGTCGACCTCCATGCGCGTGCCGATGCCGGTGCACTCGGGGCAGGCGCCGAAGGGCGAGTTGAAGGAGAAGGAGCGGGGCTCGAGCTCCTCGAAGGACAGATCGTCGTACGGGCAGTACAGGTGCTCCGAGTACATGCGCTCGCGCTCGGGGTCGCCCTCGGGGAGGTCGACGAAGTCGAGCACGACCATGCCGCCGGAGAGGCCGAGCGCGGTCTCCACGGAGTCGGTGAGGCGGCGCTTGGCGGTGTCCTTCACCGTGAGGCGGTCCACGACCACCTCGATGGTGTGTTTCTCCTGCTTCTTCAGGGTCGGCGGCTCGGACAGCTGAATGGTCTCGCCGTCCACGCGCGCGCGGCTGTAGCCCTTGGTCTGGAGGTCGGCGAAGAGGTCGACGAACTCTCCCTTGCGCTCGCGCACCAGCGGCGACAGCACCTGGAAGCGGCTGCCCTCGGGCAGCTCCAGCACCTTGTCGACGATGGCCTGCGGCGACTGTCGCGAGATCGGTCGGCCGCACTCGGGGCAGTGCGGCTTGCCGATGCGCGCGAAGAGCAGCCGCAGGTAGTCGTAGACCTCGGTGATGGTGCCGACCGTCGAGCGCGGGTTGCGCGAGGTGGACTTCTGGTCGATGGACACCGCCGGGGACAGGCCCTCGATGAAGTCCACGTCCGGTTTGTCCATCTGCCCGAGGAACTGGCGGGCGTACGAGGAGAGGGACTCCACATAGCGACGCTGACCCTCGGCGAAGATCGTGTCGAAGGCCAGGGAGGACTTGCCCGACCCGGACAGGCCCGTGAAGACGATGAGCGAGTCGCGAGGCAGGTCGAGCGAGACATTCTTCAGGTTGTGCTCGCGCGCGCCACGGACGATGAGACGGTCGGCCACAGCCGGTCCGCACCTTTCTTGAGAGAAGTGACAGGGGCAGGGCCCCGTGCTTCTTCAGACTAGGGGGAGCCACTGACAACGCCGGTCGGATTCCTGGATGCGTAAACAATCCCGGACCATCCAGCATGCCCGACGCCGACTCCGACGATATAGCACGCGCATTCGATTTACGGAGTTCGCGCGAAACCTTCACCCGAAGGTGTGGCAGGGCTACCGTCAGCCCCATGATTGATCACGCTCATGACCTGGCGTCTGTACAAGAAGCGACGGAACGACTCCTCACCGCGGTCGCCGAACTGGACAACGCGTCCGTGGCGCGACCGTCACGGCTGCCGGGCTGGACCGTCGGCCACATTCTGGCCCACCTCGCCCGCAACGCGGACGCGCTCACGAACGTCCTCGACGGTCGTCCCATGTACGTCTCGGGCGAGGCGCGGGACGCCGACATCGAGCGTGACGCGCCGCGCCCGCTCGACGTCCAGACCGCCGACCTGCGCGCATGCGACGCCCGCTTCCGGGCACTGGGCGCCGAGCCCGCGGACTGGACGCGCACGGTGGAGCTGCGGAACGGGGTCACCGACTCGGCGGCACAGGTGCCGTTCCGGCGCTGGGCCGAGGTCGAGCTGCACCATGTCGATCTCGGCATCGGGTACGAGCTGGAGGATCTTCCGCAGGAGTTCACGGAGCGCGAGATCGACTTTCTCGCGGACCGCTTCCTCGCACACCCCGACGTCCCGGCGACGCGGATCACGGACGGCACGCGCGCGTGGCACACCGGGCGGAAGGCGGCCGAGGCGGAGGTCACCGTCACCGGACAGCCGGCCGACCTGCTCGGCTGGCTCGCCGGCCGCCGCGACGGTTCCGCCCTGACGGTGAAGGACGGCTCACTGCCCGCGCTTCCTCCGCTGTAGCGCACGGCACCCCGTCCGCCACTCCCCGCTATAAGGTGACCGCCATGACGTACAGCGGAGAGGTCACGGTCGGCGGGCCGGCAGACGTGCACGAGCTCAAGGACCTGATGATCACCAAGATCGCGGTCGGGCCGATGGACAACAACGCCTATCTGCTGCGCTGCCGCGCCACGGACGAGCAGTTGCTGATCGACGCGGCCAACGACGCGGAGACGCTCCTGGGCATGATCGGTGACGACGGCATCACCTCCGTCGTCACCACGCACCGGCACGGCGACCACTGGCAGGCATTGGCCGAGGTCGTCGCCACCACCGGCGCGCGGACGTACGCGGGCCGCGAGGACGCCCCCGGCATCCCGGTCACCACCGATGTCCCCGTCGACGACGGCGACGTCATCCGGGTCGGCCGCGTGGAACTGACCGCCCGCCATCTCGTCGGCCACACCCCCGGCTCCATCGCCCTGGTCTACGACGACCCGCACGGCCACCCGCACGTCTTCACCGGGGACTGCCTCTTCCCCGGCGGTGTCGGCAACACGCGCAAGGATCCGGTGGCCTTCGCCAGCCTGATCCACGACGTCGAGACGAAGATCTTCGGCACCCTGCCCGACGAGACCTGGGTGTACCCGGGACACGGCAACGACACCACGCTGGGCACCGAGCGCCCGCACCTGCCGGAGTGGCACGCGCGCGGGTGGTGAGCGCGGGGACACGGTTCCCCGATCCCGAGGGGCGGGCGCACGGATCGTACGGGTGCGGCATGAGCGCACCCGTACGCCACGCGCCTGGCGCACGCACCCCGCACACGGGCCTCAACACACTCCCGGCGCACTTCTCCTAACTCGCGCCCTGCGCGCGGGCCTTGTACGCCCCGCGTAGTCCCATCGCACGCCCCGTGTGAACAGTTCGCACACGCCGGAGCCCAGCGCACGCTCCCCGCGCGCGTGGCTGCGCGGTCAACTGGGAGCAGCCCCGCTCAGGATGACGGCTCCTGCGCGGTACGGGCCGCCGGTCATCAATCCCCGCCCTCGGCCGGCGGCCTTGGCCTGTCCGTCCCGCGACGCGACGCGGGGGACAACGTTCACAAGACCGCAACACCCGTTCCCAGTATGCGGACAAATACCCTCTTGACCTGGACAAACGCGGCTTTCGCTGTCACTCTCCCGCCATGCACCTTGCCCCGAGCGCACTGCGTCGCGCTGCCGCTGCCGCCACCATAGCCCTGCTCGCCACCGCTGTCGGCTGTGCTCCCCAGCCGGAGGAGAAGGCGTCCGGCGCGTCCTCCTCGTCGTCCGGCGCCACCTGTGCCAAGGGCAAGCTGGCCACCCAGACCTCCGGCAAGCTGACGATCGCGACGGACGAGCCGGCGTACGAACCGTGGTTCAAGGATGACAAGCCGGCCAACGGCGAGGGCTTCGAGTCGGCGGTCGCGTACGCCGTGGCGAAGCAGCTCGGATACGACAAGAGCGCGGTCGTCTGGCAGAGCGTGCCGTTCAACAAGGCGTTCGCGCCCGGTGTGAAGACCTTCGACTTCGACATCAACCAGGTGTCCATCAGCGCCGAGCGCAAGAAGGCCGTGGACTTCTCGTCCGGCTACTACGACGTGCGCCAGGCGGTCATCGCGCTCAAGGGCAGCAAGGCCGCGAAGGCGACGAGCATCGCCGGTCTCAAGGGCCTCAAGCTGGGTGCCCAGGTCGGCACGACGAGCCTCAACTACATCAGCGACGTGGTGAAGCCGTCCCAGGAGGCCGCCGTGTTCTCCAAGAACGACCAGGCCGTGTCGGCGCTCAAGAACGGTCAGGTGGACGCGATCGTCACCGACCTGCCGACCGCCTTCTACGTGACCGCGGCCCAGGTGACGAACGCCAAGATCGTCGGCCAGTTCGAGAACCAGGGCGGTACGCCCGAGCAGTTCGGGCTCGTCCTGGACAAGGGCAGCGCCCTCACCTCCTGCGTGTCGTCGGCCGTGGACGCCCTGCGCAAGGACGGCACCCTGGCGAAGCTGGACAAGCAGTGGCTCTCCGACGCCGTCGACGCCCCGGTGCTCAAGTGACGGTCACCAAGGACGAGTCCGGCCAGGAGGGTACGGACGACAAGGGCGACATGCCCGTCGGCGCCCCGAAGGGCGCCGACGGGTACACCCCCTCCGAACGACGGCTGGAGCGGGAGCGCTACAGGCGTGCCCGCGCCCGCCGGGCGACCGCGATCGCCGCGCTGTCGACCCTGGTCACGGCCGTCGTCCTGTATCTGGTCGTGGTCAGCGCGCCCGGCTGGGAGCGCACCAAGGAGACCTTCTTCGACGGGCAGTACGCGCGCGAGGCGTTGCCCAAGGTCCTCGAAGGTCTGTGGCTCAACGTCCGGCTGCTGCTGATCTGCGGTGTGCTGGTGCTCGTCCTGGGCATGCTGATCGCCATCGCCCGCACCCTGCCGGGGCCGGTGTTCTTCCCCCTGCGGGCGCTGGCGGCGGCGTACACCGACTTCTTCCGCGGTCTGCCGCTGCTCATCAACCTGATGATCGTGGTCTTCGGTGTACCGGCGCTGCGCCTCCAGGGCGTGACCGTCGATCCCGTACTGCTGGGCGGCGCGGCGCTGACACTGACGTACTCCGCGTACGTGGCCGAGGTGTTCCGCGCGGGCATCGAGTCCGTGCACCCCTCGCAGCGCGCGGCGGCCCGCTCGCTGGGGCTGACCAACCGGCAGGCGCTGCGGTACGTGGTGCTCCCCCAGGCCGTACGCCGTCAGGTGCCGCCGCTGCTGAACGACCTGGTGTCGCTGCAGAAGGACACCGGACTCGTGTCGATCGGCGGCGCGATCGATGCCGTACGGGCGTCCGACATCATCGCGCAGCGCAGCCTCAACTACACGCCGTACATCGTCGCGGGGCTGGTCTTCGTGGCGCTGACCATCCCGATGACCCGCTTCACGGACTGGGTGACGGCCAGGATGGACCGGCAGCGGGCCCAGGGAGGATCGATATGAGCGACGGGCCCGTTCTGCGCATGGAGTCCGTGCGAAAGACCTTCGGTGACTCGGTCGTCCTGCGGGACGTCGACCTGGAGGTCGCCCCGCACACGGTGACCGCACTGATCGGCGCCTCCGGCTCCGGCAAGTCGACGTTGCTGCGCTGCGTCAACCTCCTGGAGGAGATCGACGACGGCGCGATCTGGCTGGACGGCGAGGAGATCACCGACCCGCGCGCCGACCAGGACGCGGTGCGTCGCCGTATCGGCGTGGTGTTCCAGGCGTACAACCTCTTCCCGCACATGACCGTGCTGGACAACATCACGCTGGCGCCGCGCCGGGTGCACGGCGTCTCCCGCGCGGAGGCCGAGGAGCGGGCCAGGGAGCTCCTGGAGCGCCTCGGGCTGGGCGACAAGGCGAGCGCCTACCCCGACCGGCTGAGCGGCGGTCAGCAGCAGCGTGTGGCGATCGTGCGCGCTCTGGCGGTACGGCCCCGGCTGCTGCTGCTCGACGAGATCACCGCCGCCCTCGACCCTGAGCTGGTGGGCGAGGTGCTCACCGTGGTCCGTGACCTGAAGGAGGACGAGGGCATGACGATGGTGCTGGCGACGCACGAGATGGGCTTCGCCCGGGACGTCGCCGACCAGGTCTGCTTCCTGGACGGCGGCGTCGTCCTGGAACGCGGCACCGCCGATCAGGTCTTCGGCGACCCGCAGCAGGAGCGCACCCGGCGCTTCCTGCGGCGGATCGTGGAGGCCGGACGGCTCTGAGGCGTCACGCCTCGGCGGTGGCGGCGCCGACCAGCGCCGCCACCCGCTCCACTCCGAACACATAGCCCTGCACACCGCATCCCGCGATCACCCCGTCGGCACGCAGCGAGACGTACGAGTGGTGCCGGAACGACTCGCGCTTGTGGATGTTGGAGATGTGGACCTCCAACACCGGCATGCCGTCGCAGGTGTTGAGGGCATCCAGGATCGCGACCGAAGTGTGCGAGTAGGCGCCCGGGTTGATGACGATTCCGCAGTGGCCGAGGCGGGCCTCGTGGATCCAGTCGACCAGTTGGCCCTCGTGGTTGGACTGCCGGAAGTCCACCGTGCCCCCGTGCGCGGCCGCCGCCTTGACGCACAGGGCCTCGATGTCGGCGAGCGTGTCGGAGCCGTAGATCTCGGGCTGGCGCTGGCCGAGCAGGTTCAGATTGGGCCCGTTCAGGATCATGATCGGGGCGTTGGCCAGGGTGCGGGGCACGATTCCTCCGGTCCGTTCGGACGATGAACGGTCCTGGGCGGACCGCGGCTCAGACCGGTCTATCACGGTGCGCCCAGGCGCCTGCGAAGGACGTCGTGCGCCCCCGTAACTCGCGATCACCGTGGGTGGTTGACGCGGCATGCACGATGCACGCACCGTAAGGGCCCCCTCGATGCCGCGGCTGGCGGCCGCCTCGCTCGTCGGGACCGCGATCGAGTTCTACGACTTCTTCGTCTACGGCACGGCCGCGGCGCTCGTTCTGGGCCCGTTGTTCTTCCCGACGTTCTCGTCGCTCGCGGGGACGCTGGCGGCGTTCGGGACGTTCGGCGTGGGGTTCGTGGCCCGGCCGCTCGGCTCGGTGCTGTTCGGGCACATCGGGGACCGACGGGGCCGGCGCCCGGTCCTGGTCGCGTCCCTGCTGCTGACCGGCGCCTCGACGGTCGCGGTCGGATGCGTGCCGACGTACGGCACGCTCGGCGTGGCCGCTCCCGTGCTGCTGCTCGTGCTGCGATTTCTGCAGGGGCTGGGGCTCGGCGGGGAATGGGGCGGAGCGGTGCTGCTGACCGCCGAGCACGCGCCCCCCGGGCGGCGCGCCCTGTGGTCGAGCTTTCCGCAGATCGGTCCGGCCGTCGGCTTTCTGCTCGCCAACGGCGTGATGCTGGTCCTGTCGGCGTCGCTGTCCGACGCGCAGTTCGCGCAATGGGGGTGGCGGGTGCCGTTCTGGATGGCGGGGGCACTGGCGCTGGGCGGGCTCTGGCTGCGTTCGTCGCTCGCCGAGAGCCCGCGGTTCCTGGAGATCGACGACCACGCGCGCGTGCCGCTCGAGGAGGTCGTACGGCACCACTGGCGGCTGGTGCTGCTGACGGCGGGCGCACTCGCGGTCGGCTACGCGGTGTTCTACGCGGTGACGACCTGGTCGCTGACGTACGGGACGGAGCGGCTCGGAGTGAGCCGTACCGTGATGCTGACCTGCATCATGGCCGCCGTGGTGGTGAAGGGCTCGCTCACACCGGTGATGGCTCTGCTCGGCGACCGCTACGGGCGCAAGCCGCTGTGTCTGGTGGGGTGCACGGCATCGGTGCTGTGGACGTTCCCGATGGTCGCGCTGCTGGCGACCGGTCAGCCCCTGCTGATGTTCATCGGGTTCACCGGCGCACTCGTCGCCTTCATCACCATGTTCGCCGTCGTCGCCGCCTATCTGCCGGAGCTGTACGAGCCCCGGGTGCGTTGCACCGGAGCCGCCGTCGGTTACAACCTCGGCGGGGTCCTCGGCGGCGCCCTCACGCCGATCGTGGCGACGGCACTGGCGGAGCACAGCGGACGGGTGCCGTGGGGAGTGGCGGCGTATCTGACGGCGATCGCCCTGCTGAGCCTCGGCTGCTTCGCGCTGCTGCCGGAGACGCGTCCGGTGCCGGTGGCGGCCGTCGAGCCGGTCGCCGGGTGAGGCTCCCGGACCCGCTACGGGTTGATCGCCAGCTCCAGGTAGGCGAAGAACAGCACCAGGTGGACGCCGCCCTGGAGCGGTGTGGCCCGGCCCGGCACCACCGTCAGGGAACTGACCACGACGGTCAGCGCGAGCAGCAGCATGTGGGTCGCGCCGAGGCCGAGGACCAGAGGGCCGGAGAGCCAGATGGAGGCGAGGGCGACTGCGGGGATGGTCAGGCCGATGCTGGCCATGGCCGAGCCGAGCGCCAGGTTGAGGCTGGTCTGCACCCGGTCCCGGCGGGCGGAGCGCAGGGCGGCGATGGTCTCGGGGAGCAGCACCAGCAGGGCGATGACCACACCGACGACGGCCTGGTGCAGGCCGGCTGCCTGCACGCCGGACTCGATCGCCGGCGACACGCCCTTGGCCAGCCCCACGACGCCGACGAGGGCGAGGCCCAGCAGGCCGAGACTGATCCAGGAGGTCCGCTGCGACGGGACCGCGGCATGGTCGTCGGCGGTGATCACCTCGCCCTGCCGGGTGATCGGCAGGAAGTAGTCGCGGTGACGGACCGTCTGGGTCGCCACGAACAGGCCGTACAGGATCAGTGAGGACAGGGCCGCGAAGGTCAGCTGTACACCGGAGAACTCCGGGCCGGGTTTGCTGGTGGTGAAGGTCGGCAGTACCAGGCTGAGCGTGGCCAGGGTGGCCACGGTCGCGAGAGCGGCGCCGGTGCCCTCGGGGTTGAAAACCGCGGTGCCGTGTCGCAGGGAGGCGACGAGGAGGCAGAGTCCGACGATGCCATTGCAGGTGATCATCACGGCGGCGAAGACGGTGTCGCGGGCCAGGGTGGAGCTCTTGTCGCCGCCGTCGGCCATGAGGGTGACGATCAGGGCGACCTCGATGATCGTGACAGCGATGGCGAGGACCAGGGAGCCGAAGGGTTCGCCGACCCGGTGGGCCACGACCTCGGCGTGGTGGACGGCGGCGAGGACGGATCCGGCGAGGACCACGGTCACCAGCGCGACGAGGGCGCCGGGCAGATGACGGCCCCAGGTGAACAGGAGCAGGACGACCGCGAGCATCGGCACGAGGAGCGTCCACCCAGTGGTGAGCGACCTGAACCGAGTGATCATGCAGCGATGGTGGCAGAGGCGTTCGGGGTTCGCATTCCGGTCCTTTCTGGCTCCGGGGGCCTGCCGGCAGTACGGCACGGCCCCCGGGTCGTACGGGGCGCGGTCGGTCGAGCGGTTACCTGAAGTCGGTCACGTCCACGACGTCACAGTCGGTGAAGGACGGCGGCCGGGTACACAAAGCGGCCATCTGTTCGGCGAACTTGGTTGTCCCGGGGTCGTTGCTGTTCTGCATGGCCTCCTCGTAGGAGTCGAACTCGATGACGCCGAGGTAGTGGCCGGGCCTGCTCCGGTCCCTGAGGATCAGGCGACGGGCGGGGCCGTTCTCGCTGTCGGCGAACTGGCTGTCCATGCTCTCGGCGAGTGCCCTCATCTCGTCGATGCGGTCGGTTTCGAAGTCGATGATCTGGACGAACGTCACGGCTGCCTCCACCGGGCGGTGGCGTCCCCGACCTGGGACGCCCTGCAGCCAAAGGAAGCATCGGGAGCGGCGGTCGGCAATCGGCTTCGCACCGCTCCACGGGGTGGTTGTTCCTACGTCCGGCGTGGTCAGACGTCGATGCTGTCCTTCGGAGCGCCTTCGCTCCGCGTCTGCGCCGCCTCGGCCGCCGCCTGCTTCCGGGAGGCCCTGAGGCTGGTGATCGTGGTGACGATCAGGACCGCGCAGATGACGCCGAGCGAGACCGGGATGCTGATCTCCGGGACATGGACGCCGGACTCGTGCAGTGCGTGCAGCACCAGTTTGACGCCGATGAAGCCGAGGATGATCGACAGGCCGTAGGAGAGGTGGACCAGTTTTCTCAGCAGTCCGCCGATGAGGAAGTACAGCTGCCGCAGACCCATCAGCGCGAAGGCGTTGGCCGTGAAGACGATGTACGGGTCCTGCGTCAGGCCGAAGATCGCGGGGATCGAGTCCAGCGCGAACAGGACATCGGTCGTACCGATCGCGAGCATCACGACCAGCATCGGGGTCATGACCCGCTTGCCGTTCTGCTGGATCCACAGCTTGGTGCCGTGGTAGCGGTCGGCCACTCCGAACCTGCGCTCCGCGGCCTTGAGCAGCTTGTTCTCCTCGAACTCCTCTTCCTCCTCGTCGGTCCGGGCCTCCTGGATCAGCTTCCAGGCGGTCCAGATCAGGAAGGCACCGAAGAGGTAGAAGACCCACGAGAAACTGGCGAGGATCGCGGCGCCCGCGGCGATGAATGCGGCCCGCAGGACCAGGGCTATGAGGACTCCGACGAGCAGCACCCGCTGCTGGTACTGCGAGGGCACGGCGAACTTCGCCATGATCAGGACGAAGACGAAGAGGTTGTCGACGCTCAGCGACTTCTCGGTGATGAAGCCGGCGAAGAACTCGCCGGCGGGCTGGCCGCCGGAGAAGAGGAGCAGGCCGAGTCCGAAGAGTCCGGCCAGCACGATCCAGACGACGGTCCAGATTCCGGCTTCCTTGACGGACACGTCGTGCGGCTTGCGGCCGATGAAGAAGTCGACCGCGATCAGGGCGGCCAGCCCCAGAATGGTAAGGACCCACAGGGTCACGGATACATCCACTGCGCCTCCGGTTCGTGAACGGGCAAAAGGTCAGCGTCATCGCTGCCGGAGGTCTCTTCCACCCGAGACGGGCCGACGCCCCGGGATCCGGTCGGATCCGTATTGACGGGTACGCCGCAGCAGACAGGGAGTACTCCCCTCCGTGTGGAAAACAGTACCCCAATCACCAAGGAAAGGTAAAGTCATTGGTAAAAGAAAGGCCAAATTGGCTGGTCAGATGGTTTTACATACGCTTGGTGCGGGCGATCGCCACCTGAGTGAGCACCTGCTGGAGCACATGGCTGCCGGCAGGCACGAGGCAGGGTTCGTACGTCCAGGCATGCCCCACCCACGGGTCGGCCAGGTGATCGTCCGGTACCGGCGTGAGTCGCATCAGCGAACGCCAGAGCGGGTCCAGCAACGGGCCGTAGGCGACGGCGTCCTCGCGATCGGCGACCAGCAGGAGATGGACACCTACGTCCGGGCCCTCGTCCGCGAGATAGCGGAGCTGGGTCACGGCACGGTCGTCGAAGCCGTGCGGGAAGTCATTGACGATCAGCAGCTGCCGTGAGGTGTCCAGACCGGGCGGCAGTGCGTCGGCAGCGCCACCGCGCACCGCCATCTGCACCAGGTCGACGCGCTCGGTCAGCCGCCCCAGCGCCTCTACCACCCCGGCGGCACCCGTCGCGGGCGGCGCGGTCAGCACACCGGCTCCCATCAGCGGTGCCAGCGCGGACGCGCCGGCACCGGCAGGATCGATGACCTGCACGCCGAACTCCCCCGCCGGGTGGGCGGCGAGCAGTCGGGCCGCGAGCGCCACCGCCGTCTGCAAGGCGAGGTGCCGTAGCTCGCCGGCGTCGGGAAATGCGCCGTCGGCAGTCGGGACGAGCCCGCTGTCGATCCACAGGCCCCGCTCCAGCGGCAGCCTGACCAGCATCGGAATGCGCAGCGGGGCACTCTCCGGGAGATGGAGGTCGCCGAGGCGCACGGCCATCGGCGGTTCCGTCGGCACCCGGTAGCCGTGCCAGACGGGGTTGTCCCAGCGGGCATACGCCGGTGGCAGAGCGGGCTCGACGACCTCGGACTCCGCGGTGAGCTGGGCGAGATCACGGTCGAGGGCCGCGCGGGCCTGGGCGGCCAACTGGGCCTGCCGGGCACGGGCCGCGTCCCGCGCGGCGTCGCCCGTCGCGCCCAGGCGGTTGCGCGGGTCGGAGAGGACCTGGTCGAGCTCCTTCTCCATACGCGACTCGGCGAAATCGACGGCACTGCGGTAGGCGGCGGTGGAGCGGGCCAGGTCCTCGAACATGCCCCAGACCTGGTTGTACAGCCGCTCGTCCATGGACCAGCCGACCGCGTCACCCGCGACGGGCGGCACGGGCCCCTCCGCAGGAGCGGGAGCCGCCGGGGCCGTGGGCGGGGATGCCTGGTGGCGCCTGGGATGTGTGTAGTCGACGGGGCCGCCGGGCGAAGTGGAGCCCTGTGCGGCGCCGGGTGTGCCGGAGGCAGCGGGCGACGTCCGAGCGTCGTACGCGGAGTCGGCAGCGGGGGCGGTGCCGGGCAGGTCGGGCTCGGCGACGGATGCGGCCGTACGACGGGAGCGGTCGGTCTGCGTCGTACCCGCCGGAACCGAGCGGGCCATGCCGCGCGCCACTGCTTCCTCGATGCCGCCGGCGAGTTCGGCGGCCTCGGGCAGGCCCTGGTCGGTGAACAGTGCGGTGAGGCCCTCCGCGTAGCCCTGGCCGACCGCGCGGATCTTCCAGGCGCCCTGGCGACGGTAGAGCTCCAGGGCGACGACCGCCGACTCGGCGTCCAGGCCGGTGAGGGTGTAGCCGGCGACCTCGGCGCCGTCGAGGCCGACGACCGCGGCGCGAGGCGCGGCGACGGCGCCGAAGCGGAGCGGGCCGCCGGGCGTGGTGGGCAGGGCGATCAGGACGCTGACCCGGTGCACGGCCTCGGACACGGTGCCGAGGTCGACGGCGAGGCGGTGTTCGGCGGCCGCCTGCCGGGAGACCTCGATCCCGGGGAGGGCGGGCGCGCCCGGGTGGGCCACCCGGTCGGCACCCCGTACCTGGCCGTTCTCGTCGGCGAGGGTGGCCCCGGCCACGACCGGCACATCGGCCGAGATCCGGATCTCGATCCGGTTCCGCGAGAGCGGATGGTTCTGCCCGCGCATCAGCTCGGCCGCCATGTGCCCACGTCCCCCTGTGTGTCGTGTCGTCGTGCGCCGCCGGGCCCCTCTCGGAGACCGAAAGGCTGGAGGACCGAAAGGCTAGAGGACCGGAAGGATCGTCGGCACCAGGTCCTGGAAGGTGCGGCCCTTGGCCGGAACGCCCAGGGCCGTCATCGTCCAGCCCGAGCCCGACCGGTGCACCTTCGCCATGATCTGGGCGGTGTACTCGCCGCCGCCGTCGAGCGTGTAGCGGGCGAGCTCCTGGCCGTTGGTCTCGTCGACCAGCCGGCAGAAGGCGTTCTGCACTTCCTGGAAGGTCTGGCCGGTGAAGGAGTTGACGGTGAAGACGATCTGGTCGATGTGGACCGGGATGCGAGCGAGGTCGACGAGGATGGCCTCGTCGTCGCCGCCCTGGCCCGCGCCGCCGACGAGGTTGTCGCCCGTGTGGCGGACGGAACCGTCGTCACTCACCAGGTGGCGGAAGAACACGACGTCGACGGGCTGCTTGTCGGCGAACAGCACCGCCGAGGCGTCCAGGTCGATCTCACGGGTGCGCGAGCCGAACAGCCCGCGCCGGGGCGCCGCCTTCCAGCCAAGACCCATGCGGACCGCGCTCAGGGAGCCCCCGTCCTTCTTCTCCAGGCTGATGGCCTGACCCTTGGTCATGTTGACGGACACGGCTGCTTCCCCTCGTCGGTTGTCCCCTGCTGCCGCGGAGTCCGCGGTTGACCAAAACCCTATGCAGCGCCACTGACAGTGCCGAACCCCGGCCCGCGCTTTGTGTCGGTCCTGCAACACTTCGCGTACTTGCCGGGTTCCGGCAGCGGATCAGGGGTCAGGCCAGGCCCGCCTCCCTCATCTGGCGCAGTTCCTTCTTCATCTCGGAGACCTCGTCGCGCAGCCGGGCCGCGATCTCGAACTGCAGATCGGCGGCGGCGGCGCGCATACGCTCCGTCATCTCCTCGATCTGCTCGGCGAGTTCGGCTGCCGGACGATCGGTCGGAACGGCTTCCTTGCCCTTGGCGGCCTTGCCGGCCTTCGCGCCCTTGGCCGCCCTGTCGCCCAGGGACGGAACAGGGGCCTTCGCGCCCTTGCCGTCCTTCTGCTTGCGATAGCCCGAGCCGAGCAGCTGCTCGGTGTCGACCTCTTCGCGGGCGATCTGCGAGACGATGTCGTTGATCTTCTTGCGCAGCGGCTGCGGGTCGATGCCGTTGGCCTTGTTGTAGGCGACCTGCTTCTCCCGGCGGCGGTTGGTCTCGTCGATGGCCTTCTCCATCGCCGGGGTGATCTTGTCGGCGTACATGTGGACCTGGCCGGAGACATTGCGCGCCGCGCGACCGATGGTCTGGATCAGCGAGGTGCCCGAGCGCAGGAAGCCTTCCTTGTCGGCGTCGAGGATCGCCACCAGGGAGACCTCGGGCAGGTCCAGGCCCTCACGCAGGAGGTTGATGCCGACCAGGACGTCGAACTCGCCGGAGCGCAGTTCGCGCAGCAGCTCGACGCGGCGCAGGGTGTCGACGTCGCTGTGCAGATAGCGCACCTGGATACCGAGTTCCAGGAAGTAGTCGGTGAGGTCCTCGGCCATCTTCTTGGTGAGTGTGGTGACCAGGACCCGCTCGTCCTTCTCGGTGCGCTTGCGGATCTCGTGCACCAGGTCGTCGATCTGGCCCTCGGTGGGCTTGACGACGACCTCCGGGTCGATGAGGCCGGTGGGGCGGATGATCTGCTCGACGACACCGTCGCCGCGGGAGAGCTCGTACGCGCCGGGGGTCGCCGACAGATACACGGCCTGCCCGATCCGCTCCTGGAACTCCTCCCACTTCAGGGGGCGGTTGTCCAGGGCCGAGGGCAGCCGGAAGCCGTGCTCCACGAGGGTGCGCTTGCGGGAGGCGTCGCCCTCGTACATGGCGCCGATCTGCGGCACGGTGACATGCGACTCGTCGATGACGAGGAGGAAGTCGTCCGGGAAGTAGTCGAGCAGGGTGTTGGGCGGGGAGCCGGGCAGGCGGCCGTCGAAGTGCATCGAGTAGTTCTCCACGCCGGAGCAGGTGCCGATCTGGCGGAGCATCTCGAGGTCGTACGTGGTGCGCATGCGCAGGCGCTGGGCCTCCAGCAGCTTGCCCTGCTTCTCCAGCTCGGCCAGGCGCTCCCCCAGCTCCTTCTCGATGTCGTTGGCAGCCCGCTCCAGTCGCTCGGGACCCGCGACGTAGTGGGAGGCCGGGAAGACGTACAGCTGCTGGTCGTCGCTGATGATCTCGCCGGTGAGCGGGTGCAGCGTCGACAGCGCCTCGATCTCGTCGCCGAACATCTCGATGCGGACCGCGAGCTCCTCGTAGACCGGGAAGATCTCGATGGTGTCGCCGCGGACGCGGAAGGTGCCGCGGGTGAAGGCCAGGTCGTTGCGCGTGTACTGGATGTCGACGAAGCGGCGCAGCAGGTCGTCGCGGTCGATCTCGTCGCCGACCCGCAGCGGGACCATCCGGTCGACGTACTCCTGCGGCGTACCGAGGCCGTAGATGCACGACACCGAGGCGACCACGATGACGTCACGGCGGGTGAGGAGCGAGTTGGTCGCGGAGTGGCGCAGCCGTTCGACCTCCTCGTTGATCGAGGAGTCCTTCTCGATGTAGGTGTCCGACTGCGGGACGTACGCCTCGGGCTGGTAGTAGTCGTAGTACGAGACGAAGTATTCGACCGCGTTGTTCGGGAGGAGCTCGCGGAACTCGTTGGCCAGCTGGGCGGCCAGCGTCTTGTTCGGCGCCATCACCAGGGTCGGGCGCTGGAGCTTCTCGATCATCCACGCGGTGGTGGCGGACTTGCCGGTGCCGGTCGCGCCGAGGAGGACGACATCCTTCTCACCGGCCTCGATGCGCTTGGCCAGGTCGGCGATGGCTGCCGGCTGGTCGCCGCTGGGCTGGTACGGACTGACGACCTCGAAGGGCGCCACCGTGCGTTCGATGTGGGAAACGGGCCGCATGGCATCCACCGTACGACCCCGCACTGACAACCGGTTCTGATCAGCGGTTCTGCGGGGTGCGTGAGCTGTGGTGGCTCTGCTGGCGGCCGACGCGCAGCGACGAGCGACGGCTCGGGTGGTGGGTGACCTCGTCGGCCGGGACACCCGGCTTGTGCTCCACGTGGAGCCGGTCGGGCCTGCCCATGACCATCAGCGGGTCGAAGATCACGACCACGGCGGCGATGCAGAGGAAGGCGAGCGGGCCGATCAGCATGGGGGCGAGCAGGGTGGCGGGCGAGTCGCCGGGGGTCGGTACGTCGGAGCCGTGGAGGTGGACGGAGAGGGCGGCCATGCCGGTGTAGTGCATGCCGCTGACGGCGAGCCCCATGACGAGGCTCGCGCCGATGCTCCAGAGGAAGCCGCGGATCTGTCCGGCCGCCCACAGGGCCGAGGTGGCGGCCACGACGCCTATCACGACCGAAGCGGCCACGGTCAGCGTGTTGTACTGCAGGCTCCCGTTGAGACGCAGGCCGGCCATGCCCAGGTAGTGCATCGAGGCGATCCCCAGACCGGTGATGGTGCCGCCGGTGAAGAGCGCGGTCCCGGTGGCGCCCCGGTAGCCGACTATGAAGATCCCGACGCCCACCATGAGGATGGCGAGGCCGAGGCTCGCATAGGTGATCGGCTTGTCGTAGTGGATCGGCGTCTCCTTGACGCTGAACCCCATCATGGCGACGAAGTGCATGGTCCATATGCCGGAGCCGATGGCAGCCGAGCCCAGGGCGAGCCAGGCGGGCCGCCAGGAGTGGGCCACCAGCATCGCCCGGGTCGTGCAGCGCAGCCCGAGGGCACCGCCGAGGCAGGCCATCAGATAGGCCACCAGCGGGGTGACGACCCCATAGCTGAATCCGTCGACCGTGCCCTGCATACGTGGCTGCCCTTCACCCTTTGCGTCCCGGAATATTTGATATGCGCCCCCGTCCCAGGACCGCCCGAGCGGTCAGGGTTGACGCAGAGAGTATGACCCCCACCGGAATGGTCGAACGATTTTCCGGCAAAGAAACACGCCCTTGCCGCAGTTGTGCGGCACCGGTGAGCGGACTTGGGCAACTCCATTCAATCTGTGGTCATCCCGTACCCGGACACTGTTGACTCTCTGCTGTCAGTCTTGTGCTGTCCGTATTCGCCGGACGTGAGGAGCACGCATGCACGCGCGCGCAGTCGCCGCCACGGCCACGGCGCTTCTGGGAGCGGCCGCCCTGCTGAGTCCGGTACCCGCCGCCCGGGCCGGTGATGCCGCCGAGCCCACGGTGCTCGCGCACCGGGGTGCCTCCGCCTACGCCCCGGAGAACACACTGGCCGCCATCGACAAGGCGGCCGCGCTGGGCTTCACCTGGGTCGAGAACGACGTCCAGCGCACCAAGGACGGCCGCCTGGTCGTCATCCACGACGACAGCCTCGATCGCACGACCGACGTCGAGAAGGTCTTCCCCGGCCGGGCGCCCTGGAAGGTGAAGGACTTCACCGCCGCCGAGATCGCCCGGCTGGACGCGGGCAGCTGGTTCTCCCCCTCGTACGCGGGCACGCGCGTGCCGACGCTGGCGCAGTACATGCGCAGGATCGAGCACAACCACGAGAAACTGCTCCTCGAGATCAAGAACCCGGAGCTGTACCCGGGCATCGAGCAGCAGATCCTGAAGACGCTGGGCAACGAGGGCTGGCTGGACCGTGGGCACCTGGACCGGATCGTCGTGCAGAGCTTCAGCGCGGACAGCCTGCGTATCGTGCACGAACTGAAGCCGGCGGTGACGACCGGCTACCTCGGCACTCCGTCCGTCGCCTCCCTGCAGCGGTACGCGCGCTTCGCCGACCTCGTCAATCCCTCGGTGGACTCGATCTCGGCCGGCTATGTGAACACCGTGCACTCGCTCGACGGACCGCACGGCAGGCGGCTGCGCGTCTTCACCTGGACGGTGAACGACGCGGTCACCACGTGGCGGGCCGTCGGCTACGGCGTCGACGGGATCATCACCAACAAGCCCGACGTGGTGCGGGCCGCGCTGCGCGCCGACTGAGCCCGGCCGGGCGGCGGGCGTTGTCAGTGGCGGGCCGTACGGTGGGACACATGGACAGCGAAGGGCAGTACGAGCAGCGGGTGGTGTGGGCCCTCGTGGGCAGCGACATCGGTCCGCTGCTGCTGGCGGCGACGCGCGACGGCCTGGTCAATGTGGTGTTCCACGCCACCGACCCGGTGCGGGAGCGGGCTCTGGAGCGGCTGGCGGCCCGGCTGGGCACCGAGCCCGTCGAGGATCCCGCGGCGCCGGTGCTGGCCGAGGCGATACGCCAGCTGCGGGCGTACTTCGCGGGCGAGCGGCAGCACTTCGACCTGCCGCTGGACTGGTCGCTGATCTCCGGCTTCAACCGGCAGGTGCTCCGCGAGCTGGCCGCCGGTGTCCCGTTCGGCAGCGTCGTGGGTTACGGCGATCTGGCGGGGCGGGTCGGCCAGCCCGGCGGGGCGCAGGCGGTGGGCGCCGCCATGGGCGCCAATCCGCTGCCGGTCGTCGTGCCGTGTCACCGGGTGGTGGAGAGCGACGGCGGTATCGGCGGATTCGGGGGCGGGCTGGAGACCAAGCGGAAGCTGCTCGCGCTGGAGGGTGTGCTGCCCGAGCCGCTGTTCTGAGCGGCAGGCCCCCGACCCGCCACTCCGAACCGCCCGGGCGCACGGTCGGCCGTAGCGCCGTCAGCCGTACTGGCTCAGCCGTAGTGCCGTGCCTCGACGACGTTGCCGTCCGGGTCCCGGAAGTAGAAGTTGCGCGGGGCGCTGCCGCGGGCGCCGTAGGAGTCGTGGCCGATGTCGGTCATGGGGACGGCGTGGTCGGCGAGGCGGGTGCGCAGGGCGTCGAAGGCTTCGGACGGCAGGGACAGGCAGATGTGGTTGACGGGGTGGCCCGCGCTGCCGGCGGAGCCGGGGAGCGCGGGCATGCGCTCGGCGAGGGTGAGCGGTGCGAGGTCGAGGATGGTCTCCTCGTTGACGCGTACGGAGGGGAAGGGCGTCTTTCCCGCGGCGAACTCGGCGACCCTCAGCGGCTCCAGGCCGAGCATCCGCTCGTAGAAGCCGGCCGCGGCGACCGGGTCGGCGACCCACAGGACGACGTGGTCCAGACGTGCCGTGTGATTCGTCATGCGGCCCAGGCTGGTGGTGTCCCCCACAGGCCGCAAGCGTTTAGCCGGGTGCGCCGCCCGCCAGGGATGAGGGAAGACCGACGGACAGGAGGCGGGCACGTGGTGCTGGTGGTGTCGGAAGAGGTCCGGGAGGCGCTCGACGCGGGTCGGGCAGTGGTCGCCCTGGAGTCCACGATCATCGCGCACGGGCTGCCGCGCCCGCGCAACCTCCAGGTGGCGCTGGAGCTGGAGGACGCGGTACGGCGTGAGGGTGCCGTGCCCGCGACCATCGCGGTGCTGGACGGGCGGCCCCATGTCGGCCTGGACAAGGAGCAGTTGGAGCGGGTCGCCAACGAGGTCGGGATCCGCAAGCTGGGCCACCGCGACCTGCCGCTCGCCGTGGCCGCGGGGACGAGCGGGGCGACCACCGTGTCGGCGACCGCGCAGCTGGCGGCGCTGGCCGGCCTCCGGGTGTTCGCGACGGGCGGTCTCGGCGGGGTGCACCGGGAGTGGACGGTGACCCAGGACGAGTCCGCGGACCTGGGGCTGCTGGCGCGCACCCGGATCACGGTGGTGTGTGCGGGCGTGAAGTCGATCCTGGACGTGCCGGCGACCCTCCAGCGCCTGGAGACCCTGGGCGTGGCGGTGGCCGGATTCGGCACGGACCGCTTCCCCGGCTTCTATCTGTCCGACTCGGGGCACCCGGTCGACTGGACGCTGGAGACCCCGGAGCAGGTCGCGGAGGTCATGCGGGCGCAGGACGCGCTCGACGCGGCGGACACGGCGCTGATCGTCGCCAACCCCGTTCCGGAGGCGGAGCAGCTCGATCCCGCGCTGCACGCGCGCGTGCTCGCCGACGCGCTGCACGCGTGCGAGGCGGAAGGGATCACCGGTCAGGCGGTGACACCGTTCCTGCTCGGCTATCTGGTCCGGCACACGGACGGCGCCTCGCTGGAGGCCAACCTGGCGGCCGTGCGCGGCAACGTGCGGCTGGCGGCGCGGATCGCGTCGGCGTGGGCCAGGGGGTGACGACGGGCGGAGAGGGGACGCCGGGCCGGGAGGAGACGCAGGGCAAGCAGGCGGCGTCGGGCGGGGCGGTGGCACCGGGCCGGGGCGGAGCGCTGCTGGTCGTCGGGGACGTCGTCACCGACATCGTCGCGCGGCACCGGGGGCCGCTCGCGGCCGGTACCGACACGGCCGCCGTGATCCGGACCCTGCCCGGCGGGGCGGGCGCCAACGTGGCCTGCTGGGCCGCCCACACCGGCTGTGCGGAGGTACGGCTGGTGGGGCGGGTCGGCGCCGACGCGGCGAAGTGGCACGAGCGGGAGCTGGTCGCCGCCGGGGTGCGGCCGCGGCTCGTGGTGGATCCGGAGGCCGCGACGGGGACGGTGGTCTGCCTGGTCGACAACGGCGCATCGGCCGAGCGCACGTTCCTCACGGACAGCGGAGCGTCCTTGCGGCTGGAACCCGCGGACTGGTCGGACGCGCTGCTCGACGGGGTCGCCCGGCTGCACCTCTCGGGTTATCTGCTGTTCTCCGAGCCGAGCCGGGCGCTGGTGTCGGTGGCCCTGGCGTCGGCACGCGCGCGTGGCGTGCCGGTGAGTCTGGATCCGGCGTCGGCCGGGTTCCTGGCGGCGCTGGGCGTGGACCGCTTCCTGGCGCTCGTGGAGGACGTGGACGTGCTGCTGCCGAGCCGGGACGAGGCGTGTCTGCTGACGGGGCTGCCGGATCCGGCGGACGCGGCGGCCGAGTTGAGCCGCCAGGTGCCCTTGGTGGTGGCCAAGTCGGGGGCGGACGGCGCGCTGGTCGCCAGGGCGGGCAGCGTCCTGGCGCGGGTCCCGGCCGCACCGGCGACGCCCCGGGACACCACGGGCGCCGGTGACGCCTTCACCGGGGCGTTCCTCGCCGCGCTGGTCGCCGGCGCGGATCCCGAGGATGCGGCGGCGCGGGGCTGCCGGGCGGGCGCGCGGGCAGTGGAACGCGTGGGCGCCAGACCGCCCGCCCGCGACTGAGCCGGCACCGCGACCGGACTCGGCACGACGGCGTCCTGCACGGCAGGGTTACGCCTTGCGGCCCCACGCGGAGATCATCGGGGCCGTGGCGAGGTCCATGCTGCCCGCCTCCACGTTGGCCAGGTGCTGGTCGATGTCCTCGTCGGTGGCCAGCCCCGCCGTGACGAGCCGGCCGCGGATCTGCCGGACAGTGGCGGACTCCAGTGCGGTGCAGGCGGGCGAGGCGACGGGGAAGTAGGCGTCGGCCTCCACGTCGAGCAGCCCGGCCTCGCGGAGCAGCCGCGGAAGCTTGCGCCCGTACGACAGGTCGGCGCCGCGTTCGGCGAGGAGCTTGCGGAAGCCCTGGCGCAGGCGGTTGGCGAGCTGCTGCTCGGGGCCGTACTCGTAGGGGCAGGTGAGGGGCTGGAGGGCCGGGTCCGCGTCCTCGATGAGCAGTCGTCCGCCCGGGCGGAGGGACTTGATCATGGAACGCAACGCCCGTTCCCGGTCCGGTACATGGACCAGGACGAGCCGGGCGTGCACCAGGTCGAAGCCCTCCCCCGGCGGCTCCTCGGCGCCGACGTCGTGGGTGCGGACCTCGACCGGCGCGTGGGCGACCCCGGCGAACAGCGAGGTGTCGATGTCGGTGGCGACGACCTGTCCGGTCGGGCCGACCTTCTCGGCCAGCCAGGACACCACTGAAGTGCCGCCGGCCCCGACCTCCCAGCACCGCCCGCCCGGTCCGAGACCGAGTGCCTCGACGTGCCGGAAGGTGGTGGGGTCGAAGAGGGCGGCGAAGGCGTCGAAGCGCTGCCCGGCCTCGCTCTGGCGGTTGTCGAGGAGATATCCGTCGGCTTGTGTCATGAAGTGATGATCCCAGTTGCCCGGCTTGTCCGGGACGGTCGACGCTCCGGTTCGGCGGGGGTGCGACTGCCGGGCGCGGGGAATCCGTTGCCGAACTGCGGGAAGAGGCACCGAGAAGCCGGTTGTCCACAGACGGGAACCAACCGGAATGCCCGCCTTCCACAGGCTTACCCGCGTCTCGCACCGGACTGGCAGACTTGCCCGGCAAGGCGCGGAAGCGTTGTGCGAGGGGATCCATGCAAGGAGATCCGGATGACGATGGCAGGGAATCTGCGGAAGGTCACGGGACTGGGCAGGGCCGGCGGCCTGCGCAAGGTGGCGCGGCTGGCCCGGCGGCGGCCCCGCGTCGACCTGAACCATCATGCGCGGTCCCCACTGGGCTCCTCGGTGGTCAACTGTGTGACGTACGAGGACGGGGTGCGGGTCCCGGAGTGCAGCGACCTCTTCTCCGCCGTGGAGCGGGTGCGCAAGAAGGGCGAGGGGTTCGTGTGGCTGGGACTGCACGAGCCGACGGACAGCGAGTTCGCGGGCATCGCCGAGCTGTTCGACCTGCACCCGCTGGCCGCGGAGGACGCCGTCGAGGCCCATCAGCGTCCGAAGGTGGAGCGTTACGGCGAGACGCTCTTCGCGGTGTTCAAGACGGTCTGCTACGTCGAGCACGAGAAGCTGACGGCGACCAGCGAGGTGGTGAACACCGGCGAGATCATGGTGTTCGTCGGCGAGGACTTCGTGATCACGGTACGGCACGGCCGGCACGGCTCGCTGGGGCCGCTGCGCGAGGAGTTGGAGGCCACGCCGAGCCAGCTCGCCAAGGGTCCGGCGGCGGTGCTGCACGCGATCGCGGACCATGTGGTCGACGACTACCTGAACGTCACGGACGCGGTGCAGGCCGACATCGACCAGGTCGAGGCGGACGTGTTCGCGGAGAACGGCGCTCGGGCCGATCCTGGGCGGATCTACCAGATGAAGCGTGAACTCCTGGAACTGAAGCGGGCGGTGGTGCCGCTCGGCAGGCCGATGGAGGAGCTGACCGCCCGTCCGGTGCGGGTGATCCCCCCGGAGATACAGACCTACTTCAGGGACGTACTCGACCATCTGATGCGAGCCAAGGAGCAGATCGCGTCCTTCGACGAACTGCTCAACTCCATCCTCCAGGCGCATCTGGCGCAGGTGACGGTGGCTCAGAACGAGGACATGCGGAAGATCACGGCCTGGGCCGCGGTGATCGCCGTGCCGACGATGGTGTGCGGGGTGTACGGCATGAACTTCAAGTACATGCCGGAACTGCACTGGCGGTTCGGCTACCCGATCGTCATCGGCGTCATATCCGTGGCGTGCCTGGTGCTGTACCGGGGATTCCGGCGCAACGGCTGGCTCTGAGGCACCGGGATCCCCGAGGCCGGCCGCGGATCTCGGCCGAGTGATAGGGGTTGGCCAGGTCGAAGACCGTGAGGCCGACGCGGGGGTCACGGCGGAGGTTGCGCACCTTCTGACGGCTGTCGACGGAGGAGAACAGCACGGTGTCGCCCTCCCGTTGGATCCAGACCACCGAGTTCCGCGGGGCGCCGCCGGGGCCCGGGGTGGCGACACTGGCGAAGTTCCTGCCGTCCAGGAGGGCGCGGACGGAGCTGTCGAAAGTGACGCGAGTGTTCGAAGAGGTCGTCATGGGGCCAGGCCAGTTGTATGCGCGCACATAAATGCGGATTTCTGGATCTCCCCACGAGAAGCGGCTTCTCGGGGCCGGCCGCGGCCGTTCAGCCGTTCCACGCCGGATGCCGCGGATCGTCGGCGCGGACCAGGACGTCGGCCGTGTCGGCGGGGTCGGTCTCGGCCGCGTAACGCTCGAAGGCGGGGAGGGTCCAGTGGTCGGTCTCGGGGGTCCGGCGGCGCAGGGCGCCGGGAGACAACAAAAGGTGGACGGTCAGGTCGAACGGGAACCAGTGCCGCAGCAGGAGCGGCCCGTGCAGCAGCAGGAGGCCTCCGGACGGGAGTTGGACATAGGGGCTCCGGGTGGCTCGGTCGGTGGCCGGGTCCCACAGGTCGGGCAGGACCCGCCCGGTCCCGCCGGGGTCGAGGGGGCCGAAGACCTCCCGCCACAGCGCGTTGGTGTCGAACCAGCCGCCGTAGTACGACTCCGCGTCCCGGTGGCCGTGCTCCAAACGCAGCGAGGCGGGGCGCAGAAAGCCCTCGGTGCCCACGACCAGCGACGGCCGGCCCCGTACCCGCAGCGCCTCCGCGACGCCTTCCGCGAGGTCCCCGGGCCGGGCGGCCGGGGCACCGTCGAAGGCGACACGCGGCCAGGCGCCCCCGTCGGCGGGCTTCAGTTCGGCCAGCCGGTCGGCGAGGCGCTCCGCGAGCCGGTCCCAGGTGATCGCTTCGAGTCGCACGGGATCATGATGCCGGGTCGACCGCTCGGGCACGCCCGGGTGGTTCCGGTGCCGGGCCACGGCGACGGCCGGTGTGACGGGCCGCGAGCAGAGCGGGGAGATGGGTCTCGCTCCAGCTGCGGGCGGCGTCGAGAAGGGGGACCAGGGTGCGGCCGAGAGGGGTGAGGGCGTATTCGACGCGAGGCGGGTTCTCGTCGTACGCGGTGCGGGTCACCAGGCCGTCGCGTTCCAACGCACGCAGGGTCTCGCTGAGGACCTTGGGGGTGATCGATCCGAGCGGGACGCGGAGTTCGCCGAACCGGCGCGGCCCGCCCTCCAGACAGCGGATCACCATGCCCGACCACTTCTCACCGACCCGGAAGGGCATCGCGGAGGACGGGCAGACCGGGTCGAACATCTCCGGGTCGAGAGGTGCGGGCGGGCCGCCGTTCGTCGTGTCGGTCATCGGCCGAGGGTAGCGCCGATACCGTTGCGGTAACCGGGGTCCCGGCCCCTAACGTCCAGGTCAGGTCACGAACAGCCGTGACCTCGAAGGAGGTTGGGCATGGGTGGGATCGTGGTTCTCGGCGCCGGCGGCCGGGCCGGGCGGGCGGTGACGGCGGAGGCGCGCGGGCGCGGGCACGAAGTGACGGCCGTGGTGCGGGATCCGGCGCGGTACCCGGACCTCGCGACGACGGGTGTGACCGTCGTACGGGGTGATGTCACGGATGCGGAGTCGGTGGCGCGCGCGGCCGGCGGGCGGGGCGCGGCCGTGCACGCGGTGTCTCCGTTCAGCGGTCCGGAGCAGGGGTTCGAGTCGCTCGATCCGGAGTTCTTCGTGAAGGCCGCGGACGCGCTGCTCGACGGGCTCGCCGTCGCCGGGGTGAACCGGCTCGTCGCCGTCGGGCTGGGTGCGAATCTGCTCGGAGCCGACGGGCGGCCCGTGATGGACGATCCGGCGGTGTTTCCGGTGGAGATCCGGCCGTTCGCGCCGGCGCACACGGCGGGGCTGGCCCGCCTCAGGGAGCGGGGCGAAGGGGTCGTCGACTGGGTGATGCTCACACCGGCAGGATTCCTGGACCACGGCGGGGAAAGCACCGGACGGTACCGGGTGGGCGGGGAGCGGGTGCCCGGGGGTCAGCCCCGGCTGTCGTACGCGGATCTCGCCGTGGCCGTGGTCGACGAGATCGAGAGGCCGGTGCGGCACCGTGAGCGGGTGTCGGTGTTCAGCTTCCGGTAGGGGGCGTGGAGCACGTGGGATCAGTCCGGGGAACGGGGAAGGTACCCCATATGACGCGCCTCGCAACTCCCCCTCATCACGGTGGACTTCTGGTCGTGCAACCTCTCCGGCACAAGCGGTGTGCGGCGTGCCGACGGGGGCCGTTGTCGTTGCTGGTGCTGGAGGACGGGGCGCCGCGGTGTCTGGAGTGCGCGGATCTCGGGCATCTGGTGTTCCTGCGGCGTGGCGACACGGCCCTGACCCGGCGCTCCCGGGAGGAGAGCACGCTGTCGGCGGTGGTGGTGCGGTTCAACCGGCGCAGGAGCCGGTACGAGCGGCAGGGCGTCCTGGTCGAGGAGGCCGCGCTGGGCCGGGCCGAGGCGCGGTGTCTGGCGGACGCGGAGGCACGGCGGCGGCGCCGGGCGCGGGACGCGAGGCGGCGGGCGGCACAGGACGTGCGGTTCACGGAGGCGTTCGCGGCGGAGATCCTCCGGCTGTTCCCGGGCTGCCCGGTGGAGCGGGCCCGGGCGATAGCAGCACACGCGTCGGTGCGGGGCAGCGGGCGAGTGGGGCGGACCGCGGCCGGGCGGGCGCTGTCGGAGGGGGCGGTGGTCTCGGCGGTGGTGGCGGGGGTACGGCACGTGGACACGCCGTACGACCAGCTGCTGATGAGCGGGGTGCCGCGGTACGAGGCGCGGCGGCGGATCGCGGGGACGGTGCAGGCGGTGCTGCGGGGGTGGGAGGCCGGTGTGGAGGTCCGCTTGACCGGGTGACGCCGGGCAGGGGTACGGCGGCGCCCCGCGGCTTGCCGGTGGAGCGGTGGTGAGGGGGTGTTTTTGGACGGATGCGTATGTGGACGCGCTTCACAGCCATGGGATGGGGGGAGTCGTGGGCATTGACTTGGGTGGCGGAGGTGTCCAGGGCGAGAGTGGGTGTGGTGGCTGTGATCGACGGGCCGTATTTCGTACTGGTCCTGCTGGGGGTGCTGGGGACCGGGCTGGTCGCGGGCGTGTTCTGCGGGTTCTCGGCCTTTGTGATGCGTGGGCTGGCCTCGTTGCCCCCGGCGCAGGGGGTCGCGGCCATGAACGCGATCAACCGGGCCGCTCTGACGCCGGCGTTCATGCTGGTGTTCGCCGGGTCGGCGGTGCTGTGCGCGATCATCGCGGTGGTGACGTTCGTGCTGTGGCCGGACGACGGGACGGTGGAGCTGCTGCTGGGCAGCGCGCTGTATCTGTTCGGTTCGTTCGGGCTGACGGTGGTGGCGAACGTGCCCCGGAACGAGGCGCTGGCCAGGCTGGAGCCGGGCACCGCGGAGGCGGCCTCCTACTGGCAGGTGTACCTGCGTGAGTGGACGCTGTGGAACCACGTGCGCACCCTCGCGTCGGCCGCGGCGGCGCTCGTGTACGTGCTGGCCCTGTCCTGAGGGAGACGTGGGAGAAAACTTGCGGCCGACTGGCTTCCGGCTGACCCGATCCTGAGGAAGACCTCGCAGAAAGCGCCGTCAGCCACTCTGCGGGCGTGACCGAGCGGACGTATCGTGGCCGAAAGAGTGCCGCCCGATGACGCACGGCCCGTGGTGGACGCACGCGAGGAAGACGACCATGGCCGATCCCAAGGGTTTCATGACCACGCCGCGCGAGGAGTGGCCCCGGCGGCCGGTCGAGGAGCGGGTCCGGGACTGGGACGAGGTGTACGTCCCCGGGGCGCTGTTGCCCATCATCAGCAAGCAGGCGGACCGCTGCATGGACTGCGGAGTGCCGTTCTGTCACGACGCGTGTCCGCTGGGCAACCTGATCCCCGAGTGGAACGACCTGGTGTCGAGGGAGGACTGGCGGGCGGCGAGCGACCGGCTGCACGCGACGAACAACTTCCCCGAGTTCACCGGGCGCTTGTGTCCGGCGCCCTGCGAGGCGGGATGTGTGCTCGCGATCAATCAGCCGGCCGTGACGATCAAGAACGTCGAGTGCGCGATCGCCGACCGGGCCTGGGCGGACGGGTTCGCGTCGCCGCGGCCGCCGGAGCGGCTCTCCGGACGGACCGTGGCCGTGATCGGGTCGGGGCCGACCGGCCTCGCGGCGGCACAGCAGCTGACCCGGGCCGGTCACACGGTCGCCGTGTACGAGAAGGACGACCGGCTCGGCGGGCTGCTGCGGTACGGCATCCCCGAGTTCAAGATGGAGAAACTCCACCTCGAACGGCGGCTCGGGCAGATGGGTGCCGAGGGGACGAAGTTCCGTACGTCGACGGTGGTCGGGCGGGACGTGGGCGCGGCGGAGCTGCGGGCCCGGTACGACGCGGTGGTGCTCGCGACCGGGGCGACGGCGTGGCGGGAACTTCCGGTGCCGGGCCGGGAGTTGGAAGGTATACACCAGGCGATGGAGTATCTGCCGCTGGCCAACCGGGTGTGCCAGGGGGATCTGTCCGAGTCGCCGATGTCGGCGGTGGGCAAGCATGTGGTGATCGTGGGCGGGGGTGACACGGGGGCGGACTGTCTGGGGACGGCGGTGCGGGAGCGGGCCGCTTCGGTGACCCAGCTGGACATCTACGCACAGCCGGGTACGGAGCGGGACGAGGACGCCGAGCCGTGGCCGACGTATCCGAAGCTCTACCGGCTGTCGGCGGCGCACGAGGAGGCACGGGACCTGGAGACGGCACCCGCGGCGGATGCGGACGCGCGGTTGTTCGCGGCGTCGACGCTTCACTTCGAGGGCGACGAGAACGGTCATGTGCAGTCGCTGCATCTGGTGGAGGTGGATGCGGCACGGCAGCCGGTGCCGGGGACCGAGCGGATGCTGCCGGCCGACATGGTGCTGCTCGCGCTCGGTTTCTCCGGGCCCGACCGGGAGGACGGGCTCATCGACCAGCTGGGGGTGGTGACGGAGCCACGCGGGACGATCGCGCGGGACGCGGAGTTCACCACGAACGTGCCTGGTGTGTTCGCCGCGGGGGACGCGGCGCGCGGACAGTCACTGATCGTGTGGGCGATCGCGGAGGGGCGGGCGGTGGCGGCCGCCGTCGACCGCTATCTGACGGGAAGCTCGCAGCTGCCGGCACCGATATCGCCGTACGACCGGCCGATGACCGTGTAGACGAGAGGAGACGGAGGCTGCGGCAGCCTCCGTCGCCCGTGGCGATGTCCGCGCGTCCGAAGCCCTGCGGCTTCCGCCCCGTCGCGCAGCCCTACGGCTTCCGTCCCACCGCTCCGTATCCCGGGATCACCCCGTCGTCCTGCCCGGGAACGGGGTCGCCGAGTTCGGGATGCCACAGGTGGGGTACCTCGACGCCCGGCTCGACGAGTTCGAGGCCGTCGTAGAAGCGGCTGAACTCCTCCCGGGAGCGCAGCGCCGGCGTGACCCCGGCCGCCTTGAGTTTCGCGGTGGCCGCCGCCGACTCCCGCAGGGTGAAGTCGGCGGTGGCGTGGGTCATCATCAGGTAGCTGCCGGCCAGCCTGGGGGTCCCCCAGGCGTTCAGCTCTGGGGGAGGGTGGCGCGGTGCATGAAGGCGCGGTTGACCCGCGCCATCACCGGCACCCGGGGATCGAGGGCCAGCATCTGCCGGCCCTCCCCCACTGCCTTAAGGGCGTGGGCGGTACCCCCACTCGTCGACGGGGTAGTTGTCCTTGCCCCCGAGATACCAGTCGTACATCCGCGCGGGATGCGGCCTGCCGGTGTCGATCGCGACGGCGGTGGGGTCCTGCCCGGTCATGAGGCACTCCATAAGAGTCTGACGCGGTCAATGATCAATTTAGTGCCAAGAAAACGAAGTTGAACAAGGATGGGTTGAACAAGGATGAAGAGCAGGTTCAGGAGAGCAGGAAGTCGGCCTCCCCCGCCTTGGCGCCTTCGATGAATGCCGTCATCTCGTCCGTGGTGTAGATCAGCGCCGGTCCGTCCGGGTCGGTCGACTGGCGGACCGCGATCCGGCCGTCGGCCAGCTTCATCGCCTCCAGGCAGTTGCCTCCGTTCCCGCCGCTCCACGGCTTGTGCCAGCCCTCGCTGCCCAGGTCCCGGGCGGGCATGCCGTTGTAGATCCGCTCGGTGCGGTTCCGCGGCCCGGACTGGGGCTTGATGCGATCCATTCACAGCTCCTTGCGGAGATCCCGGAGGATCTCCTTCGTGCGTTGTGCCGTAGCGGCCTGCGCCGCCATGCGGTCCATGACCTCGAGGTGGGTCGCCACCTCGGTGCGCGCGTCCAGGTAGACGGCGCCGGTCAGGTACTCGCTGTAGACCATGTCCGGCAGTTCGGGCATGGCGAATCGGAACAGCACGAAGGGCCCGTACGTCCCCGGGTGCGGCCCGCTCGAGAACGGGGCGACCTGAAGCGTCACATTGGGCAGCTTCGTGACCTCTAGCAGTCGGTCGATCTGCGCGCGCATCACCTCCGGACCCCCGACCGGGCGGCGCAGGGCGGTCTCGTCCATCACGGCCCAGAACCGGGGGGCGTCGGTACGGGTGAGCAGATCCTGGCGCTGCATGCGCAGCGCGACATGGCCCTCGATGTCCTCCGGCTGGGTCTGGCCGACGGCGCCCGACTTCAGCACTCCCCGCGCGTAGTCCTCGGTCTGCATCAGTCCGGGGACGAAGTGCGGCTCGTAGGACCGGATCAGGCTCGCCGCGCCCTCCAGGCTGACGTACATGGAGAACCAGCTCGGAAGGATGTCGTGGAACCGCTGCCACCAGCCCGGCTTGTTGGCCTCCTCGGCGAGCCGGACGAAGAGGTCGGCCTCGTCATCGGTCACCCCGTAGGCCTTCAGGAGCAGTTGGAGGTACGGGATCTTGAGCGCGACCTCGGCCATCTCCATGCGGCGGACGGTGGCGGTCGCCACGCGGAGTACACGGGCGGCCTCCTCGCGCTTGAGCCCGGCGCGTTCCCGCAGGTCGAGGAGGCGCCGGCCAAGCACCACCTGTCCCACCGTCGGCGCGGACCGCGGCTCGCTCACGCTCCACCTCCACGAAGTTCCCTGACCGGGCAGCCACTTGGGCTCACCGGCGTCACGGCCGTCCGCAGCCACGCGCACCTACAGGTGTCACCCGGCATGCTGACAGGCCAGCGGCGCCATTCGAAGACTCATTCGAAAATCTGACGGAACGACCGGAACGACCAGGACGCCCGAACCGCCCGAAACGACCGGATCGGCTTGGTCGGCCGGGTCGTTCACCGTCGGTCACGTCGTGTCGCATGGGCCGAATCGGTCCGCCGGATCCTCACTGATCCCAACTGGCGCCGCTCGACATGCTGTTGCGAGCAGTGTGCCACGGCCCTTCACCGCGTCACACAGCACTCTGCATTTTTCAGAGTGACACTTGCCAAGTGTTCACGGCGGGGCGATAGTGGCAAGCGTGATTCCGTCCGCGCCCTTAGGAACAGACGCCGCCGCAGACCGTGTCGGTCTCGGCGCTGCCACGGGAGTCGCCCCTGGTGGGGGCGCTGCCGAGCGCCGGTTCCGGTTCGAGCTGGCCGCTCATCCGGGTTCCCCCGCCCAGGCGAGACGCCTGACGCGTGCCCGGCTGACCGGCTGGTCGGTCTGCGCGGACACCTGTGACACCGCCGAGCTCGTCATATCCGAGTTGGTCACCAACGCGATCGTGCACACCGCGAGCAGTCGCGTCGTGTGCGAGTTGCACGACCACGACGACACGGTGCGCATAGCCGTGCACGACGAAGGCTGCTCTCCCGACGAGCCCCATCCGTCCCCGCAGCGGCCGGAGGAGGAGCACGGGAGGGGATTGATCCTCGTCGACGCGCTGTGCCAGGCCTGGGGGGCCCAGGAGCACGGGCCCGGACTGCTGGTCTGGGCCGAGTTGCCGCGCCAGACCGACGCGGCGCGGGACACCGCCGAACCCCGTAACGACCTCGGCTGGGGCGCCCGCCCCGATCCGGGCACGTCACGCGGCTCGTCCCGCGGTCCCGCGGGTGATCCGTCGCGCAGCCCCGTGCACCGCCCCTCCCCGGGTTCCGGCGAGGAGGGGCAGCCGAAGGCGCTGGGGTCGGTGCCCCGGCGGAGGACGGCATGAGCGGCGCCCCCGGTTTCGGCCGGTCGCTGGGTCTCGACACCCTGGTCCGTCTGAAGCGGGGCGGCCGACGGCCGGTGACAGGCGGTGACACCCGGCAGCTGCCGATGCCCGAGGGCATGACGGCACCGCTGGGCTGCGACGCCGTGGCCGTGCCGGCCGGCCTCGGGCCGCTGGTGGTGCCCCGGCTGCCGCGGGTGGGATGCGTGTACGCCGATAGCACGCACTGGTGGTGGATCGTCCCGGCGGACTCCGACTACGCCCTCACCTGGCCCGCCCCGGTCCACTACAGCCCGGGTGCCCCGCTCCCAGGCACCGCCCGGCTGATCCACCGCCCTGCGGGCACGGTGCCGTACACCCCGCCGATACCGCTGTACCTCGCCCTGTGCCGGGTGACGGGGACGACACCGGAGTGGTCCCGCCCCCTCAACGCGTGACCGCTGCGCGGCTCGACCGACAACGGCCCGACCGGCAGTGCAACGACCGACAATGGCTCGCCCTGCGGTGCCACGACCGGCAGCAGCACGACTGACATCGGTTCCACCTACAGGGACACGCCCCCACACACGGGGGCACGCCCCCACACACACAGCGGCACGCACGACGACGGCAGGCCCCACAGCCGCCAGCGGCCCAACTGCCAGCGGCACGACCGGCAACCGCACAAGCCCGGCAGCAGGAGATCGCCCCAGCCGTTCGAACGGTGAATCGACTCAGCCCCTTCTCGGCCCGCACCCCCGGCGCACTCCCCCGCACCCCGCGATCCCCGTCACGCGCCCTGCCCGGCGGCCGCTCGGCCCGCGATAGTGGCCGTTCGTCGACGGCCCTGGGGAGGATCGCGGTGAGGAAGAGGCGGGACACGGTGGCGCCCGAGGTGTCCGAGTCGGAGCGCCTGCTGTTCGGAGGTCCGCTGCGCTACGACATGGGCTGGAACCAGCACGGGGACGCCTTCCTGGAGCTGGACTTCCGCGCCATGGTGACCCGCCTGCCCGGCATGCTCGCGTCCAGTCTGCGGCTGGCGCGGCAGGCCGACGCCGGGGCCGCGCGGACCGTGCTGGCCGCACAGCTGGGCGTCGGAATGGCCCAGGCCGTGAGCCTGCTGGCCGTGAACAGCGTGCTGGGGCGCCTGATCGGCGGCGGCACCATCGAGCAGCGGCTGCGCGGTGCCGCCCCCGCCCTGGTGATCATGGCCGCGGTCCTGCTGGTCGCCGCCCTGCTGCGTGCCGCCTCGACGTACGCCACGGGCCGTCTCGAACCCAAGGTCGAGCGGGTGGCGACCGAGATGTACCTGGAGCGGGCGGCGGCCGTCGAACTCGCCGCGATCGAGGACCACGCCTTCCACAAGCTGCTGGACACCGCGCAGTACGGCGCCTCCTCCGCCAGGCGCATGATCAGTTACGGCACCCGTGTGGTGAACGCGATGATCTCGCTGATCGCGGCGGCCGGAGTGCTGACCGTGCTGCACCCGGCCCTGCTCCCGCTGCTGATCACGATGACGATCCCGAGCGCCTGGGGCGCCCTGACCAACGCCCGGCGCCGCTACGAGTCGTTCCACACCTGGATCCAGCACGCCCGCGCCGGCCATCTGATCAGTGCTCTGCTCACCGAGCCGGAGGCGGCGCCGGAAATCCGGGTGCACGGGGTCGGCCCCTTCCTGCTGCGGCACTTCCGGGCCATGTCGGAGACGGCGGAGGCGGAGCAGGCCCGGCTGGCCCGGCTCGCCGCCCGCACCGGCCTGATCGCGGCGGTCTGGACCGGCCTCGCGACCGTCGCCACGTATGCCACGCTGGGCGCGCTGCTGCTGGGCGGGGCGATGGCCCTGTCGGTGGCCGGTACGGCGGTGATCGCGATCCGCACCGGTTCGGCGAGCCTCGACACCCTTGTGCTGGAGATCAACACGCTGCACGAGGAGGCACTGTTCGTCGGCGATCTGGAACGGCTGTACGTCGAGGCGGCCGAACGGGCGATCCCGGTCGGCGGCGACCCGCTGCCCGAGGAGCCGCGGGAGATCCGCTTCGAGAACGTCACCTTCACCTATCCGGGTGACAGCACCCGCCCCGCCCTGGACGATGTGACCCTCGCGCTCCCCCTCGGCCGGATCATCGCCCTGGTCGGCGAGAACGGCTCCGGCAAGACCACCCTGGTCAAGCTGCTGGCCGGGCTGTACCAGCCGGACCGGGGCCGCATCCTGTGGGACGGTGTCGACGCGGCGAAGGCCGACCGCCACCGGCTCGCCGAGCGCATCGCGATGGTCGCCCAGGACTTCAAGCGCTGGCCGTTCACCGCCAAGGTGAACGTGGCCGTCGGCCGCTCGTCGGCGCCGCTCACCGAGGACCGGCTGGCCACCTCGGTCACGGAGGCGGGCGCGGAGGAGGTGGTCGAGGATCTGCCGCACGGCCTGGACACCCTGCTGGCCCGCAACTTCAGCGGCGGGCACGAGCTGTCCGGCGGTCAGTGGCAGCGCCTGGGCATCGCGCGGGCCGCCTACCGACGTGGCCGCATCCTGATCGTGGACGAGCCGACGGCCGCCCTGGACGCCCGGGCCGAGCTGGAGGTCTTCGAGAAGATCCGCGCCCTGGCGGGCAGCGGGCAGACCGTCGTGCTGATCACCCACCGGCTGGCGTCGGTCCGCCATGCCGATCTGGTGCATGTCCTCGACCAGGGCCGGGTGGTGGAGTCGGGGACCCCCGACGAACTGCTGGCGAGCGGCGGGGTCTACGCGGAGCTGTACGCGCTCCAGGCGGACCAGTTCACGACGAAGCTCCCGGCCCGCAAGGCGGGTTAGCCTCCGGCCCCGGCCCCGGCCCCGGCCTCGCGAGGCGGGTCAGCTCCCGGCCGCGTCCCCGCGCACGATCACCAGAAAGGTGTCGGTCGTCAGGTCCATCACGACTTCGGCCGGCAGCCCTTCCAGCCGCCGGGCCCGCGCGAACTCCTCCGCAGGCCATGATCCTCGCGGTCCGCCTGCGGGAAAGCGCTCGAGCACGGTTCGCCCGTTCACCATCCTGCACCTCCAGAAATGCGTCGTACTCGTAGGAGTTAACGCTCTGGAGAACGTGAATGGCTCGCCCGGTGACGGTACTGAGACATAGCCGACACACCACCGGCGCGGAGGGTGAGGGTCCGTTGACTTTCGGCCATGTCCGTGACGGTCCGTGGCGGTCCGCGTCAGTCGTCGTACTCGTCGTGATACCGCACCCGGTCGCCGCTCTCCGGCATCCGTCCCAGCGCCGTCAGGTCGAGAAGCGAGGTGGTCGAACCGAGTCCGTCGAGTCCGCGGCCGTGGGCGGAGTAGGTGTGGAACACCCGGTCGTGCTCCCGCAGGAAGCAGCTGATCCCCGCCCGTTCGACCGGTTCGTCGTCCACCAGCAGGGTCGCCTCGAAGTCACGGTTGAAGTCGCTCTGATACGACGAGTACCAGGGCAGCGTCCAGCCCATCCGCGCCTTGAACGGCAGGATCCTGGTGTACGGCGCCCGGGAGACCACCGCGAACGACGTGCCGCGCGCCCGTAGATGGGCGAGGTGGCCGATCT
This sequence comes from Streptomyces sp. NPDC101234, assembly GCF_044767525.1. Taxonomy (NCBI): domain Bacteria; kingdom Bacillati; phylum Actinomycetota; class Actinomycetes; order Kitasatosporales; family Streptomycetaceae; genus Streptomyces; species Streptomyces sp. NPDC101234. The sequence goes on along the minus strand of NZ_JBIWOA010000004.1, from coordinate 357,904 downwards.
GGTCCAGGAAGGCGGAGCAGCCGGGACAGCCGGCCTCCCACTCCGGGGCGAACATGAAGTGGTGGACGATCAGTTGGGCCCGCCCGTCGAACAGGTCGAGCAGGGTCGCCTTGCCGTCGCCGCCCTCGAAGACGTACTCGGGGTCCACCGCCACCATCGGCAGTCCGCGCCGCTCGGCGCCCAGCGCGTCCCGCGCGCGTGTGAGCGCGTCCTCCTTGAGCTGCAACTCCTCGCGCGCGGCACGCCACCGCTCACGCGAGACGATCTCCGGAAGCGACATGGGCCCTCCTGCACGACGGTCGGTTCCGGGTGCTGACCGCCGCAGGCGAGCGAACTCATCGGTGCGGCCGGAGATTCTTTCCGCTCCGCCGGTCTCAGGCCGCGACCGGCATCCGCGGCACCACGACCCCGAGCCGCTGCCCGCCGTGTTCCAACTCGGCGGCCAGCTCCCCGAGCTGCCGGGTGTGCTGTGCGGTGAGCCGCCCCGTCTCGTCGAGGTGCACGGCGCACGCGGTGGTGGTGTCGACGAGCCGTTCGAGTACGGCGGCCACCGCGTCCGTGCCCTCGGTGTGCCGGGCGAGGGCGGGGAGTTCGGCTTCGGCGAGGGCGATGGCGGTGCGGGCCTCGGCGAGGGTGCGGTAGGCCTCGCGGCGCAGCGCCCAGCGCTCGCCGCGGTCGTCGGACTCGCTCAGTACATGGGCGAGGTAGGCGTGTGCGGCCCGCCCGGCCGTCGCGAGCCGGGCGCGTACCCCGCCGCCCCGTCTGCCCGGCATCGGCAGATGGCCGACGATCAGCACGAGCGCGCAGGCCAGCAGCGTCTCGCCGATCCGGCTGACCGAGGCCTGCGGTTCGCCGCCGACCATGACCAGGGCGAGCACGAGGACGGTGACGACGGCGGTCTGGGCGGCGAAGTGCCGGGTGGACACCGGGACCAGGGCACCGCAGACGGCCACCAGGGCGATGAGCCCTTCGGGCCGGGGCAGCACGGCGGCGAAGCCCGCGAAGACAAGGGCGCCGAGCACCGTCCCCGCGGCCCGGCACAGCACGCGTGAGGCGAGCGGTCCGAGGTCGGGCTTGACGAGGAAGACGGCGGTGGCGGGCAGCCAGTACCAGTGCTGGTGCTGACCGTACCAGCGGGCGTGGTGCAAGGCCTGGGCGATGGCGGCGCTGGCGCCGAAGCAGACGGCGACCCGCAGCCCGTACTCCCGTCCGCCGCTGCCGAGTGCCGCCCGCAGGATCTCCTTCGGGCCGCGACGCCGGGCGGGCGGCCGCTGCTCCCCGCCCTCGGCCCGGTCGAAGGCCTCGGCGGCGCGGAGCAGAGCGTCGTCCAGCGCACGCAGCGCGGGCGCCGACCGGGACGGCGCGGGCAGCGGCCCGGTGCCGCCGTTGTCCCGTACGGCGACGGCCAGCCGCCGGGGCCCCTCGGCCGCCCGCGCGGACATCGGCTCTCCGGCCCAGGCGAGGGCGGTGGCCGCCTCGGCGAGGGGCAGCGCGGCGGCGTACTGCGTGTGCAGCCGGCGCTCGGCGGCGGAGCTGGCGTACCGCCGCAGCCGGGGCCCGGTGAGGGCGTCCTGGGCGTGGTCGAGGGCGGCGGTGAGGGCGGCCCGCCTGCCACCGGCCGCCTCGCTCCCCACGGCGTCGAGGAGGTCGGCGACGGCGTCGTACACGGCGGCGACGGCGGCCCGCTCCCCGTCGAAGCGGTAGTCGCCGGCGATGGCGCCCGGGGTGGGCAGGGCGAGCCGCAGCACCAGCAGCCATCCGGCGCCGGCGAGGAAGGCGAGCGCCCGCTGCCAGCCCGCCTCGGCGACCGGCATCCCGGCGCCGATGGCCGCGGCGACCAGTAGCTGCGTCCCGGCCCCGGAGGCGACGGGCCCGACGGCACTCATTCCGCCGGCGACCAGGCCGAGCCCGGCGAGCAGCAGGGTCAGCGGTACGGCGGCGAGGTGCGCTCCGCCGTACGTCCCGGCGAGCAGCCCGATCGCCCCGGCCGCCGCGGGCACCCCGAGCCGCCGCACGGCGCCCCGCCGGCTGCCCGGCCGGTCGTTGATCCCGGCGAGCATGGCGGCGATGGTGGCGACGACACCGAGGGAGGTGCGGTGCAGCAGGACCGCGGTGAGCAGCAACGGCCCGGCGGCCAGCGCCCCTCGCGTCACCGCGCTCCAGGGCACGGGCCCGCGCTGGGCGCGCAGGGCGTGGGCGAGCCAGGGCGGCAGGGCGATACGACGGGACACAGGGCTCCTGTCCGGACGAGGGCGGGGTGTGCCTTCGGGCGACGGTGGCCGGGCTGTTGGCTGTGCTGTCCCTACGGTAGATCGCGTTCCGGTACGAAAAGGCGCGTCCGCATTTCGCGTATGTGACAAGTGGGCCGAAGCGCCGAGTTCTTTATGAACGCAATTCCGGGAACGCGAGCGGGCCCGAGGGCGTAGCCTGCCCCCGGGCCCCGGAATGCCGCCCATCTTCACACGCCGGCACGCTTGAGAACCCGGGTCAGTCGTGAGGTCGCCGCGTCCTTCCTTTGGACCACCACGCATCGAGCTGCGCGGGCAGGACTTGAACCTGCATTTCGACGTGCTGGGGCCCGGGCCCGGTCGATCCGGCGATCGGCGGCGAATGCTGAGTCTGGAGCGAGAGTCTGAGATTCAACGCGGTCCGCCCCGTGTTCTGTGGGGTACGACCGCTCGTCACGACAAGCCTCAGCTTCAGCTTGCGCTCCTCGCGCACCCCGGCCTCAACGGGCCGGGGAGTATGGGAGGTTACCCGAAGAGGTAACCGAACACGGCGTCCCCGACCCGCTGGTCGACGACGTCGGAGCCGTTCGCCTCCTCGCGGGCGAACTTGACGGCCTGCTGCAACTTCTCGACCCGGTCGAGAAGTTCGTTCACGCGCCGCGCGGGCAGGGCCCCCGAGAACTTCACGGTGGTCCAGTACCCCACCGGAACATCCTCGTAGTACACCTCGACCTGAGCCGGATGCTTCTCCGTGGCCTCGGCCTTCACATGGTTCCGGGGCACCTTCTTGGTCCGCAGGGTCCGCACCGGCTCGGTCTTCCAGGCGTCGGTGGACGGATCCTGCACCCACGACTCGGAGGCGTCGAGCACGGGCAGCTTGCGCACGAACGTATTGAGATCGACGAGCTGCTTCTCCAGGAACAGCAGATAGGTCACGGGCACATCGGAGACCAGTACCCGCCCGTCCACCTTCACATCGGCCCTGGCCTCGCAATTGGCCCAGTCCTTGGTGGCGGTCACATCGAAGAGCCGCGTCAGCGTGGCCGAGGTCTCCCGCAGCACGCCCTCGGCCTGCACCTGAACCCGCGTGGACTCGGGCGGCAGTTGCTCGCCCTCCTCGTCCTTCGGCTGATACGTCCGCGAGATTCCGGCCAGCAACGCGGGCTTCTGCAACCCGTGATGAGCAGCCGTCAGGTCCTGATGAGCCTTGGACTTGATGCCCTTCTCGACCGCGATGATCTGATTGAGTTTCGCCACGTGAAGGACGGTAGCAGCGGCAAGTACGGGATTCCCAAGTATTTTCGAGCACCCGAAACCGGTCCCTGCGAAGCCGAAAGGAAACTCCATTCGGAAGACGAGTGTGGTAACTGGCGCGAGACGCCCGACCACAGGTCCCGGTACAGCAACCAGAGCCCCTGACGCAGTCCGGCGTCAGAGCCGTCGAGATCGGCCCGGACGGCCCGGCACCGTCGGGAACTTCAGCGTGTGCGCTCCCTGTTGTTCGCCGCGACGCGCTCGCCGGCTGAATAATTCTGATGCGGCGGCGATTCGTCTCTCGGATGATCGGAAGGTTCTCCGTCGTCCGTCCGAGGAGCCATCGTGATCCGTCGTGTCAGCGTCCCCGCCCTCTTCCCGCCGCCGACCTACTCGCACGCCTCCGTCGTCGAGGCCGGTACGAGACTCGCGTTCCTCGCCGGGGCCGTCCCGCTCGACGCCGCCGGGCAGTTGGTCGGTGCGGGGGACCCGGTGCGGCAGGCCGAGCAGGTGCTGGCGAATCTCGGAGAGCAGTTGCGGGCAGTGGGCTCCGGCCTGGGGCATGTGGTGGCGACCGATGTGTATGTCGTCAGCAGTGAGACCGCGGTGCTCTCCGCCGTCTGGGAGGTCGTCGAGGCGTCCGGGCTCAGTGCCGGGCCGCATTCTTCGACGCTCGTCGGCGTGGCCTGCCTGGGTTACAGCGGGCAGCTGGTGGAGATCACGGCCACGGCCGTCGTACCCGACGAGGGGACGCGGGCGTGACCGCCGAGGTCGTGCTGCGCCGGGCCGCCGGTCCGGACGCCGATGCCGTCGCGGACGTCTGGCTGCGGTCGTACAGTGCCGCCCTGCCGGGCGTGGTCCGGGCGCACTCCGACGACGAGGTGCGCGCCTACTTCCGGGACGTCGTGGTACCGGAGCGGGAGACCTGGCTCGCGGAGGCGGGCGGCCGGGTGGTGGGGGTGATGGTGCTCGGGGGGGGATGTGCTGTCCCAGTTGTATCTGGACCCCGGGTGGCGGGGGCGGGGTGTCGGGGACCAGTTCGTCGCGGTGGCGAAACGGCGCTCCCCGCAGGGGCTCACCCTCTGGACCTTCCAGGTCAACAAGCCCGCCCACCGGTTCTACGAGCGGCACGGCTTCGTCGCCGTCGAATACACGGACGGGAGCGGGAACGAGGAGCGGGAGCCGGATGTGCGGTACGTCTGGCAGCCATGAGCCGGCGGCGACATGCCGGTCCAGGCAGTTGTACGCCGCGGTGGCGTTGACCGGCCCGGAGGGCTGGTGGGAAGCGCCGCTCCTCGTGCAGCAGGTTGGAGATGTCTCACCGCCGGTGTCGGTCAGGCGTGGGCCCCGAACGGCCCGTGGTGGCCGCGGTGGGGTCGCAGGTGCTCACCGATGTTCGGGAAGACCGGCAGGACGGCACGGTGCTAGGTGGAGTTGGTGACGCCCGCGAACGACGCGGACCAGGCGCACACGGCCGTGACCAGGCCGGGCCGGCCACCGACCCTGACGGTGCCGGGCGACTGCGCGAACTCGCCGACGCACAGCACGATGAACGTGGCCGACAGGGTGGCGAGCACGGCCAGCAGGGCTCCGGTGGTACGGGTCGCGGCGACGGTCATATAGACCGTGAAGATCGCGAACGCCAGCAGGAACAGTCCGGTCGCCTGGTGCGCGGTGGCGGCCGGGAGGCTGCCCGCGACGAACTTCGCGTAGGCGGCGTACGCCAGCCAGAAGGCGCCGTACGACCCGAAGGCCGTGGCTCCGAAGGTGTTGCCCTTCCGGAACTCCCACATGGCCGCGAGCGTTTGGGCCAGGCCGCCCTAGAAGAGGGCGATCGGGAGGACGACGGCGGCCAGGCTCTTGTCGGTGATCAGGCCGGCGTTGAAGACGCTGAGGACGAAGGTGTCGTCGCGAAGGCGGCGAGGCCGAGCGGGCCGGGGTCCGCGACCGTCCGGTTTCGGTGGTAGGGGTGCTCATTTACCTCCCCCCCTCCCCCTGTGACATGGATCACAAGAACGTGAGATCATTTCAGGCACCACCGAGGACACGGCGGCGCCGCGCGTCCCACGTGATCCGTGTTCCCGAAGTCGTCGTCCCTATGCGCCGCCCGCACCCCATATCCGCCGCTTCGCCAGCGGTTTCCCGTAGCTTCCCGCCCGGCTGGTCGTGAGCCCCAGCGTCACCAGCGACTCGGCGAGCTTCACCGCCGCGCCGACCCCGTCGACCACCGGAACCCCGAGCTTCTTCCCCACCACCCGCTGCAACCCGGTCATACCGGCGCAGCCCAGGACCAGGACCTCGGCGCCGGCGTCGCGGACCCGTTCGGCCGCCGCCAGGAACGCGGCCTCGGTGCGCCCGGGGTCGCCCGCGAGGTCGAGGACGCCCAGTCCGGTGCCGGCGACGGCGACGCAGTTGCGGGCCACCCCGGCGGTCTCCAGGCTGTCCTCGATCTGCCCGCGCGACCGCTCCAGCGTGGTGACGACGCCGTAGCGGCGGCCCAGCAGGCAGGCGAGATGCGCGGCGGCCTCGGTGATGTCCACGACCGGCACGTCCACCAGCTCCCGGACGCCCTCCCGCCCGTGCTCGCCGAAACCCGCCATGACCACGGCGTCGTACGGCGGACCCTGGTACGTCCGCAGCGCGTCCAGGACGGCGGCCGCCGACAGGTAGCTGTCGAGCCAGCCCTCCGCCGACTCGGGCCCCCAGCCCGGGGTCAGTCCGGTCACGGCGGTGCCCGGGCCTGCGGCGGCCCGGGCACCTCGTACGATCTCCTCGGTCATCTCCTGCGTGGTGTTGCAGTTGGTGACGACGATCCGCACGTCCGTCAGACCTCCTCGGTCACGGGGGTTCGATCGCGACGGCACAGCGCCAGGTACAGGCCAGCGGCCAGCGCCGTGCCGATGAACCAGGAGTACGGCGCCACATCGCTGAACGTCTTCACCAGCGCGAGCACGCCCGCAACCGCCGCCGAGGGCAGGAACGCCCACAGCGCCTTGGGGTTGACGCCCTTGCGGTAGTAGTACGGGGAGCCGGGCGCCGCGTCGAAGAGCTGCTGCACATCGACCTTGCCGCGCTTGATCGCGTAGTAGTCGACCATGATCACACCGAACAGCGGTCCCAGGAAGGCGCCGAGGCCGCCGAGGAAGTAGTTGACGACGGTGGGGTTGGAGAAGAGGTTCCAGGGGGTGACGACCAGCGCGGCAACCGTGCTGATCATGCCGCCGACCCTGAAGCTGATCTTCTGCGGCCAGACGTTGGCCAGGTCGTACGCCGGTGAGACGAAGTTGGCGACGATGTTGACGCCCATGGTGGCGACCGCGAAGGTCAGGGCGGCCACGACCAGGACCCAGGTGTTGCCGACCTTGGCGACCAGTTCGGCCGGGTCGGTGATGGCCTCGCCGAAGACCTCCAGCGAGCCCGCCGTGACGATCACGGAGACGACCACGAAGGCCGTGGAGTTGACGGGCAGGCCCCAGAAGTTGCCGCGGCGGACGGTGCGGTAGTCCGGTGCGAAGCGCGAGAAGTCGCAGAAGTTGAGCATCAGCGTGCCGTAGGTGGCGAGGATCAGGCCGATCGCGCCGAACCACTGCCGCCACTGCTCTCCGGTGGAGACCGGGTGCGGGGTGGAGGTGAGCGAGATGGTCCAGTGGGCCTTGGCGAGGATCCAGACGGCGAGGGCGATCATCACCAGCCAGATCGCCGGGCCGCAGAAGTCCTGGAACCTGCGGATCGTCTCCATGCCCCGGCTGATGATCGCCGCCTGGATCAGCCAGAGCGAGACGAAGGAGATCCAGCCCAGTGTGTCCAGGCCCAGGAAGGAGCTCTCGGTGAGCGACTTCAGGCCGGGCCAGGCCGCCAGCAGCATCACGTTGACGGCCACGGACGCCAGATAGGTCTGGATGCCGTACCACATGATGGCGATCACGGCTCTGATCAGCGCGGGGATGTTGGCGCCCCAGACGCCGAAGCTGATCCGGCTGACCACGGGGAACGGCACGCCGTGGCGCTGGCCGATCCTGCCCATCCAGTTCATGCCGATGTAGATCAGCACGAAGCCGGCGAGGAGGGAGGTGAAGACCTGCCAGACGTTCATGCCGAGGACCAGCAGGCCGGCGGCGAACGTGTAGTTGCCGAGGTTGTGGACGTCGGACATCCACATGGCGAAGAGGTCGAAGACCTTCCAGTTCCGCTGCTCGGCGGGGGCGAGGTCGTCGTTGGTGAGCCGGGGGTCGGGGACGAACGCGGGTGCGCCGGTGGCTTCGGCGCGGTCGGCCAGGGACACGGGGCCTCCAGGGACTACGGGGGCGGGGAGGGAGAAGGACGGCTGCCGGGTGCTGCCGTCGGATGCCGGATGCCGGATTCTGCGCGCGTTTGGTATACCAAACTGCGGTCATAGTGCTCCCGTCAAGCGTTCCGACCGATGTCCGTCCCGTTACGGCTCCGTAAAAGCCCCCTCGGGTCGGCGAAAATGGCCTCATGGGCTCCCCCACGACGAAGATCGAACCCCTGGGCGCGGTGCGCGAGCGCGTCCTCGCGACCCTGCGGCAGGACATCATCGAGGGGCGGCTGGCCCCGGGCGACCGGCTGGTCGAGCGCGAACTGGCCGAGCGCTTCGGGGTGTCCCGGGTGCCGGTCCGGGAGGCGATCCGGGCCCTGGTCGCCGAGGGTTTCGTGCTCTTCGAGTCGGCCCGCCGTACGGTCGTGCGCCGGTTGACCCCCACCGACGTCAAGGAACTCTTCGAGCTGCGCGAGGCGTTGGAGGTGTACGCGGCCGGGCTGGCGGCGGCGCGGGCGACGCCCGAGGCACTGGCCGAACTGCGGGAACTGCTCGACCTGGCGGCGACGGCGACGGCGGTGGACGACGCCGAGGCGATCACCGACATCAACACCCGCTTCCACGACCGGATCCTCGCCCTGGCCGGCAACAGCCTGCTCATCTCGGTGATGGAACCGGTCGACGGCCGGCTCCGCTGGCTCACCCGGCGCAACGAGGAGTGGCCCCAGCTCCTCGCAGAACACCGCGAGCTGTACGACGCGATCGCCTCCGGCGACCCGGACCGAGCCCGCGCCCGCGCGCTCGGCCACGTCCAGGCCAACTACCGGTCGACGGTGCGGCATCTCTTCGGCGAGGACGCCGATGGCTAGCCGGGGAACACCGGTTCCCACAGGAGTCTCCTAAAGTTCTCCCGCCGAGGAAGATCGGAACGGATCCGAACAGATCGAACGGATCGAACGGGGAGGACATGGCCATGGTGAGCAGACGGGGGCTGTTGAGCGGAGCCGCGCTCGTGGGGATGGGCGCGGTGACCGGCATGGCGGCGGGCACGGGCACCGCCGCGGCCGGCACCCCGCTGGACACACCGTTCACCCCGGTCGCGGCACCGCATCTGGCCGAGGCCGAGCAACTGGTGCAGTACCAGCGCATGCTGGCGGCCGGCTACCTGCCGACCGGACTCGCCGGACACTGGCCGCTGGACGGCTCCGGCGCCGACCGCTCCGGTCTGCAGCATCCCGTCACCCTGGGTCCGGGAGCGAGCTGGACCGCTCTGCGGGCGGGCGGTGAGCTGAGCTTCGACGGCACCTCCGGGGCCTACGCCGCCACCGCTTCCGTCCTCGACACCACGGCCCCGTTCACGGTCGCGGCCTGGGTCCGGCTGGCCGACGACGCCGTGCTGACGAACATGTACACGGCCGTCAGCCAGGACGGCGGCAGCGACAGCCGCTTCCTGCTCCAGTACGACAACACGGCCGGGACCTGGGCCTTCAAGGTGCGCAGCGAGGACCAGAGCACCAAGATCTCCGCGCTCGGCGCCGCACCCGTCACCAAGGCCGGTGTCTGGACCCACCTGACCGGCGTCTGGGACGGCACCCATGTGCTGCTCTACGTGAACGGCGCGCTGGAAGGCAGCGCCGACACCACCCTCTCCTGGGCCGCGACGCAGGGCTTCAACATCGGCCGGGCCCGCTGGGACGGCGGTTATGTGAACCGCTTCAAGGGCGCGATCGACGACGTCCGCGTCTACGCCCGTGCCCTGAGCGCGGATGAGATCGCACTGATCGGCGGCGCCACGGCACGTGCCAACAACGTCTATCTGATGAACGCCACGGCGACCGTGACCTGGGGCCGCCCGGACGACCTCGCGAGCTGGGTGGCCCGGGCCCGCTGCTCGTCCTTCGTCACGGCACTGCTCAAGCACACCTACGGCTGGGCGACCGACGCCTACTTCCTCCAGTACTTCCAGGAGAAGGGACCGGAGGCGGCCGACTACTGCTCGGCGTTCCGCAACGACACCGCGGGCCCTCGCTTCCGCCGCATCCACAAGGTGACCGACCTGCGGCCGGGCGACCTGATCGCCGTCGACTACAACGGACAGGACGCGGACAACACCGGGCACATCGTGATGGTCCGCGAGGTCAAGGGGGTCTTCAGCGGCGTCGCCGACTTCACCGGCGAGACCCAGTACGCCGTCGAGATCCTCGACTGCACCTCCGACCCGCACGGTGTCTACGGCCTGACCAACTACCCGCAGTACCCGGACACCCGCATGGTCGGCTCCGTGGACGGCGAGAACTTCCAGGGCGTCGGCATCGGTCACATGATGTTCTACGCCTCCGACGCCACCGGCGAGTTCTCCCGCTACCGCTGGAGCGTCAACTCGTCCGCGTCCACCGGCACCCACCCGGTCGGCGACCGCCCGGTGGCGGCGGCCCGGATCGTCTGACCCCCGCTCCCCTGACGGCAGCCGCTCCCCTTAGGACAGCCCGGCCGCTTCCGCCGCCGTCCGCAGCACCTCGCGGAGCATCTCGGGCGTGAGGCGGCCGGTGAAGGTGTTGCGCTGGCTGACGTGGAAGCAGCCGAGGAGGTCCAGGCCCCCGAGGTCGACCCGGGCGCCGTGGGCGAAGGCCGGGCGGGGCCGGGGCACGGCCCAGCCCGCGTCAGCGAACGCCGGCAGCGCCGCCTGCCAGCCGAACGCGCCGAGCACGACGGCGGCACGCAGTGTCGGCCGCAGCAGCCTCAGCTCCTCCACCAGCCAGGGTCGGCAGGTGTCGCGCTCCTCGGGGGTCGGCTTGTTGGCGGGCGGGGCGCAGTGCACGGGCGAGGTGACCCGCACGCCGTACAGCTCCAGACCGTCGCCGGCACTCACCGACGTCGGCTGCGAGGCGAGCCCGACGTCGTACAACGCCTGGTAGAGCACGTCACCGGAACGGTCCCCGGTGAACATCCGGCCGGTGCGGTTGCCGCCGTGTGCGGCCGGGGCGAGGCCGATGATCAGCAGCCGGGCGTCGGGCGGTCCGAAGCCGGGCACCGGGCGGCCCCAGTACGTCCAGTCGGCGAACGCTGCGCGCTTGGTACGCGCCACCTCCTCCCGCCAGGCGACCAGGCGGGGGCAGGCTCGGCACGCGCTGACGCGGTGGTCGAGCTCGGCGAGCCGGGCGAGGGAGGCGTCGTCCATGCCTCAACGGTAGGCCCGGGTGACCTGGGTGAAAGAAGGGTTCGTTCGGATCCGATCGGTCGGTGCGGCAGGAGTGCGCGGGAGCGCCGTGTCGGATTGTGCGAGCCGGCGGCTGCGGGTCGACCGTGGCTGGTCGCACCCACGCGGCGGAGCCGCATATCGATACGGCCCCGCGCCCCTTTCGGGGCGCCGTAATCACCTCCGTTTCCGCTGCGTCAGGGGGCTAAGGTCGGGGCATGGCTGTCGACGACACGGACGAGATCAGCGAGCGCGGGAGCGACGGGGCCGAGGCCCCCGCGTCCGCCGAGCCTGCCGAGGCCACCGCCGCCCCTGCCGCCCCGGCCCTCGACCCCGCCGCCCTGGCCGCTGCGATCGCCGCCGCCGAGGCCGCGGCGCCGGCGCCCGGGGAGACCGTGCGGGTCGACAGCTGGATCTGGGCCGTGCGCCTGATCAAGACCCGGTCCATGGGCGCCACCGCCTGCCGGGGCGGGCATGTGCAGGTGAACGGCGAGCGGGTCAAGCCCGCCCACTCCGTACGCGTCGGTGACGAGGTGCGGCTGCGCCACGAGGGGCGAGAGCGCGTCGTCATCGTGAAGCGGCTGATCCGCAAGCGGGTCGGTGCCCCGGTGGCCGCCCAGTGCTATATCGACAACTCCCCGCCGCCCCCGCCCCGTGAGGCCGTCGCCCCCATCGGCATCCGTGACCGCGGCGCCGGCCGCCCGACCAAGCGCGACCGCCGCGAGCTGGAGCGGCTGCGCGGCCTCGGCGGGATGGGCATGGGCGGAACGGGTGGATCGGGTGGTACGGGGGGAACCGGCCGACCGAGCGGTGGGCGCCCCGGCGGGCGATGATCCACCGGGCGGGCTCAGCGCCCCGCAAGGCCTCACAGGGCCCCGCAAGGCCTCACAGGGCTCGGCAGGGGCTCGGCTCGGCCGGGCCTGGCTCCGGCTACGCCGCCCGGGTTGCAGGCACTGCTCGGACCCATGTCCCGTCCTCGGTCAGATACCTGTCCACCTCCAGTCCCGCTTCCGCGAGCGCCTCCTCGAACTGTTCCTCGGTCAGCGGCCGGGCCAGGAACGTCTGTGTCCAGGCAGCGTCCGGGAACTCGTACTCCGCACGAATCGAGTTCACCCCGTCCCCGACCGGTTCCACGGCCGCGATCCGGATGGTGTAGCCGCTCGGGTCGACCCGCTCTCTCGGCACGTTCGAGTGGTAGTCCGCGCCTTCCCGCTGGACGAGCACGCAGCCGCCGTCCGCCACATGCGCCGCGCAGGCGCGCAGCATGCCCCGGCGCACCTCCACGTCCCCTGCGTGCACCAGGAACGACGCGAGCATCACCACGTCGAATCTCTCGCCCAGGTCGAGCTCCTCGATGGCGCCGCGTATCGTGCGCGCCCCGCGCACGCGCTCCAGCATCTCGGCCGACTCGTCCACCGCCGTGACCGTGAACCCGCGCTCCAGCAGCGGGTGCGTCATCCGCCCGACTCCGCAGCCCAGCTCCAGGATGTGGGCGCCGGCCGGCACCGCCGCCTCGATGATGTCCGGCTCGCCCCCCGCGGCCAGCCGTGAATACAGCTCCACCGCGCAGCCGTCCGGGGTGATCGCACCGGGTCCCGTTCCCTCATACCCCTCACGCATTTCAACCGTCATGCCCGAACAACGGCCGGCCGCGGCCGGCTCGTTCCCGCGCACCGACGGTTCACTCGTTCGAGCAATTCATGGGCGGACGGGAACTTTCCTCATATCAAAGGGAGTTGATGGCCAGTCAGGTTCGGAGGAGGTCGGTCCGGGGCCACGGGAACCATCCGTGGCCCACGTACCAGTGGCCGCCCGCCCGCAGATGGTCACCGACCGCCCGCTCCACCGGGGTGCGCCGGGGCAGGTCCGCCACCGGCAGGTCCGGGTCGCCGAAGACGAAGCCGACCGGGGTGGTGTCGGCCGGCTCCGGATCCTCCCACCCGGGCCGGAACCTCTCCTGGAAGCGGACGATGTTGGAGTCCGCCTTCAGGTGGCGTCGCAGCTGCGGATCGAGCAGCCAGGAGTGGCAGGTCGCGACGGCGTGCGGCTCCTCGGGAAAGTACCGCTCGAAGAACTCCCGGGCCCGGTCCACGGAGCGGTCGCAGGCGGCGGGGGTGAGCGGCCCGAGGAAGTCGGGGATGTGCAGGTCCAGGCAGGGCTCGCCACCGGTCGCGTCGGTTCCGGCCGCCGTGATCGCCCGTGCCGTGCGATCGCCGAGCCCTGTCCGCTCGTACTGCAGTCGTCCCAGCTGGTAGAGACGGCCGCAGAAGTGGCGGGTGAGCCAGTGTGCCTGGCGCGTTGCGAGCCCTCCTCGGCCGTACTGTCTGCGGTGCAGTGCCATGCCACGGCCGAGGTCGGCGAGGGTGTGCCGGGAGACGTCGCCGGGGATGCCGCGCGCCCGGTGCGACGCGCGGGCATGAGGCAGCGCGGCGAGGAAGACGTACACGAGGAAGTACTCGCCGAGCGCGGCCGGGGCCTGGGCGGCCCGGGCGCCGAGGCCCTCGGGGTCGTCGACCTCCCGTACGGCACCGGTCGCGTCCTCGACGCACTCCGTCAGCAGCCGTCGTACTCCGGGATCGGCGGTCACGGCCCGCCGCAGTGCCACCAGCGAGTTGATGTCCTCGTGCGGCACGGCCAGGTCGAGGAGCAGGTCGGGCAGGTCGTCGGCGTCCGGCAGCACAGCGGGGTCCCCCTTTGTGAACGTCCTGGTCAGAGAGTACGTTGCAAGGAGGAGTGGTGACGGGGATGCGGACGGGCAGTGAACCGACGACCGCGCGCAGTGCGCTGCGAGCGCGGTTGTGGCTGAGCCTGTGGGGACTGGCCTGGGCGATCTTCGGCACCGCGGTGTTCGCGCTGGTCGGCCGTCCCGGCTGGGCGGCCGCCTGCGGAGTCCTGTGGCTGGTGGCCGCCGTCGACATGACCGTGATCCTCAGGCACATCAGGCAGGGCCCGCACTATCAGCCGGGCCGCGATGTGCCCCCGTACCGGCCGGCGGACACCCGCCCGCCGCCGTTCCGGCGGCCGCCGCGGCATGGTCATCCGTGATCGGCCGTCCGGTCACGCACCGCCGTCGAACCGGGCCGCCTTCAGGTACTCCGGGTTGGGGTCCAGCGCGGCCGCCAGCCGGAAGTGGCGTATCGCGAGGTCCGCGCGTCCCTGGCGTTGGTAGGTGCGGGCGAGCGCGAAGTGCGCGAACGCGTTGTCCGGCTCGCGCTCCAGGACGATGGTGAACTCCAGCTCGGCGGGACGCAGTTGCGCGGCGGCGAAAAAAGCTCGCGCGCGCAGCAGCCGGGCGGCGGTGTTCTCGGGGTGGGCGGCGATCACTCCGTCGAGCAGTTTCACCGCGCCCCGCGGGTCCCGTGCGTTGAGCAGGTGCTCCGCGGCACGGAAGTCGATGACATGCGTCTCCGGAGTACGTCCGGTCGAACCGCTGGTCTCGGGCACGGCAGAGTCCTTCCCTCACTGAAGCGGTTCAACGCCCGGACGGGTGCCCGCTATTTCGATGACGCGTGCCCGCTAATTCGAACCGGACCGCTGCGCCCTGCCCACGAGGTCGACCCAGACCTCCTCGACGCGCCGTTCGAGTGCGTCCAGGGGCACGTCGTTGTCGACCACGATGTCGGCGATCTCCAGGCGCTTCTCGCGCGTCGCCTGCGCGGCCATGCGCGCGCGTGCGTCCTCCTCCGTCATCCCCCGCAGCCGGACCAGCCGGTCGAGCTGGGTCTCGGGAGCCGCGTCCACGACGATCACGACGTCGTAGAGCGGCGCGAGGCCGTTCTCCGCGAGGAGCGGGACGTCGTGGACCACCACGGCGTCGGCGGCGGCCGCGCTCTCCAGCTCGCGGGAGCGGGCGCCGACCAGAGGGTGCACGATCGAGTTCAGTACGGCGAGTCTCTCGGGGTCGGCGAAGACGATCGCACCCAGTTTCGGGCGGTCCAGGCTGCCGTCGGCGGTGAGCACGTCCGGGCCGAACGCCTCGACGACGGCCGCCAGACCCGGAGTTCCCTGCGCGACGACCTCACGTGCGATGCGGTCCGCGTCGATCAGCACGGCGCCACGCCCGACGAGCAGCCGCGACACCTCGCTCTTGCCGGCGCCGATCCCGCCGGTGAGGCCAACTTTCAGCATGGCCCGAAGCTTAGGGCCTGCCACCGACACCGGCCCGGACGGGGCCCGGCCGTCGCTCGGGCCGCCCTCGGCCGTCGCCCGGACGGCGCTCAGTTGTCGCCTTCGCGCTCCGCCAGGAACCGCTCGAACTCCAGGCCGATCTCGTCGGCCGACGGGATCTCCACCGGCTCGGCGAGCATGTTGCCCCGGGTCTCGGCGCCCGCGGCCGCGTCGTACTGGTGCTCCAGGCCCTGGACGAGGGCGGTGAGCTCCTCGTCGCCCTCCTGGATCTGGCGGTCGATCTCCGTCTGCGTGCGGTGCGCGTCCGTGCGCAGGGCGTGCGCGATACCCGGAAGGACCAGCCCGGTGGC
Source organism: Streptomyces sp. NPDC101234 (assembly GCF_044767525.1). Taxonomy (NCBI): domain Bacteria; kingdom Bacillati; phylum Actinomycetota; class Actinomycetes; order Kitasatosporales; family Streptomycetaceae; genus Streptomyces; species Streptomyces sp. NPDC101234. The sequence continues at coordinate 342,472 of NZ_JBIWOA010000004.1, read as the reverse complement.
GCCCGTGATGGCCTCCAGGACGGTCAGGGCGGCGTCCGGGTAGGGCGAGCGTGCGATGTAGTGCGGGACGTGCGCGGCGACGCCCAGGACGTCGTGGCCGGCCTCCATGAGGCGGTACTCCATCAGCGACTCGGCGCTGCCGGGCACCTGTGCCTCGTCGAAGGGGCTGCGGTGGCCCGGGACGAGGTCGGTGCGGTTGCCGTGCGGGGTGAGGCCGACGGGGCGGGTGTGCGGGACGCCCATCGGGATGCCGTGGAAGTTCACGGACAGGCGGACGCCGAGCCGCTCCACGATCTGCCGTACGGCCGCGGCGAAGCGCTCCCACTCGACGTCCGGCTCGGGTCCGGACAGCAGCAGGAACGGCGCACCCGTGGTGTCCTGGACCAGCCGTACCTCGATGCTGGGCTCCTCGTACTCGGTCCAGCGGTCCCGCTTGAAGGTCAGCAGCGGGCGGCGGGCCCGGTAGTCCACGAGCCGGTCGTGGTCGAAGCGGGCGACGACCTGGTGGGGCAGCGAGTCCAGGAGCCGGTCGACGATCTGGTCGCCGGTCTCACCCGCGTCGATGTATCCGTCGAAGTGGTAGAGCATGACAAGGCCGGCCGACTCCTGGGCGAGCGCCATGTCGACGGTGGCGAGGCCCTTCGGCTCCCATGCGTACAAACCCTGCGGATCAAGCACTGTGACCGCTCCTCCTCGTGTTCGTACGACACAACGTGGCACGGACCGCAGGCATTCCCGTCGGCGACGTGAACAGCCGACATCTCACCGCCTTTTCATGGCCGGAAGGCGGGCACGCGCGCGTGCCGGGCCCCGCCCCGGCCGTGCGGAACGCGCCGAACCGCTCCGGGCCCGGTGGCCGTCAACTCCTGGTCCAGAGCGCCCCTGTTCGTGGCCCTGGCCGGCAACTCCCGCCGGAAAACACCGAGGGACCGCACCTCGGAAGGTGCGGCCCCTCGGTCAGGAGCTACTGCTCAGTGAGCGTTCAGCTCTGGCCACCCGCGAGCTTCTCGCGGAGCGCGGCCAGCGCCTCGTCCGAGGCGAGGGCACCGGAGGTGTCCGCACCCTCGGAGGAGTACGAACCGCCACCGGCGGCCGGAGCCGCACCCGCGGCGTCGCCACCCTCCTCGGCAGCGGCAGCGTCGGCCTCGCGGCTCTTGATGACCTGCTGCTGGTGCTGCTCGAAGCGCTGCTGCGCCTCGGCGTACTGGTGCTCCCACGCCTCGCGCTGGGTCTCGTAGCCCTCGAGCCAGTCGTTGGTCTCGGGGTCGAAGCCCTCGGGGTAGATGTAGTTGCCCTGGTCGTCGTAGGACGCGGCCATGCCGTACAGGGTCGGGTCGAACTCGACCGTGGCCGGGTCGGCACCGAAGGCCTCGTTGGCCTGCTTCAGCGAGAGGCTGATGCGACGGCGCTCGAGGTCGATGTCGATGACCTTGACGAAGATCTCGTCGTTGACCTGGACGACCTGCTCCGGGATCTCCACGTGGCGCTCGGCCAGCTCGGAGATGTGGACCAGACCCTCGATGCCCTCGTCGACGCGGACGAACGCACCGAACGGAACCAGCTTCGTGACCTTACCGGGCACGACCTGGCCGATCTGGTGGGTGCGGGCGAACTGCTGCCACGGGTCTTCCTGGGTCGCCTTCAGCGACAGGGAGACACGCTCGCGGTCCATGTCGACGTCGAGGACCTCGACGGTGACCTCCTGGCCGACCTCGACAACCTCGGACGGGTGGTCGATGTGCTTCCAGGACAGCTCGGAGACGTGGACCAGACCGTCGACGCCACCCAGGTCCACGAAGGCACCGAAGTTGACGATCGAGGAGACCACACCGGAGCGGACCTGACCCTTCTGGAGGGTCGTGAGGAACGTCTGGCGGACCTCGGACTGGGTCTGCTCCAGCCAGGCACGGCGGGACAGGACCACGTTGTTGCGGTTCTTGTCCAGCTCGATGATCTTCGCCTCGAGCTCCTTGCCCACGTAGGGCTGGAGGTCGCGGACGCGGCGCATCTCGACCAGGGAGGCCGGGAGGAAGCCACGGAGGCCGATGTCGAGGATGAGACCACCCTTGACGACCTCGATGACGGTACCGGTGACGATGCCGTCCTCTTCCTTGATCTTCTCGATGGTGCCCCAGGCACGCTCGTACTGGGCGCGCTTCTTCGAGAGGATCAGGCGGCCTTCCTTGTCCTCCTTCTGGAGAACAAGGGCTTCGATCTCGTCACCGACGGCGACGACCTCGTTGGGGTCGACGTCGTGCTTGATCGAGAGTTCGCGGCTCGGGATGACACCTTCGGTCTTGTAACCGATGTCGAGCAGGACCTCGTCCCGGTCGACCTTCACGATGACGCCGTCGACGATGTCGCCGTCGTTGAAGTACTTGATCGTCTCGTCGATCGCGGCGAGGAAGGCTTCCTCGTTACCGATGTCGTTGACCGCAACCTGCGGGGTGGTGGCGGTGGTCTCGGTGCTGCTCGTCATGTGGGAAAGGGCTCCGGTACGGACATTGAAGTCGTAGGTACTGCTTACGCCGGGAGCCCGTTTCGCTCTGATGAAGCCGGACAGCCAAGGAAGCGCCACAGAAAACCGCTGGTGGCGCCTCGAAAACCGAGGGGACATACAACAGATGCGAGCGCAGCCTGCTACGTCTGAGGTGCGCAGGCCCGCAGCGCAACTTGTAGCATACGGGGGCAGCCGGGCAGGGTCAATGCGCGAAGGCGCACACCCGGGGCGGATCGCCGCATACCCGGCACAAGAACCGTCCCGCGAGGCCACACACGCCTGACACACCGCGCGTGTGACACTCCCCTGAACGGGTTGCACGGAAGAGTACGACGAGGGAGCCGATCATCCAAGAGCCCGATTCGTTCGACCTCGAAGACACCGGGTCACAGTCCGGAACAGAGGCCGAACCCGAAGCCACCCGGCGTGCCGCCGGGGTCGCGGAGAGCAGCCGGGCCAACCGGGGCTGGTGGGACCGCAACGCCGACGAGTACCAGGTCGAACACGGCACGTTCCTGGGCGACGACCGCTTCGTGTGGGGCCCCGAGGGCCTCGACGAGGTGGAGGCGGAGCTGCTCGGCCCGCCGGAGGAGCTGAAGGGCAAGGACGTCCTGGAGATCGGCGCCGGCGCGGCCCAGTGCTCGCGCTGGCTGGCCGCGCAGGGTGCCCGGCCGGTCGCCCTGGACATCTCGCACCGCCAGCTCCAGCACGCCTTGCGCATCGGCGGATCGTTTCCCCTGGTCTGCGCGGACGCGGGCGAGCTCCCCTTCGCGGACGCCTCGTTCGACCTGGTGTGCTCGGCGTACGGCGCGCTCCCCTTCGTCGCGGACCCGCGCCTGGTGCTGCGCGAGGTGCGCCGCGTGCTGCGTCCCGGCGGCCGCCTCGTCTTCTCGGTCACCCATCCGATCCGCTGGGCGTTCCCGGACGAGCCGGGCCCCGAGGGCCTGTCCGTGTCCTCGTCCTACTTCGACCGGACGCCGTACGTCGAGCAGGACGACGACGGCCGCGCGGTGTACGTCGAGCACCACCGCACGCTCGGCGACCGCGTCCGCGACATCGCCTCCTCGGGCTTGCGGCTGGTGGACCTGGTGGAGCCGGAGTGGCCGGCCTGGAACACCTCCGAGTGGGGCGGCTGGTCCCCGCTGCGGGGCAATCTCATCCCCGGGACGGCGATCTTCGTGTGCGAGCGGGATTGATGCGAGCGGGATTGAGCCGTACGCAGCTTGACTGTGCACGCGCGCGTGCGGGGCGTTTTCGGGGGCGTACGACACTAGGGGCGTGATCCGCTACGACGCCCTGGACGCGCTGCCCGTACGACAGGTCCTGCCCGGCCTGAAGGACGCCCTGGACGGGCACGGCACCGCCGTCCTCGTGGCACCGCCCGGCACCGGCAAGACGACGCTGGTGCCGTTGGCGCTGGCCGGGCTGCTGGGCGAGGGGCCGGCCCGGCGGGTGGTCGTGGCCGAGCCCCGCCGGATCGCGGCACGCGCGGCGGCCCGCCGGATGGCGTGGCTGCTCGGCGAGCAGGTCGGGCGGAGCGTCGGCTACACCGTGCGCGGCGAGCGGGTCGTGGGACGCCGCGCGCGCGTGGAGGTCGTCACGACGGGTGTGCTGTTGCAGCGTCTGCAGCGCGACCAGGAGCTGTCCGGTGTGGACGTCGTCGTCCTCGACGAGTGCCACGAACGCCATCTGGACGCCGACACGGTGGCTGCCTTCCTCTGGGACGTCCGGGAGACGCTGCGGCCGGAGCTGCGGCTCCTGGCCGCGTCGGCGACGACGGACGCGCAGGGCTGGGCGCGGCTCCTGGGGGACGCGCCGGTGGTCGAGGCGGACGGCGTGTCATATCCCGTGGAGACGGTGTGGGCGCCGCCGGTGCGTCCGGTACGGCCGCCGCACGGGATGCGCGTCGACCCCGTCCTGCTGACACATGTGGCATCCGTCGTGCGGCGGGCCCTGACCGAGCGCTCCGGTGACGTGCTGTGCTTCCTGCCCGGGGTCGGCGAGATCGCGCGCGTGGCCGGGCAGCTGGGGGACCTCGGGGGCGTCGAAGTGCTCCAGGTGCACGGCCGGGCACCGGCGGCCGTGCAGGACGCTGTGCTGGCGCCCGGGGCGCGGCGCCGGGTGGTCCTCACCACGTCCGTGGCGGAGTCCTCGCTGACCGTCCCGGGCGTCCGGGTGGTGGTCGACTCCGGGCTCGCGCGGGAGCCGCGTGTCGACCACGCGCGCGGGCTGAGCGCGCTGACGACGGTGCGGGCGTCGCGCGCGGCCGGGCGGCAGCGGGCGGGGCGCGCCGGGCGCGAGGCGCCGGGCACGGTGTACCGGTGTTGGACCGAGGCCGAGGACGCCCGTCTCACGGCCTTTCCGGCACCGGAGATCAGGGTGGCCGACCTGACCGCGTTCGCCCTCCAGGCGGCCTGCTGGGGCGACCCGGAGGCCGCGGGGCTGGCGTTGCTGGACCCACCGCCGGGCGGGGCCATGGCGGCGGCGCGGACTCTTCTGACGGCGATCGAGGCGGTCGACTCCGTCGGTCGGGCCACGGGGAGGGGGGTGCAGTTGGCGCGGCTGGGGTTGCACCCCCGGCTGGGGCGGGCCCTGATGGACGGTGCCGCGGTGGTGGGGGTGGAGCGGGCTGCGGAGGTGGTCGCGCTGTTGAGCGAGGAGGTGCCTCGGGAGTACGGGGACGATCTCGGGGCGGCTCTGCGGAGTGTGCGGCGTGGGGGTGACGCCTATTCCGGGAGGTGGCGTGCGGAGGTTCGGCGCCTGCGGGCCGTCTTCGTTGGTATTTCCCACCCACCCGCCCATGACCGTCGGCCGACAGGCGAGGTCGAGGACGGAGCCACCGCCGAGGTCGGGGCCGGAGTCGAGGCCGGGGCCGGAGTCGAGGCCGGGGCCGGAGTCGAGGTCGAAGTCGAGGCCGGGGCCGAAGTCGAGGCCGGGGCCGGAGTCGAGGCCGAGGTCGAGGCCGGAGTCGAAGTCGGGGCCGAGGTCGATGCCGGAGTCGGGGTCGGGGCCGGGGCCGGGGCCCCGGTCGTGGTCGGGGTCGGGGCCGGGGCCCCGGTCGTGGTCGGGGTCGGGGTCGGGCCGGGCGCTGCTGATGACCATGTCGCCGGGCTCGTCGCCGCCCTCGCCTTTCCCGAGCGGGTCGCCCGGGCGGACGGCGGTTCCTGCCTCATGGTCTCGGGGACCCGTGCCGAACTCCGTGACGGATCGCCGCTGCGGTCCGCACCCTGGCTCGCCGTCGCCGTCGCCGACCGGCCCGTGGGGAAGGGGCACGCGCGTGTGCAGCTCGCGGCGGTGGTGGACCAGGGGATCGCGCGAGCGGCCGCCGGGGCGCTGCTCGACGAGCGGGACGAGGTGCACTGGGCCGACGGGGATGTCGTCGCGCGGCGTGTGGAACGGCTCGGGGCGATCGAGCTCGCGGTGCGGCCGCTGCGGGACGCCGGCCCCGCCCTCGTACGCGCTGCGCTGCTCGAAGGGCTGCGGCACGAGGGGTTCGGCCTGTTGCGGTGGACGCCCGAGGCTGTCGTACTGCGGCAGCGGCTCGCTTTCCTTCACCTGCGGCTCGGCGAGCCCTGGCCCGACGTGTCCGACAACGCGCTGCACGCGCGCGTGGACGACTGGCTGGAGCCGGAGCTCGGCAGGTCCCGACGGCGGTCCGATCTCGGGCGGGTCGACGCCGGGGAGGCGCTCCGGCGGCTGCTGCCCTGGGCGAGCGGGGAGGCGGGACGGCTCGATGAGCTGGCGCCCGAGCGGATCGCCGTACCCAGCGGTTCGCGTATCCGGGTCGACTACGCCGATCCCGAGCAGCCAGTTCTCGCCGTGAAGTTGCAGGAGATGTTCGGGTTGCAGGAATCGCCCGCCGTGGCCGGGGTGCCGGTGCTGGTGCATCTGCTGTCGCCCGCCGGTCGGCCCGCCGCCGTCACCGCCGACCTCGCCTCCTTCTGGAGGGACGGGTACAGGGGTGTGCGGGCCGAGCTTCGGGGGCGGTATCCGAAGCATCCCTGGCCGGAGGATCCCGCGACCGCGGAGCCCACCCGGCACACCAACGCGCGGCTCAGGCGCTGACCGGCTGCGGGATCGTGGACTGCGCCGGCTGCGGGTCGGCGGGGCGGCGGCTCAGCGCCTCCAGGCAGAGGGAGAGGGCCAGCAGCGCGACACCGAGGGACAGGAAGCCCCAGGGGAGGTAGGAGGTCAGCATCAGGACGATCGTGCGGTTGTGCTTCACCAGGGCGACCGTGTGCTCGATGTAGTCCTCGCGCATCTTCACGTCGCCGGCGAAGGCGGTGACCTTGGCGCGGCCGCCCAGCAGGGTGCCGCCGCGCAGCTCCTCCTTGTGGATCTCCTCGCCGTAGACGGGCGCTCCGGTGACGGGTTCCACCCAGAACTTGCGGACCGTCGTGTACCAGCGGGTGGTGCCGGTCTTGGCGACGGACTCCGGGGTGATGCCCTGCACCGGCATCTTCTTGGGCAGCGCGACCTTGGTCCACGGGATGGTCTGCTCGAAGTAGTAGACCTTGACGCCCCGGAAGGTCCGCGTCCCCTTGTAGTGGATGGGGTTGGTGGTGCGGGTCTGCGCGTCGAAGTACTCGTAGTCCCGCTTCTCGGTCAGGAACGGCCACTTGAACTCGATGCCGTCCCGGGTCACCGGGTCGCCGTCGACCATCTCGCCGGTGGCGTGGACGGGTTCCTGGCTGTGGGCGTCGAAGATGTAGCGCTCGGGGATCTCGGAGACCATCTTGCCGTCGGGGCCCTGGACGTAGGACAGCCCGTCCCAGACGACGACGTCCCGGCCCGCCGTCCGCTCGATCTCCTTCGCGGCCTCCACGTTGCCCTTGAGGGTCTGCACGATGGTGACCCGGGGGACTTTCTTCGCCTGCATGGTGCCGTAGTCGAGGAGCGTGGCGTTCTTCGCCACCAGGACCATGTCCTGGTACTGGTTCGCCGGGATCTTGGCGAGGCGCGGGAAGGCGTACCAGCGCAGCAGCGGGGACAGCGCCGCGAAGAACACGGCGCAGGCGAGCAGGACCAGACTGGCCTTGCGGCGCATCTCGGCCTCCCGGGGCGGCGGTTACGGGTGTGACGGCACCGTCGTGAGCAGCGGCTTGGGGGACGTCTTTCCGTTCGGCGACCCCAGGGCACTGATCGTCACGACCAGGGCGAGCGCGAGGGCGAGACCGGTCGCGGCGGCGATCAGTGCGCGCATGCGGGGCCTCCTTGCCTTGTCGGCACCTGACGGCTCGTCAGGTGCGGGCACCGTAGCAACGGGAGGGTGAGAAGAGAACAGGTCTCACGCGCGAGGGCGCCCTCCCGCGTCGGCGGAAGGGCGCCCTCGTCGTCGTGGGAGCGGGGATCAGGAGGTGGCGGAGGCCGAGGGGCTCGGGGATGCGGACGCGGAGGCGGAGGCGGAGGCGGACGCGGAGGCGGTCGGCGACGGGCTCGCCGAGCTGTCCGCCGCGGCGACCGTCAGCTCGACGGTGAGCGTCGCACCGCCGGTGGTGGTGATGCGGAGCAGGAACGTGCCGGTGGTGTCGTCCGCGTACAGCTTGGGCAGCGTGAGCAGGCCGTTCGCGTCCGTCTGGAGGTCCGTGAGGGTGCGGACGGCGTTGCCGTTCGCGTCCTTGAAGTACGGGCCCTTGTCGTTCGTGCTCGTGTCGTCCGCCGACTTGATGAGCGTGGCGGTGGCGGCGACCTTGTCGGCGACGGCACCCTGGTAGGTGGCCTTCGCCTGGACCTGGTCGGCGAACTCGCCGCCCGGCGTGCAGGTCAGCGCCGTGGTGTTGGCGAGGGCGAGGGTGTCGGCGGCGCGCGCGGTGACGCTCACCTTGTAGTCGACGCCCTTCACCGCACGGCCGACCACGCCGGTGCGGACCGTGAAGTCACCGGTCTTCTCGCCCGCCTGGAGCGCCGGTGCGACGGCGACGCCCTTGCTGTCGGTGACGACCGTGGCGGTGGTCTCGCCCCCGGCGAAGGTCGCGTCCGTGTCCCCGACGATGGTGAAGCGGACGCGGACCTTGGCGACGGCCTGTCCGGCCTCGGTCTCCGCGCGCGTGCTGATCTTCTTGGTGAACGCGTCGCCGGCCATCGCCGTGAGCGTGGCGGTGCCCGCGTCCTCCAGGTGGTCCACGGTCTCGGTGGGCGTGGCCGGCAGCGTCGGGGACGTGCTCGGGGTGCTCGGCGTGGGCAACGAGGGGCTCGGCGTGCTCTTGCCCGGCGCGCTGGGCGACGGGGAGGCGCTGGAGCCGCCGGAGCCGCTCGATCCCGACCCGGTCTTCCCGCTGTTGCTGCGGTGGCTGGGCACGGTACCGGTGCCGTCCGGTATCGAGTGGGTGCCCTTGCGGTAGAACTCGTACCAGGACAGGACCAGGTTCAGGTAGTCCTGCGAGTTGTTGTAGCTGAGGATCGCGCTGTTCATGTCGGCCTGGACGGACAGGTCCCAGCCGTTGCGGCACAGGTAGTGGCCGGCGGCGAGTGCCGCGTCGTAGACGTTGTTGGGGTCCTTGACGCCGTCGCCGTTGCCGTCGCGGCCCGCCCACGCCCAGGTCGAGGGGATGAACTGCATGGGGCCGACGGCCTGGTCGTACTGGCTGTTGCCGTCGTACTTGCCGCCGTCGGTGTCCTTGATGAGCGCGAAGCCGTTGCCGTCGAGCTCAGGGCCGAGGATCCGGTGCAGGGTGTTGCCCTCGGCGTCGACGTCACCGCCGCGGGCCTGGCCGGACTCGACCTCGCCGATGGCGGCGAGCAGCTGCCAGGGCAGGTTGCAGCCGGACTTGGAGCTGCGCAGCTCCGCCTCGGCCTTCTTGTAGGCGTCCAGAACGGTGGCCGGTATCCCGGCCTCGGCGCTGCCGCGCGAGACGGCGGTGCCGATGCTCGACGAGGAGGCCGTGGGGCTGGTGCTGGGGTTCGGGCTGTTCAGCGGCGGCAGGTCCGTGTAGTACGGCGAGTTGCCGGTGGCCCCGCCGGTCGCGCCGACTCCGTCGGGTGCGGCGGTGCTGGCGCCGGCGTTGGCCTGTCTGCCCATGTCGCCGGTCGTCGCGCCCGGTGCCTGGGACGCGGACAGAGCCGCGACCGCCAACGCGGCCGCGGCGGTCGTCGCCGCTCCCTTGCGCAGCCGCCTGCCGAATTGCGCCGCCATAAGGTGAACCCCTCCCCTGAGCGCCTTCTGAGCGCCCGTCTCCGACTGTCCACTCGCCCTGGTGTGACGGTTGACCCGATGCTGTGGTTGCCCCCGTTACCTCTTTCGAGTTGTGAGGTCGTGCACCCGGCCGTACGCGCCCCGGGCGGCGACCCAGGCGACCCTACGACAACTTGCTTTCCACGGACACCCGCCGGTGCCCGATTTTCACCAGTTGGCCATCCCCCGTTGAACGACGGTGGTGTCCCGGATACTTGCCGTACGCGATCACGTTCGGCACGCCGGCCGACGACTGCTCCAGGGGGCCCCGGGTGCCGTTCACTCTCAGCCATGCCGCCGCCGTACTGCCCGCCGTGCGCGGCGACGGGACCGGGCGCGGACGCCTGGTGCCGGCGGTGCTCGTGGCGGGGTCCTTCTCCCCCGACCTCACCTACTACGCGGCGAGCGCGGTGCCGGACGCGATGGAGTTCGGCGAGTTCACCCACTCCTTCACCGGTGTGTTCACCGTCGACGTGCTCTTCTCCTGGGCGCTCGTGGGGCTGTGGGTGCTGATACGGGAGCCGCTCGTGGCCCTCCTCCCACGCGCCCGGCAGGGACGCGTGGCCACCGTGCTGCGCTGCGGGACGCCACGCGCGCGTGCCGGCGTTTCCGTCGCGGCCCGCTGGTACGGCTGCGCCGTGCTCGGCGCGCTCACGCATGTCGTCTGGGACGCGTTCACCCACCACGACCGCTGGGGGACGCGGCTGATCCCCGCGATCGGCCGGAACGTCGCGGGCGTGCCGTTGTACACCCTGCTCCAGTACGGCAGTTCGGCGGTGGGTGCGGCCGTGCTCGCCGTGTTCGTGGTCCGCGCGGTACGGCGGGCACCGGCCGGGGAGCCGGTGGGCGTACCGCTGCTGTCGGTACGGGACCGGTGGTGGGCCGCTGCCGGGATCGGCGGCTGCGCCCTGGTCGCGGCGGTGCAGCGGGCGACCCGGTGGTGGGCCTATTGGGGGGCTACGGCCAAGCCCTGGGAGCTGCTGCCCACGGTGCTGTTCGGAGCGGGCGCGGGGCTGCTGCTAGGGGTGCTGGGGTACGCCGTGGTGGTCAGGGTGTGGCGTCCGGTTCCGGTGGCCGGCGGCGTGCGGCGGAGCCCGTCGGCCGTTCGGTGAGGGTCGCCACGAACACGGTCATGGTGCGGGGGCGGCGGGGGCCGGGGAGCGCGGTGAGGAGCAGCGCGAGGTAGCTGCGGACGAGGTCGAGCCACTGGCGCAGGCCGGGGCGGCGGGCACGGAGCCGGCGCCGCAGACGGGTGACCGCCCGGCGCACGGTGACGGCGAGGTCGGTGGGGATGCGGGCGGAGCTGGCGCCGGCGGCTTGGGCCGGGGCCGACGGGGACGCCGTGACCTGAGCGGAGGCCGAGGCGGAACGGGCCTTGGCCGGAGGCCTGCTCTGGGGCGTCCGGCGGTGAACCATACGTATACCCATGGCGGCATCCTTGCCGGTGGCGAGGGCGGGGGCGTTCTGGCGGGGTCCAGGTGAGTGATGGGGGCGATGGCCTCCTTTCCCGCCACGACGACGCGCACCCACTATGGCGTGGTCCGGCGGTGCCGCACCGGTCGTGACCCGCCGGTTCGGCACCGCCGGGAACCGGCGTGGTGGCTGAGCGCCGTTGCGGCGGGCAGAAGGGACGGACAGCGGCCAGTGGCCGGAGCGAGCAGGAGGGCGCCCCCACCGGGGTCGGGGAGCGGCGCCCTTGGCCGACCACTTCGTCACACGCGCCGTCTGCCGACCTCCGCGCCACCCGCCCCCCTGTCGCCCTCCGCGCCACCCGCCGCCCCCTGCCGGCTGGCGCCGCAGGCTAGTGCGCTGCCGACTCCCAGTCCGGGCCCACGCCCACCGAGACGTCCAGCGGGGCCCTGAGGCGGACCGCGTCGGACATCTGCTCGCGGAGGATGGACTCGACCTCCGCGCGCTCGCCGGGCGCGACCTCCAGGACGATTTCGTCGTGGACCTGGAGGAGCATGCGGGACTTCAGGTCCGCCTCGCGCAGCGCGCCGTCCACCCGGAGCATGGCGATCTTGACGATGTCCGCCGCGGTGCCCTGGATGGGTGCGTTGAGGGCCATCCGCTCGGCCGCCTCGCGGCGCTGGCGGTTGTCGCTGTTGAGGTCGGGGAGGTAGCGGCGGCGGCCGAAGAGGGTCGCCGTGTACCCGGTGGCACGGGCCTCGTCGACGACACGGCGCAGATAGTCGCGGACCCCGCCGAAGCGCTCGAAGTACGTGTCCATCAGGCCCCGCGCCTCGCCGGCGTCGATGTTCAGCTGCTGGGAGAGGCCGAAGGCCGACAGACCGTACGCGAGGCCGTACGACATCGCCTTGATCTTGCGGCGCATCTCCGCGTCGACGGACGAACGGTCGACGTCGAACACCTGGGAGGCGACCGTGTTGTGCAGGTCCTCGCCGGAGGTGAACGCTTCGATCAGGCCCTCGTCCTCGGAGAGGTGGGCCATCACACGCAGTTCGATCTGGCTGTAGTCGGCGGTCATCAGGGACTCGAAGCCCTCGCCCACCACGAAGCCCCGGCGGATCGCCCGGCCCTCGTCGGTGCGGACCGGGATGTTCTGGAGGTTGGGGTCCGTGGAGGAGAGACGGCCGGTCGCGGCGACCGTCTGGTTGAACGTGGTGTGGATACGGCCGTCGGCGGCGACGGTCTTGATCAGGCCCTCGACGGTCACGCGCAGCTTGGCCTGCTCACGGTGCCGGAGCATGATCACCGGCAGTTCGTTCTCGGTCTGGCCGGCGAGCCAGGCGAGCGCGTCGGCGTCGGTGGTGTAACCCGTCTTGGTCTTCTTCGTCTTGGGGAGCGCCAGTTCGCCGAAGAGTACCTCCTGGAGCTGCTTGGGCGAGCCCAGGTTGAACTCGTGTCCGGCAGCCGCGTGCGCCTCCTTCACGGCCTGCTGGACCGCGCCCGCGAACATCTGCTCCATCGCCTCAAGGTGCGCGCGGTCGGCCGCGATGCCGTACCGCTCCATCCGGGCGAGGAGGACGGAGGTCGGCAGCTCCATGTCGCGCAGGAGGTCCGCCGCGCCGACCTCCTGGAGCCGCTCCTCGAAGGCCCCGCCGAGGTCGAGGATCGCACGGGCCTGGATCATCAGGGCCTCGGCCTCGGCGCCGTCGTCCGCGCCGAAGGCCAGCTGCCCGTCGGCCGCCGCCGCGGGGGCCAGCTCGCGGCCCAGGTACTCCAGGGACAGCGCGTCCAGGTCGAAGGAGCGGCGGCCGGGCTTGACCAGGTACGCGGCGAGGGCCGTGTCCATGGTGACGCCCTCGATGGTCCAGCCGTGCTCGGCGAAGACCCGCATCGCGCCCTTGGCGTTGTGGAAGACCTTCGGCTTCGCGGCGTCGGTGAGCCAGGCCGCCCACGCGTTCTCGTCGGCCTCGTCGAGCTCGGCCGGGTCGAACCAGGCGGCCGGGCCGTCGGCCGTGGCGAGGGCGACCTCGGCGACCGAGCCGGTGCCGAGCGCCCAGGTGTCGACGGTGGCGATGCCCAGCGGCTGCTCCGTGCCGTGCTCGGCGAGCCAGCCGGCCAGCTCACCGGTGCCGAGGACGGTGGCGTCGACCTCCACACCCGCCTCGGCGACCGGCGTGGACTCGGCCTCCTCGGCGCCGGGGTCGACGGCGTAGAGACGCTCGCGCAGCGACGGGTTGCGGATCTCCAGGGTGTCCAGGATCATCGCGACGTTCTTGCGGTCGTACGGCGCGCGCTCCAGGTCGGTGACCGTCCTCGGCAGCTCCACGCCGCGCTCCAGCTCGGTGAGCCGGCGGTTGAGCTTGACCGACTCCAGGTGGTCGCGGAGGTTCTGGCCGGCCTTGCCCTTCACCTCGTCGACGCGCTCCACCAGCTCGGCGAAGGAACCGAACTGGTTGATCCACTTCGCCGCGGTCTTCTCGCCGACGCCCGGGATGCCGGGCAGGTTGTCGGACGGGTCGCCGCGCAGGGCCGCGAAGTCGGGGTACTGGGCGGGCGTCAAGCCGTACTTCTCGAGAACCTTCTCCGGGGTGAACCGGGTCAGCTCGGAGACACCCTTGGTCGGGTAGAGGACCGTGGTGCGCTCGGTGACCAGCTGGAAGGAGTCCCGGTCGCCGGTGACGATCAGGACGTCGAAGCCCTCCGCCTCGGCCTGGGTGGCGAGGGTGGCGATGATGTCGTCGGCCTCGAAGCCCTCGACGGCGAAGCGCTGCGCGTGCATCGCGTCGAGCAGCTCGCCGATCAGCTCGACCTGGCCCTTGAACTCGTCCGGGGTCTTGGAGCGGTTCGCCTTGTACTCGGTGAACTCCTCGGAGCGCCAGGTCTTGCGGGAGACGTCGAACGCCACCGCGAAGTGTGTGGGCGCCTCGTCACGCAGGGTGTTGGCCAGCATCGACGCGAAGCCGTAGATCGCGTTCGTCGGCTGGCCCGTCGCGGTCGTGAAGTTCTCCGCGGGCAGCGCGAAGAACGCGCGGTAGGCCAGCGAGTGCCCGTCCATGAGCATCAGCCGGGGACGGGTCCCGCCGGGGGTCTTGTCGGTCTTCTTCGATGCTGTCTCTGCCACGCCTCCGATCCTGCCACGCCGCACTGACACGCCGCGCTCCGCGAGGGCCGACGGTTCGGGTCCCGGCCGGTCGGACACCGTCGGCAAGGCATCACGAAGGCGACGGAGCCGACAAGGCAGGCACGACAAGCGAGGTGAGATAAAAGAGATGAAAAACACATTTACGGCAGAGGGTCATGAGAGGCGCGTAAGTGAGATGAGCGGCAGCACGATCCACGGGATCCGACGGGACACGGCACGCAGAGCAGCCGACGGAGACAGGAACGGCAAGGCGGGCCGGGTAGTTGGGTAGAGGTGGGGGGGCGGACGAAGGGGACAGAGGGCCGCGGCCGCCGCAGGCACTCGTGCCGTTCTCCCCCGTCCGCCTTCCTCGGTCGTCGTCGGTGACGCGTGCGAGGATCGATGCACAGGGCAGTGGTGCCGGCGTAGAGGGAGAACGAGCGATGGCCACAAAGCCGCCCAGCGGGGACCCGGTTCAGGACGCGCCGCGGGTCGCGGAGCCGAAACACGCGGCCGCCGGGCTGCCGGCCATCGGGCACACCCTGCGCATCGCCCAGCAGCAGATGGGAGTGAAGCGCACCGCGCTGACGCTGCTGCGGGTCAACCAGAAGGACGGCTTCGACTGCCCCGGCTGCGCCTGGCCGGAGCCGGAACACCGGCACACCGCCGAGTTCTGCGAGAACGGCGCCAAGGCCGTGGCCGAGGAGGCCACCCTGCGCCGGGTCACACCTGAGTTCTTCGCCTCGCACTCCGTCGCCGACCTGCACCACCGCAGCGGCTACTGGCTCGGCCAGCAGGGGCGGCTCACCACCCCCATGTATCTGTCCGAGGGCGCCGAGCACTACGAGCCGGTCAGCTGGGAGCGCGCCTTCGACATCATCGGCGAGGAGATCACCGCCCTCGGCTCCCCCGACGAGGCCGTCTTCTACACCTCGGGGCGGACCAGCAACGAGGCCGCGTTCCTGTACCAGCTGTTCGCGCGCGAGCTCGGCACCAACAACCTGCCGGACTGCTCCAACATGTGCCACGAGTCGTCCGGCTCGGCGCTGAACGAGACGATCGGCATCGGCAAGGGCAGCGTCCACCTGGAGGACCTCTACAAGGCCGACCTGATCATCGTCGCCGGGCAGAACCCGGGCACGAACCACCCCCGGATGCTCTCCGCCCTGGAGAAGGCCAAGGCCAACGGCGCGAAGATCATCAGCGTCAACCCGCTCCCCGAGGCCGGTCTGGGGCGGTTCAAGAACCCGCAGACCCCCCAGGGCATGCTCAGGGGCGCCGCGCTCACGGACCTGTTCCTGCAGATCCGCATCGGCGGCGACCAGGCCCTGTTCCGGCTCCTGAACAAGCTGGTCCTGGAGACGGACGGCGCGGTCGACGAGGAGTTCGTGCGCGAACACACCCACGGGTACGAAGAGTTCGCGAAGGCCGCCCGCGCCGCCGACTGGGACGAGACGCTGGCCGCGACCGGCCTCACCCGCGACCGGATCGAGGAGGCCCTGCGCATGGTGCTCGCCTCCCAGCGCACCATCGTCTGCTGGGCCATGGGCCTCACCCAGCACAAGCACTCGGTCCCGACGATCCGGGAGGTCGTCAACTTCCTTCTGCTGCGCGGCAACATCGGCCGCGCGGGCGCGGGCGTCTGCCCGGTCCGCGGCCACTCGAACGTGCAGGGCGACCGCACGATGGGCATCTTCGAACGCCCGGCACCGGCCTTCCTCGACGCCCTGGAGAGGGAGTTCGGCTTCGCGCCCCCGCGCGCGCACGGCTTCGACGTCGTCCGGGCGATCCGGGCGCTGCGCGACGGCGAGGCGAAGGTCTTCTTCGCGATGGGCGGCAACTTCGTCTCCGCCACCCCCGACACCGAGGTCACCGAGGCGGCGATGCGGCGCGCGCGGCTGACCGTGCACGTGTCTACGAAGCTCAACCGCTCACATGTCGTCACGGGCGCGCGGGCGCTGATCCTGCCGACGCTCGGCCGGACCGAGCGCGATCTCCAGGACGGCGGCGAGCAGTTCGTCACCGTCGAGGACTCCATGGGCATGGTGCATGCCTCGCGCGGCCGACTGGAGCCCGCGAGCCCGCAGTTGCTGTCGGAGCCGGCGATCGTGTGCCGGCTCGCGCGCCGGGTGCTCGGTACGAACAGCCGCACGCCGTGGGAGGAGTTCGAGAAGGACTACGCGACGATCCGCGACCGTGTCGCGCGGGTGATCCCCGGCTTCGAGGACTTCAACGCACGCGTGGCGCACCCGGGCGGCTTCACACTCCCGCACGCCCCGCGCGACGAGCGCCGCTTCCCGACGGCCACCGGCAAGGCGAACTTCACGGCGGCGCCGGTCGAGTACCCCGAACTGCCCGAGGGCCGGCTGCTGTTGCAGACGCTGCGCTCGCACGACCAGTACAACACCACGATCTACGGGCTGGACGACCGCTACCGGGGCATCAGGAACGGCCGCCGGGTGGTCCTGGTGAACCCGGAGGACGCGCGGGCGCTGGGCGTGGCCGACGGGGCGTACGTGGACCTGGTGAGCGAGTGGAAGGACGGTGTGGAGCGCCGGGCGCCGGGCTTCCGGGTCGTGCACTACCCGACGGCCCGGGGCTGTGCGGCCGCGTACTACCCGGAGACCAATGTGCTGGTGCCGCTGGACGCCACCGCGGACACCAGCAACACCCCCGCCAGCAAGTCCGTGGTGATCCGTCTGGAGAGCGGCGCACAGCACCCGGCACCCGCCGTCTGACCATCCGCCCGGCCCGTCTGGAAGAATCGGCTACCGACTGAGCGTTTGCTCAGTGGAAGACGGTTGTACGACGAACGGAGCCGGTCCATGGGCGAGCAGCAGCGCGTGAAGTTCCCGCAGGAGGTCATCGAGGAGTACGCCGCGCTCGGGGTCGACCTGCCCGCCCTGTTCTCGGCGGGCCACCTCGGCGCGCGGATGGGCGTACAGATCCTGGAGGCCTCCGTGGACCGGGTGGTCGGCACCATGCCGGTGGAGGGCAACACCCAGCCGTACGGGCTGCTGCACGGCGGCGCCAGCGCGGTGCTGGCGGAGACCCTGGGTTCGGTCGGCTCGATGCTGCACGGCGGCAGCTCGAAGATCGCGGTCGGCGTCGACCTGAACTGCACGCATCACCGCGGAGTCCGCTCCGGCCTGGTCACCGGCGTGGCCACGCCGGTGCACCGGGGGCGCTCGACGGCGACGTACGAAATCGTGATCAGCGACGAGGAGGGCCGCCGGGTCTGCACGGCCCGACTGACCTGCCTGCTGCGGGACGTTCGCAACGGCGACGAGATCCACGTCCAGGGCAGCAACACCTGACGCACCCCGGCGGGGCCCTCGGACCCCGCCCGGCCGTCACCCCCGGACGCCGGCGTCGCGTCGGCCGGAACTCTCACCTCTTCTCACCTCTTCCCCCTGCGCCCCGCATGGAAATGCGAAGAAGTTCCGAAGGCTTGACTTTCTTTCCTATGCGTAACTCTACGTAATACGCGCGCAATACAGATTCGCCGCTCCACTCGGTTCCCTCGGTGCAAGCGGCTCTCATCGCGCCCCGAAAGTCGCCCACAGCAACGGCACGCGTCATGCCCAAAACCGTTGAGACACCTGAACCGATACAGGGTGAGTCCTGCAGGTTCTCAGAATCCGGACTGGGCGAATCGGGCTTAATTCCTTCTTTCCCACCCACGTTGTACCGCTCTGCATTACCTCGTGTCATAACAAGAGCGTCACAGCCTTGGTCAAGCACTCCTCCACGTTCCTCACCCGCGCTTAGAGTCACGGCCAGTCACCGCTCCATGGGGAGTTCGGTACCGGCGCGGCACTCGTCGTTCCCTACAAGGGGGCGCACTGCCCACGGAAAGGATCGATTGTGCGACAGCGTTCTCTGGTGATTCTTACCTCCGTTCTGACCACCGGAGCCCTGACCCTCACCGCCTGCGGCTCCCGCGACAACGGCAGCAAGAGCGGCGACAGCGGCAACGTGACGGTCACGATCGGCGTCGACGCCCCGCTGACCGGCGCGAACTCGGCCACAGGGCTCGGCATCCAGTACGGCGCCCAGATCGCCGTCGACGACGCGAACAAGAACAAGACGGTCCCGGGCGTCACCTTCAAGATCAAGGCGCTGGACGACAAGGCGGTTCCGGCCACCGGCCAGCAGAACGCCACCCAGCTCGTCTCGGACAAGACCGTGCTCGGCGTCGTCGGCCCGCTCAACTCCGGTGTGGCCACGCAGATGCAGCAGGTCTTCGCCACCGCCAACCTGGTGGAGATCTCGCCGTCCAACACCAACCCCGAGCTGACGATGGGCAAGAACTGGCAGACCAGCCCGTCCCGTCCGTTCAAGACGTACTTCCGCACCGCGACCACCGACGCCCTCCAGGGCGCCTACGCGGCGGACTACGCCTTCAACGTCGCCAAGAAGAAGAAGGCCTTCGTCGTCGACGACAAGCAGACCTACGGTGCGGGTCTGTCGAAGATCTTCTCGGAGCAGTTCGTCAAGCAGGGCGGCAAGGTCATCGGCAGCGACCACGTCAACACCGGTGACCGTGACTTCTCGACCCTGGTCACGAAGATCAAGGCCTCGGGCGCAGACATCCTGTACTACGGCGGCCAGTACGACGAGTCCCAGGTGCTGACCAAGCAGCTCAAGGACGCGGGCGCCAAGATCCCGCTGTTCGGCGGCGACGGCATGTTCACCCCGACCTACATCAAGACCGCCGGCACGGCGTCCGAGGGCGACCTGGTGACGTCGATCGGTGTCCCGGTCGACACCCTCCCCGCCGCCAAGGACTTCGTGGCCACCTACAAGGCCAAGAAGTACCCCGGTGACTACGGCACCTACGGCTCGTACTCCTACGACGCCACCACCGCGATCATCAAGGCCGTCGGCACCGTCGTGAAGGACGGCAAGATCCCCACCGACGCCCGCTCCCAGATCGTCAGCGCCGTCCAGAGCACCTCCTTCGACGGCATCTCCGGCAAGATCGCGTTCGACCAGTACGGCGACACCACGAACAAGCAGCTGACCGTCTACAAGGTCGTCAGCGGTGCCTGGAAGTCCGTCCAGAGCGGCGTGGCCAACCCGAAGTAACCAACCCAAGCACATCGCTTCACCAGGGCCGCGCGGCACAGACCACCGTCACCGCGCGGCCCGCCCTCTACCGCCCCCCTGACTCTCCCCACCACATGGAGGCCATGCGGTGAACACCCTGCCGCAGCAGCTGGCCAACGGGCTGTTCCTCGGCTCGATGTACGGTCTGATCGCCATCGGCTACACGATGGTGTACGGCATCGTCCAGCTCATCAACTTCGCCCACGGCGAGATCTTCATGACCGGAGGCTTCGGCGCCCTCACGGTCTACCTTCTCCTGCCGGACGGCATATCCATGTGGGTAGCCCTGCCGGCGATGCTCATCGGCGGCGCCCTGGCCTCCGTCCTCATCGCCGTCGGCGCCGAACGCTTCGCCTACCGCCCCTTGCGCGGCGCACCACGCCTCGCCCCGCTGATCACCGCGATCGGCCTGTCGCTCGCGCTCCAGCAGGCGGTCTTCAACTGGTACCACGTCGACGGCGACGCCAAGACCGCCCGGGTCTTCCCGCAACTGCCGTTCGGGCCGCTGCACATCGGCTCCGTGACCGTGCAGAGCGGTGACATCTTCCTGATCATCGCCGCGCCGCTGTGCATGGCGATCCTCGCCCTGTTCGTCCGGCTCTCCCGCACCGGCCGCGCCATGCAGGCCACCGCCCAGGACCCGGACACCGCGCAGCTGATGGGCATCGACACCAACCGCATCATCGTCATCGCCTTCGCGATCGGCGGCTTCTTCGCGGCGGTGGCCGGTGTCTCGTACGGCCTCAAGTACGGCTCCGTCTCCTACGACATGGGCTTCATCGCCGGTCTGAAGGCGTTCACCGCGGCCGTCCTCGGCGGCATCGGCAACATCTACGGCGCCATGCTCGGCGGCCTCGTCCTCGGTATCGCCGAGGCCATGGCGACCGCCTACATCGCCAACGTCCCCGGCATGCAGCAGCTCGGCGGTGGCGGCTGGTCCTCCGTGTGGGCCTTCGTCCTGCTGATCCTCGTACTTCTCTTCAGACCACAGGGTCTGCTCGGCGAACGCGTCGCGGACAGGGCGTGAGCAGCATGACCGACACCATCACCAACTCCCCGGCGGCGACGGAGCGCGGGCCGGTCCCGCTGCCCCGGTCCCTCGCCCGGCTGCTCATCGTCGTGGGCGCCCTTGGCACCATCGCCAGCACCTTCCTCAGCTGGACCTGGACGTCCGACTTCCCCGGCGACCTGACCGTCTACGGCTACCCGGCCGGCCTGCAGATCCTCGCCCTCGTGGGCGGCGCCCTCACCCTGCTGTTCGGGCTCACCCTGTGGGACATCAAGTGGCTGCGCTGGCTGAACCCGGCGAACGCCACCTCCCCGGTCTTCCTGACGGCCCTGTCGGCGTTCGCCGTCTGCTGGTTCACCGGCATCGCCATCGCCGTCGACCTCGGCGGCCTGGTCAACCTCGACCCCGGCGCCTACGTGGCGATGGCGGCCTCCGCGCTGCCCGTCGTCGGCGCCCTCGCCCTGCCCCACCCGGCGCCGGGCACCGGCATCCGCGGCTACCTGACCAAGCCCCAACTGCCCGCTCCCGGCAAGGCGTCGCCGCTCATCGAGCGCATCGTCATCACGGTCGGCGTCGCGCTCGCCCTGCTGGCCTTCACCTACGGCATCGGCATTGACAACGACGCGAGCGAGACCTTCATCGGCTACCTGCTGCTGCTCGTCTTCGCCGCCTGGGGCCTCATGCACACCGGCCTCGTCGACCGCTTCGCGACCACCGCGGCCCACCACAAGGGGTTCGCCTCGGCGCTCGCCTTCGTCGCCGCCGTGATCTTCCCCTTCACCCAGAGCGACGACCACAACGCCAACGTCGGCGTGAACATCCTGATCTTCGCCACCGTCGCCCTCGGCCTGAACATCGTCGTCGGCCTCACCGGTCTGCTCGACCTCGGTTACGTCGCCTTCCTCGGCGTCGGCGCCTACGCGGCCGCCCTGGTCTCCGGCTCGGAGTACTCCCGGTTCTCCGGTGTGCACTTCCCGTTCTGGGCCGCCGCCCTGACCGGCATGGCCGCCTCGCTGGTCTTCGGTGTGCTGATCGGCGCGCCGACCCTGCGGCTGCGCGGCGACTACCTGGCCATCGTCACCCTCGGCTTCGGTGAGATCTTCCGCATCACCGTCAACAACCTCGACGGCACCTCGGGTCCGAACATCACCCGTGGCCCGAACGGCATCACCCAGATCCCGGACCTGGACATCTTCGGGTTCAACCTGGGCGAGTCGCACAACATCCTCGGACACACCCTGGGCCGGTTCGCCAACTACCTGTTCCTGATGCTCATCGTCACGGCGATCGTCGTGCTCGTCTTCACCCGCGCCGCCGACTCCCGTATCGGCCGCTCGTGGATCGCCATCCGCGAGGACGAGACCGCCGCGACCGCCATGGGCATCAACGGCTTCCGCGTCAAGCTGGTCGCCTTCGCCCTCGGCGCCTCCCTCGCGGGCCTCGCCGGCACCGTGATGGCCCACGTCAACTACAGCGTGAACCCGCAGCCGTACCAGTTCGCCGGCGCCGCCCCGCCCAACTCGGCCTTCCTGCTGGCCGCCGTCGTCCTCGGCGGCATGGGCACCGTCAGCGGCCCGCTGCTCGGCGCGAGCGTGCTCTACCTGGTCCCGGAGAAGCTCCAGTTCCTGCAGAACTACGAGCTGTTCGCGTTCGGTATCGCGCTGATCCTGCTGATGCGGTTCCGGCCGGAGGGCATCATCGCCAACCGCCGCCGCCAGCTGGAGTTCCACGAGACCGGCCAGCTCGACGTACCGGCGCAGGCGACGCTGAGCGACGATCCGGCCGTCACCAAGGCAGGGGCGTAAGGAACCATGACGACACCTGTACTCGAAGCCCGTGACGTCACGATGCGCTTCGGCGGCCTGACCGCTGTCCGTTCCGTGGACTTCACGGTCAACAGCGGCGAGATCGTCGGCCTGATCGGCCCGAACGGCGCCGGCAAGACCACCTTCTTCAACTGCCTCACCGGTCTGTACATCCCCACCGAGGGCACGGTCTCCTACCAGGGCAAGGTGCTGCCGCCCAAGCCGCACCTGGTGACCCAGGCGGGCATCGCGCGCACGTTCCAGAACATCCGGCTCTTCGCCAATATGACCGTCCTGGAGAACGTCCTCGTGGGCCGCCACACGCGGACCAAGGAGGGTCTGTGGTCCGCGCTGCTGCGCGGTCCCGGCTTCCGCAAGGCCGAGAAGGAGTCCGAGGCGAAGGCCATGGAGCTCCTGGAGTTCATCGGCCTGGCGGGCAAGCGCGACCACCTCGCGCGCAACCTGCCCTACGGCGAGCAGCGCAAGCTGGAGATCGCCCGGGCACTGGCGAGCGAGCCGGGCCTGCTGCTGCTCGACGAGCCGACCGCGGGCATGAACCCGCAGGAGACCCGGGCCACCGAGGAACTGGTCTTCGCCATCCGGGACAGGGGCATCGCCGTCCTCGTCATCGAGCACGACATGCGGTTCATCTTCAACCTCTGCGACCGGGTCGCCGTCCTCGTCCAGGGCGAGAAGCTCGTCGAGGGCACCTCCGACGTCGTCCAGGCCGACGAGCGTGTCGTCGCCGCCTACCTGGGCGAGCCGTTCGAGGGCGACCCCGGGACGGCGGAGGCCGCCGAGGTCGAGGCCGCGGAGGCCGCCGCGGAGGCTGTCGCCGAGGACCGGACCGCCGACGCGGCTCCGCCCGCCGACGCGGAGGACGCCGACGCCGACGCGGAGGACGCCGGCACGGAGAGCACCGAGGCGGACAGCACCACCAAGGGAGAGACCCAGTGACCGCACTGCTGGAGGTCGAGGACCTCAGGGTCGCCTACGGCAAGATCGAGGCCGTCAAGGGCATCTCGTTCAGTGTCGAGGCCGGCCAGGTCGTCACTCTCATCGGCACCAACGGCGCCGGCAAGACGACGACCCTGCGCACCCTGTCGGGCCTGCTCAAGCCCGCCTCGGGGAAGGTCGTCTTCGACGGCAAGCCGCTCAGCGGGGTCCCGGCGCACAAGATCGTCGCGCTCGGGCTGGCCCACTCCCCCGAGGGCCGGCACATCTTCCCCCGCCTGACCATCGCGGAGAACCTCCAGCTCGGTGCGTTCCTCCGCAAGGACAAGGCCGGCATCGAGCGGGACATCCAGCGGGCCTACGACCTCTTCCCGATCCTCGGGGAGCGGCGCAAGCAGGCCGCGGGCACCCTCTCGGGCGGTGAGCAGCAGATGCTGGCGATGGGCAGGGCGCTGATGTCCCAGCCGAAGCTGCTGATGCTGGACGAGCCGTCCATGGGGCTGTCGCCGATCATGATGCAGAAGATCATGGCGACGATCTCCGAGCTGAAGTCGACGGGCACGACGATCCTGCTGGTCGAGCAGAACGCGCAGGCGGCGCTGTCGCTGGCCGACCAGGGGCATGTCATGGAGGTCGGCAACATCGTGCTGTCGGGCAGTGGGCAGGATCTGCTGCACGACGAGTCGGTGCGAAAGGCCTATTTGGGCGAGGACTAGGTCGTGGGATCACTGCGGGCCGGTTGTGGCTGGTCGCGCAGTTCCCCGCGCCCCTACGGGGCGCTCCGCCGCCCGGCATCACAAAGGCCCGCGCTCCCTTCTCCGGAGCGCGGGCCTTGGCGTTCGTACGACGATCGCGTCAGCCCTTGTTGGACTTCTTCTCCTCGCTGTCCGCGATGACCGCCTCCGCGACCTGCTGCATCGACATGCGGCGGTCCATCGACGTCTTCTGGATCCAGCGGAACGCGGCCGGCTCGGTCAGGCCGTACTCGGTCTGGAGGATGGACTTCGCGCGGTCGACCAGCTTGCGGGTCTCCAGGCGCTGGCTGAGGTCGGCGACCTCCGCCTCCAGCTGCTTCAGCTCGCTGAACCGGGAGACGGCCATCTCGATCGCGGGGACGACATCGCTCTTGCTGAACGGCTTGACGAGGTACGCCATCGCGCCGGCGTCACGCGCCCGCTCGACCAGGTCGCGCTGCGAGAACGCGGTCAGCATCAGGACCGGGGCGATGGACTCCTCGGCGATCTTCTCGGCCGCCGAGATGCCGTCCAGCTTGGGCATCTTGACGTCGAGAATGACCAGGTCGGGGCGGTGCTCGCGGGCGAGTTCCACGGCCTGCTCGCCGTCACCGGCCTCGCCGACGACGGTGTACCCCTCCTCTTCCAGCATCTCTTTCAGGTCGAGCCGGATCAGGGCCTCGTCCTCGGCGATGACGACACGGGTCGTCAGCGGAGGCACGTGCGACTTGTCGTCGTCGGGTGCGTCGACTGGCTGGGGCGACTCGGCGGCGGTCACGGGGGCTCCTCGTTCAGGGCAGGGGTACTGCTGACAAGAGCCTACCTAGCTACGGTATGGTGGACGCGCGGAGGGTCGGGGATAACCTTTGATTCTTCGAGCCCCGGTAGCCCAATTGGCAGCAGGCAACGGATTCAAAACCCGTACAGTGTCGGTTCGAGTCCGACCCGGGGCACTTTTCCTGCGATTCCAAGGTCGCAATAAATTCGTGTAAATGATGGGCCCCTCCGTTTGACGGAGGGGCCCATCGGCGTCACTTGGGGCTGTCGTCCTCGCCGATGTGATGCACCCGGACCATGTTGGTCGAGCCGGAGACTCCGGGCGGGGAGCCCGCCGTGATGACCACGATGTCGCCCTTCTCGCAGCGCCCGTACTTCAGCAGCAGTTCGTCGACCTGGTCGACCATCTTGTCCGTCGAGTCCACGTGCGGGCCGAGGAAGGTCTCGACGCCCCAGGTGAGGTTGAGCTGGGAGCGGGTGGCCGGTTCCGGGGTGAAGGCGAGCAGCGGGATCGGCGAACGGTAGCGGGAGAGCCGGCGGACCGTGTCTCCCGACTGGGTGAACGCGACCAGGAACTTCGCGCCCAGGAAGTCGCCCATCTCGGCGGCGGCCCGGGCGACCGCGCCGCCCTGGGTGCGGGGCTTGTTGCTCTCGGTCAGCTCCGGCAGGCCCTTGGCGAGGATGTCCTCCTCCGCCGCCTCGACGATCTTCGCCATGGTGCGCACGGTCTCGATCGGGTACTTGCCGACGCTGGTCTCGCCCGAGAGCATCACCGCGTCCGTGCCGTCGATGACCGCGTTGGCGACGTCGGAGGCCTCGGCACGGGTGGGGCGGGAGTTGTCGATCATCGAGTCGAGCATCTGGGTGGCGACGATGACCGGCTTGGCGTTGCGCTTGGCGAGCTTGACGGCGCGCTTCTGGACGATCGGCACCTGCTCCAGCGGCATCTCCACGCCCAGGTCGCCGCGCGCGACCATGATGCCGTCGAAGGCGGCCACGATGTCGTCGATGTTCTCGACGGCCTGCGGCTTCTCGACCTTGGCGATCACCGGGAGACGGCGGCCCTCCTCGTCCATGATGCGGTGGACGTCCAGGATGTCCCGGCCGCTGCGCACGAAGGAGAGGGCGATGACGTCGAAGCCGGTGCGCAGCGCCCAGCGCAGGTCCTCCTCGTCCTTCTTGGAGAGCGCGGGCACGGAGACGGCGACACCGGGGAGGTTGAGGCCCTTGTGGTCGGAGACCATGCCGCCCTCGATGACCGTGGTGTGCACCCGGGGGCCGTCGACGTGGGTGACCTCCAGGCAGACCTTGCCGTCGTCGACGAGGACGCGCTCACCGGGGGTGACGTCGCCGGCCAGGCCTGCGTACGTCGTCCCGCACTGGCCGCGGTCGCCCTCGGCGCCCTCCTCCACCGTGATGACGAACGTGTCACCGCGTTCGAGGAGTACGGGCCCCTCGGTGAAACGGCCGAGCCGAATCTTCGGGCCTTGAAGGTCGGCGAGCATCCCGACGCTGCGACCGGTCTCGTCGGAGGCCTTGCGCACCCGGCGGTAGCGCTCCTCGTGCTCGGCGTAGCCGCCGTGGCTGAGGTTGAATCGGGCGACGTCCATTCCGGCCTCGACCAATGCCTTGATCTGGTCGTACGAGTCGGTGGCGGGCCCCAGAGTACAAACGATCTTTGCTCGGCGCATGGTTCGAGCCTAGGCCTTACCGGCCGGTAGAGAATTGGCCCTACATGACGACCCAACAACCTTTGCGTGAAGGCCTATTGACAAGTGTTGAATTGTGCGGCGCCCCGCTCCTATGAGCATCTCGCACTTGTTGAAGGCGGCCGTCGATTCACCGATCAGGTCACCAGATCGCAACCTCCAGGACCTTTTGATGTCGGTCATGCCCAGGTCAGAATCTACGCGCGTCGTTGACCGTTTCCCGAGGAGAACCAGAGATGCCCTTGAACCGCCGGAAGTTCCTGAAGAAGTCCGCCGCCACCGGGGCGGGAGTGGCGGTCGCCGGTGCGGCGGCGACTCCGGCACAGGCCGCGCCGCGCCCGCCGAAGCCTGCCAAGCGGTACTCCCTCACCGTCATGGGCACCACCGACCTGCACGGGCACGTCTTCAACTGGGACTACTTCAAGGACGCGGAGTACTCCGACAAGGCCGGCAACGCGATGGGCCTGGCCCGCATCTCCACCCTGGTCGAGCAGGTACGCAAGGAGAAGGGCCGCTGCAACACACTGCTCCTGGACGCCGGTGACACCATCCAGGGCACCCCGCTGACGTACTACTACGCCAAGGTCGACCCGATCACCGCCAAGGGCGGCCCGGTGCACCCGATGGCGCAGGCCATGAACGCGATCGGGTACGACGCTGCGGCGCTCGGCAACCACGAGTTCAACTACGGCATCGAGACCCTGCGCAAGTTCGAGGACCAGCTGCACTTCCCGCTGCTCGGCGCCAACGCGGTCGACGCCAAGACCCTCAAGCCCGCCTTCCCGCCCTACTTCGTCAAGCAGTTCCACGTCCCGGGCGCCCCGCCGGTCAAGGTCGCCGTCCTCGGCCTCACCAACCCGGGCATCGCCATCTGGGACAAGGCCTACGTCCAGGGCAAGCTCGCCTTCCCCGGTCTTGAGGAGCAGGCCGCGAAGTGGGTGCCGAAGCTGAAGGCGCTGGGCGCCGACGTGGTCGTGGTCTCGGCCCACTCCGGTTCGTCCGGCACCTCCTCCTACGGCGACCAGGTGCCCTACGTCGAGAACGCGGCCGCCAATGTCGCCAGGCAGGTGCCGGGCATCGACGCGATCCTGGTCGGCCACGCGCACGTGGAGATCCCGGAGCTGAAGGTCACCAACGAGGCCACCGGCAGGACCGTCGTGCTCTCCGAGCCGCTGTGCTACGCCGAGCGCCTCTCCCTCTTCGACATCGAGCTGGTCTTCAGCAAGGGCAGGTGGGAGGTCGAGTCGGTCGCGGCCTCGCTGCTGAACTCCAACACGGTCGCCGACGACCCGAAGATCACCCGCCTGCTTAAGGACGAGCACGCGAAGGTCGTCGAGTACGTCAACCAGGTCGTCGGCACCGCCACCGCGACCCTCACCACGGTCGACGCCCGCTACACGGACGCCCCGATCATCGACCTGATCACCAAGGTCCAGGAGGACGTGGTCAAGGCGGCCCTGACGGGCACCGAGTACGCCGCGCTGCCGGTGATCGCGCAGGCCTCGCCGTTCTCGCGGACGTCGGAGATCCCGGCCGGCAACGTGACCATCCGGGACCTGTCGAGCCTGTACGTGTACGACAACACGCTGGTCGCGAAGCTGATGACGGGCGCGCAGATCCGCGCGTACCTGGAGTACTCGGCGGAGTACTTCGTGCAGACGGCGGCGGACGCGGCTGTCGACGTGGAGAAGCTGACCAACGCCAACAACCGCCCGGACTACAACTACGACTACGTCTCGGGCCTGAGGTACGAGATCGACATCGCCCAGGCGGCCGGGTCGCGGATCAGGAACCTGACCTACGACGGTGCCGCCCTGGACGACACGCAGCAGTTCGTGCTCGCGGTCAACAACTACCGTGCCAACGGCGGCGGCGCGTTCCCGTACGTCGCCTCGGCCAAGGAGCTGTGGTCGGAGTCGACGGAGATCCGCACCCGGATCGCGGAGTGGGTGACCGCGAAGGGCGTGCTGGACCCGAAGGACTTCGCGTCGGTGGACTGGAAGCTGACGCGGAACGGCACGCCGGTCTTCTGAGTCGCCCGAAGGGCGCCGGCCCCGGAGCCGGCGCCCTTCCCTCAGTCGGCCAACGGCGTGAGCTGCAACGGCTGCTGCCGGTGTTGCGTCGGGACCCGCTCCCCGTGCTGTTCCAGGCCGAAGCTGGTGAAGGCCGTGCGGGCGGGCAGCGGGTACGGGTCCTTCCCGGTCACGGAGTTGAGGATGGTGGCGCTGCGCCAGGCGGCGAGGCCCAGGTCGGGGGCGCCGACGCCATGGCTGTGGAGTTCGGCGTTCTGGACGTAGGCCGATCCGGTCACCGACGGGTCGAGGACGAGCCGGAACCGCTCGTCCACGCGCGGGCGTTCGCTGTTGTCGCGGCGCAGATAGGGGTCGAGTCCGGCGAGCAGCCTGCCGAGGGGTCGCTCGCGGTAGCCGGTGGCCAGGACGACGGCGTCGGTGGTGAGCCGGGAGCGGCTGCCCTGCTGGACGTGTTCGAGGTGGAGTTCGACCTTGGTGGTGGCGATCCGTCCGGCCGTTCGGACCTGGACGCCCGGGGTGAGGACGGCGTCGGGCCAGCCCCCGTGCAGGGTACGGCGGTACAGCTCGTCGTGGATGGCGGCGATGGTGTCGGCGTCGATGCCCTTGTGCAGCTGCCACTGGGAGTCGACGAGCCGGTCCCGGACGGGCTCGCCGAGGGCGTGGAAGTAGCGGGTGTAGTCGGGGGTGAAGTGCTCCAGGCCGAGCTTGCTGTACTCCATGGGCGCGAACGCCTCGCTGCGGCCGATCCAGTGCAGCTTCTCGCGGCCCGCGGGCCGGTGGCGGAGCAGGTCGAGGAAGACCTCGGCGCCGGACTGCCCGGAGCCGACCACGGTGACGTGCTCGGCGG
This sequence comes from Streptomyces sp. NPDC101234, assembly GCF_044767525.1. NCBI lineage: Bacteria > Bacillati > Actinomycetota > Actinomycetes > Kitasatosporales > Streptomycetaceae > Streptomyces > Streptomyces sp. NPDC101234. The sequence goes on along the minus strand of NZ_JBIWOA010000004.1, from coordinate 313,290 downwards.
CCAGGAAGGCCTCGCGGTGGTCGAGGTAGTCGGCGGCATGCACGACGGGCACGCCCGGCTGCTCCACCAGCGGTCTGAGCGGATCGGGCACATGGGGGACGGTCCCGACCCCGAGCACGACGTTCTTCGTATACGTACGTCCGAGGGACTCGGCCTCCCCCTCGGCGTCGAGCTGGGTGAAGTCGACCTCGAACAGGTCGCGTTCGGAGTTCCAGCGGACGGCGTCGACCTGGTGGGAGAAGCGCAGTCCGGGGAGGTTCTCGGCGACCCAGCGGCAGTAGGCGTCGTACTCGGCGCGCCGGATGTGGAAGCGCTCGGCGAAGTAGAACGGGAAGAGCCGGTCGCGGGCCTTGAGGTAGTTGAGGAACGACCACGGGTTGGCGGGGTCGGCGAGGGTCACCAGGTCGGCGAGGAACGGCACCTGGATGGTGGCGCCGTCGATCAGCAGCCCGGGGTGCCAGTCGAAACCCGGGCGCTGTTCGTAGAAGACGGCGTCGAGTTCGGCGAGCGGGTGGGCGAGGGCGGCGAGGGAGAGGTTGGACGGTCCGACACCGATGCCGACGAGGTCGCGGGGTGCTTCGGACTCGTGGCGTGGGGGGTTGGTCATCTGGGGGTGGTTCCTTCCACGAGTTTGAGGAGGAGGGCCAGCTCGTCCGGCCGGATGTGGGGGTTGAGGAGGGTGGCCTTGAGCCAGAGCCGGCCGTCGATCCGGGCCCGGCCGAGGACGGCCCGGCCGTCGTGCAGCAGCCTGCGCCGTACCTCGGCGACGTCGTCGTCGGTGGCTCCGCTCGGGCGGAACAGCACCGTGCTGATGTTCGGCCGGTCGTGGAGCTCGAAGCCGGGGTGCTCGCGGACGAGCGCCGCGAACTCCCTTGCCTTCAGGCACACCTGGTCGACCAGAGCGCCGAGTCCGCTGCGTCCCAGGGTCTTGAGGGTGACCGCGATCTTGAGGACGTCGGGGCGCCGGGTGGTGCGCAGCGAGCGGCCGAGCAGGTCGGGGTAGCCGGCCTCGGTGTCGTCGTCGGCGTTGAGGTAGTCCGCGCGGTGGTGGAGTACGCCCAGTTCGGTCGGGCGGGCGACGGCGAGGAGGCCGGCGGCGACCGGCTGCCAGCCGAGTTTGTGCAGGTCGAGGGTGACGGTGTGGGCGCGCTCCAGGCCGGCGAGCTTGTCCCGGTGCCGGTCGCTGAAGGCGAGGCCGCCCCCGTAGGCGGCGTCGATGTGCAGCCGGGCGCCGTGGGCCGCGCACAGTCCGGCGATCTCGGGGAGCGGGTCGATGAGCCCGGCGTCGGTGGTGCCCGCGGTGGCGGCGACCAGCAGGGGCCGGGGCAGCCGGGTGAGGGCGTCGTGCAGGGCCGACGGGTCGAGGATGCCGTTCGGAGCGGGGACGACGACGGGGTCGGGCAGGCCGAGCAGCCAGGCGGCACGCGGCAGTGAGTGGTGGGCGTTGGCCCCGCAGACCAGCTGGACACCGCCGCCGGAGGCCTCGCGGGCGAGCAGCAGGGCGAGCTGGTTGGACTCGGTGCCGCCGGTGGTGACCACGGCGTCGGAGAGGCCGATGGTGTGGGCGAGGGTACGGGTGACCAGGGCCTCCAGGGCGGAGGCGGCCGGGGCCTGGTCCCAGGAGTCCAGGGAGGGGTTGAGGGCGCTCGCGGCGAGGTCGGCGGCGGTGGCGACGGCCAGCGGCGGGCAGTGCAGATGCGCCGCGCACAGCGGGTCGGCCGGGTCGGCGGCGCCTTCGGCGAGGGCGGTCACCAGAGTGCGCAGGGCATCCGGGTCGCCGTCGTCCGGGAGTACGTCCCCCACGGCGTCCGCGATCCGCTCCACGACCGCCTCCGGCCCGCCCGCGGGCAGCGGCCCGCCGCGCCCCCGGCCGCCCTCGCGCAGCGCGTCGAGCACGGTGTCCAGCAGAGGCCTCAGGGCGTCGGGGCCCTGGGGTCCGGATGCGAGGGGCGGCATGCTCATGGGCTCTCCTCGGGGGCACTGGCCGAAGGGGGTTGTCCGCGACGGGAGTTCCAGCTTGTACGGGATTGGGTCTGCGCGCCCATAAAGCCCAACGATCGGAACCCGAAAGTGGGTACTGCCGTGCGGGGAAAACATGTTGGGGCGCTGCGCCCGCGCGATGTGCTACAAGCGGTCGGGCCAAGCCGCGAAGGGCCGTTGTGACCTGGACTGACCGGGGTTAACGTCGATCGCGTGGTTGACGCATGGATGATCGACGTGCCCGGTGAGCGGGTGATGGTGCGGGAGCCGCTGCCCTCGGACGAGGTGCCGCTGCTGGACCTGTTCGAGGCATGCGAGGACTGGTTCGTGGCGGCGACGGGGCTGCCGTCGGGGCCCGGTGATGTGCAGAGCCTGTTCTACGGGCTGCCCGAGGGCGCCGACCCGGACGACAAGGTGCTGCTGGTGCTGGAGCGGGACGGGGTCGTCTCGGGCCTGGTGGACGCCGTACGGAACCATCCGGTGCCCGGCGCGGTCGCGGTGGGGCTGTTCCTGCTGGCGCCCTGGGCGCGGGGGCGGGGCCTGGGGCGGGCGCTGGCCGAGTCGCTGCTCGCGCACGCCGAGGGGGTGTCGCTGGTGACGGCGAGCGTGCCGCCGGGGTGGCGCTCCGGGGAGTGTTTCCTGGAGCGCCTGGGCTTCACGCTGGGGGCGGAGGCACCCCGGGCGGCCGAGGTGGGCAACCGGCGGGCGGGGCCTCGGGAGGGCGGGGTGCGCAGGGCCGAGCTGCGGCCCGCCCCCTGAGGGTCAGGGTCGGAAGTCGGCCGCGTGGTCGTCGGCCCACTGCCCGAAGGTGCGGGCCGGGCTGCCGGTGACGTCCTCGACGGTGGTGGTGATCTCCGGGGGCACGCCCACGGTGGCCGCGAAGGTCTTCAGGAGGCCCTGGAGGAACTCCGGCGGGGTCCCCGGGAACAGCGGTGCCGCCTCCTCCGGCTCCACCTCGACGAAGGTCAGGTCCCGGCCGACGGCCCGGCCGATCGCGGCGATCTGGTCGGTGTTGGTGGTGGCGGCGGGACCGGTGAGGCGGTGGGCCGCGCCCTGGTGGCCGTCGTCGAGGAGCGCGCGTTCCGCCACGGCGGCGATGTCGTCCTCGTGGATGGGTGCCGTGAGCATCCCGGCGAAGACACCGCGAACGGTGTTCCCGGCGCGGATCTGGGGTGCCCACTGGAGGGCGTTGGTGGCGAACGCGTTGGGGCGCAGAAACGTCCAGGCGAGACCGCTGTCGCGGATCTGCCGCTCGGCGGTGGCGTGCATGACGTGGATCGGGTGGGTCTCGTCGGCGCCCTCGTTGATGATCCCGGAGGAGAGCAGCACGACGTGCCGCACCCCGGCCGTGCGGGCCGCGTCCAGCAGTTCGGGCATCCGGCCGCCGGCGCCCTGGACGTACAGGAAGAGTCCGGTCGCCCCCTCGAAGAGGCCTGCCTGGTCGTCCGGCCGGTACTTCACCACCTCGGCCTTGTCGGGCAGTCCGGCCCGTTCCGGGTCGCGGGTGAGCGCCCGTACGGCGTGCCCGCCGGCGACGAGCCGCCCGACGAGGGCACGGCCGACGTTGCCGGTGGCACCGGTGACTACGATCACGGATCTCTCCCTCGGTTCAGTGCTCTTGGCCACCGAGCCTAGAAGCGGCGGCCGGCCCCCGCATCACCATTGGGGACCAGCCGCGCCCGTGTCGTCCTACGCCCGCCGTCCTACGCCCCGCGGACCCGCAACGCCCTTTCCAGGTCGTCGAGTTCATCGATCAGACGGCGACGCAGGGCCGCGGCCGGGCCGGCGTCGCGCAGACAGTCCCGGCCGAGGGCGAGGTTCTCGGCGTCGACGGCGTGGGCGGGGAAGGCCTCGCGGCCCGCGGCCGTGGCGATGGCGGGGCCGCGGCGGGCGGCGACGGCGACCGCGTCCCGGTAGTAGCGCGGCACGTACTCCCGGACCAGGTCGGCCTGTTCGGGGTGCCAGAAGCCCTGGGCGGTGGCCGCGAACAGGTAGTTGGACAGGTCGTCGCCGTTGAACATCGCCTCCCAGGCCCTGCGCTTGGCCTCGGGGTCGGGCAGTGCGGCCCGGCAACGGGCGGCGCCCTCCTGGCCGCTGGCACTGGGGTCGCGCGCCAGCTCGGCGGCGATCCGGTCCTCGTCGACGGCGCCGAGGACGGCGAGCCGGCCCATGATGCGCCAGCGCAGCTCGGGGTCGAGCTCGGGGCCGCCGGGCACGGTGCCCTCGGCGAGCCAGGCGGCGATGGTGTCGGGGTGGGCGGCGGCACGGATGAAGTGCCGTACGGCGATCAGGCGCAGGCCGGGGTTGTCGCCGTCCTCGGTGCGCCGGATGAAGTCGCGGCACAGGGCGGAGACGGTGGCGAGCGCGGCCGGGCGCTCCTCCGGCGTGAGGTACCGGTCGACGACATGGACCGCGGTGAAGGCGAGTACGCCCTGGACGAGGGCGAGGTCGGTCTCGTGCGGGAGATGGACGCGGGCGGTCTCCAGGTAGGCGGCGGCCGGGAGTTCGCCGTCGCGGACCGCGTCCCGCAGCGCGTTCCACACCACCGCGCGGGTGAGCGGGTCGGGCAGGCCGGAGAGGTGGGCGCGGACGGCGGCGGCGGACTCGGCGTCGAAGCGGACCTTGGCGTAGGTCAGGTCGCCGTCGTTCAGCAGGAGGAGGGCGGGGCGCTTGCCGAGGGGCTGCGGGACGGTCTGCGGGATGTCGAGGTCGATGCGCTCGCGCAGGGTGAGCCCGCCCTCGTCGGCGAGGCTCTGGTCATAGACGCCGACGCTGATGTGGTGCGGGCGGCTGCCGGTGCGCTCGACGGTGAGGGTGCGGGTGCCGTCGGGGGCGGTGTCCAGGACCGGGGTGAGGGTGTCGACGCCGGTGGTGCGCAGCCAGGTGTCGGCCCAGGCGTGCACGTCGCGTTCGGTGGCGGCGGCGAGGGAGTCGATGAAGTCGGCGAGGGTGGCGTTGCCGAACCGGTGCCGCTGGAAGTGGATGTTGATGCCGGCGAGGAAGTCCTTCTCGCCCATCCAGGCGACCAGTTGGCGCAGCGCGGAGGCACCCTTGGCATAGGAGATGCCGTCGAAGTTGAGCAGGGCGGCGGCGGTGTCGTCGACGGCCTCGGGAGCGACCGGGTGGGTGGAGGGGCGCTGGTCGGCGTCGTAGCCCCAGGCCTTGCGGGCCACGCCGAAGTCGACCCAGGTGTCGGTGAACCGGGTGGCCTCGGTGAGGGTCTGGTAGCCCATGTACTCGGCGAAGGACTCGTTCAGCCAGATGTCGTCCCACCAGCGGAGGGTGACGAGGTCGCCGAACCACATGTGGGCCATCTCGTGGGCGATGACCATCGCGCGGGTCTGCCGCTCGGTGTCGGTGACGGCGGAGCGGTAGACGAACTCGTCGCGGAAGGTGACCAGACCGGGGTTCTCCATGGCACCGGCGTTGAACTCGGGGACGAACGCCTGGTCGTAGGAGTCGAAGGGGTAGGGCTCCTCGAACTTCTCGTGGTAGCGGTCGTAGCACGCGCGCGTGATGTCGAGGAGTTCCTCGGCGTCGGCGTCCAGGTGGGGCGCGAGGGAGCGGCGGCAGTGGATGCCGAAGGGCAGTCCGCGGTGCTCGGTGCGCACGGAGTGCCAGGGGCCGGCGGCGACGGCGACCAGGTAGGTGGAGATCAGCGGGGTGGCGGCGGCCCGCCAGCGGCCCTCGCCGAGGTGCTCGGTGACGCCGTTGGCGAGGATGGTCCAGCCTTCGGGAGCGGTGACGGTCAGCTCGAAGACGGCCTTCAGGTCGGGCTGGTCGAAGGCGGCGAAGACGCGCTGCACGTCGTCCATGAACAGCTGCGTGTAGACGTACGTCCGGTCGTCCGTGGGGTCGGTGAAGCGGTGCATGCCCTCGCCGGTGCGGGAGTAGCGCATCGTGGCGTCGATGCGCAGTTCGTGTTCCCCGGCGGTGAGGTTCTTCAGGGGCAGCCGGTCCTGGTCCAGCGTCTCGGGGTCGAGGGGCTGTCCGTCGAGGGTGACGGCGCGCAGCTCGGTGGGCTTCATCTCGACGAAGGTGTCGCCGTCGGACCGGGCCGTGAACCTGATCACGGTACGGGAGTCGAAGGTCTCGTCCCCGGTGGTCAGGTCGAGGTCGATCGTGTAGCGGTGGACGTCGAGGAGCTCGGCGCGGCTCTGCGCTTCGTCGCGAGTCAGTACGGACATGCCGCCATGCTGCCTGATGACTCTGACAACGCACAGTGGCGGGAGCGGTACGCGGCTTATGTCCGCCCCGGGGTCTCGGTGCGGGACGAGACGGCACCGGTGGGCGCCGCCCTGCGTCTTGCGCACCTGTTCGAGCGCCTCGTCACCGCGGGGGTCACCCGGCGGTACCGGGGCGCTCGCCAGGGCATCCGGCGGGCGCTTCGGGTCAGTGCGTGTCCGCCGCCCCCTGGTTGTTGACGGTGTCCTCGGCGATGGACTCGTGGTGTCTGATCACCTCGGCGATGATGAAGTTGAGGAATTTCTCGGCGAAGGCGGGGTCGAGCTTGGCGTTCTCGGCGAGGGCGCGCAGCCGGGCGATCTGCCGGGACTCCCGGGCCGGGTCGGCCGGGGGCAGCCGGTGGACCGCCTTGAGGTGGCCGACCTGCTGGGTGGCCTTGAAGCGTTCGGCGAGCATGTGGACGACGGCCGCGTCGATGTTGTCGATGCTGTCGCGCAGCCGCGCGAGCTCCTCGCGGACGGCGGGGTCGACGTCACCGGTACCGGTGTTGCTGGTGGTCATGGGCGTCAACCCTAAGGGGGCGGCCGTGCGATCTCTAAGGGCCGTCGGCGGGTTCGGCCACCGGCTGCCCCGGTTCGGGTTCGCCGGGCTCCTGGAGGCTGTCGTTCCAGTCGTCGGGGACGGCCCGGCCCTGCTGGGCACGGAAGCGCACGGGGGCCGTGCCGACCCGGCGGGTGAACAGGCGGGAGAAATAGGCCGGATCGTCGTAGCCGACGCGGCGGGCGACGGCGGCCACGGACAGTCCGGTGGTGGCGAGGAGTTCCTGGGCGCGGCCCAGCCGGACGCCGATCAGATAGTCCTTGGGACTGCAGCCGGCGACCCGGCGGACGGCGGTGCGCAGCTCGGCGGGGGTCATGCCGTGCCGGGCCGCGTGGTCGGCGACGGTCATCCCGGTGCAGGCGTCGCGCGCGAGCGCGTGCAGCACCGGGTCGCCGTCCGGGGCGAGGTCGGCACGCGCGCGACGCAGGGCGACGAGGAGCTCGTGCACGGCGGCGCCGGTCTCGACCTCCAGGAGGGGGTTGCCCTGCCGGGCGGCCCGGGCGATACGGGCGATCACGTCCCGGGGGCCGGTGGCGTCCGCGAGGGGCACCACGGGCCGCTCGGGCTCGATGTAGCCGAGTTCCGTGTAGGTCGCGGTGTCGGGCCCGGTGAAGGTCACGAAGCCCTCGTCCCAGCCGCTGTCCGGGTCGGGCCCGTAGTGGTGCGGGACGCCGGGCGTGAGCCACACCAGCGCGGGCGCGACGACGGCGGTACTGCGCCCGTCGGGCGTGCGGTACCAGCCCCGGCCCGAGCTGATCACCACGGCGACGTGGTGCTCCAGCAGGCGCGGGCCGACGGCGGGCACCGCGCCGTACTGCAGACCGACGCCCCAGCAGACCAGGCCGAGCCGGCGGTGCACGGCGCCCGGTGTGAAGAACCGCATCCAGGTATGGAAGATCGGCGGTCCACCCGGCACTGCGCGCTCCTTGCTGTCGGCTCTTCCGTCCAAGTACTGCCGATCTTTGTCCATGGTTTCGGCGCTCGCCAGCAGGCCAAAGTGAGCCTATGAGTGACTTCACGGTGGGCGAAACGGATTTCCTGCTGGACGGGCGGCCGGTGCGGCTGCTGTCCGGCGCGCTGCACTACTTCCGGGTGCACGAGGAGCAGTGGGGCCACCGGCTCGCGATGCTGCGTGCCATGGGCCTGAACTGCGTGGAGACGTACGTGCCGTGGAACCTGCACGAGCCGCACCCGGGCGCCTTCCGGGACGCCGGGGCGCTCGGCCGTTTCCTGGACGCGGCGCGGGAGGCGGGCCTGTGGGCGATCGTGCGGCCGGGGCCGTACATCTGCGCGGAGTGGGAGAACGGCGGTCTGCCGCACTGGGTGACGGGCGAGCTGGGCGCACGGGCACGCACGCGTGACGAGCGATTCCTCGGGTACGTGGACCGCTGGTTCCGTCACCTGCTGCCCGAGGTCGTGTCCCGGCAGCTGGACCGGGGCGGCCCGGTGATCATGGTGCAGGTCGAGAACGAGTACGGCAGCTACGGCTCCGACGCCGACTACCTGGCCCATCTCACCGGCCTGCTGCGCACCGAGGGCGTCACGGTGCCGCTGGTCACCTCGGACGGCCCCGAGGACCACATGCTCACCGGCGGCTCGGTCCCCGGACTGCTGGCGACGGTGAACTTCGGCTCCCACGCGCGCGTGGCCTTCGAGACCCTGCGCCGGCACCAGCCGCAGGGCCCGCTGATGTGCATGGAGTTCTGGTGCGGCTGGTTCGATCACTGGGGCGGCGAGCACGTCGTACGGGACGCCGACGACGCGGCGGCGGCCCTGCGGGAGATCCTGGAGTGCGGTGCGTCGGTCAACGTCTACATGGCGCACGGCGGCACCAACTTCGCCGGCTGGGCGGGCGCCAACCGGCCCGGCGGCGAGCTGCACGAGGGCCCGCTGGAGGCGGACGTGACGTCGTACGACTACGACGCGCCGATCGACGAGTACGGCCGTCCCACGGAGAAGTTCTGGCGCCTGCGCGAGGTCCTCGCCGAGTACCACGACGGACCGCTGCCCGAACTGCCGCCCGCCCCGGCCGCTTCGGCTTCGGCAACGCACGTGGAACTGACCTCCTGGGCGCCCCTGCCGGGCGTCCTGGAGGCCCTGGGCACCCCGGAACGCGTCCACGCCGTCCCGCCCACCTTCGAGGAGCTGGACATCGCCCGCGGCCTGGTCCGCTACGAGGTGGACGTCCCGGGACCCCGCCAGCCGTACCCGCTCACCGCGCGGGGCCTGCGCGACCTGGCGGTCGTGTACGTCGACGGCGAGCGCGCCGGGGTCCTCACCGAGGAGGAACCCCAGCTCAAGGAGCCCATCGCGGGCCCCGCGCGCGTGGAGCTCTGGGTGGAGTCCCTGGGCCGCGTCAACTACGGCCCCCGCTCGGGTGAGACGAAGGGCATCACCGGCGGCCTCCTGCACGAACGCCAGTTCCTGCACGGGGTACGCGCGCGTGCGCTGGATCTGGACGCCTTCGAGGCGGGTGTGGAGGCGGTGCCCTTCGGCTCCCTCCCGGAGGACGGCGCGCCGGGCCTGTACCGGGGGACGGTGACGGTCGCCGACGCCGGTGACGCCCGCCTGGAACTCCCCGGCTGGACCCGGGGCTTCGCCTGGATCAACGGCTTCAACCTGGGGCGCTACTGGTCGACGGGCCCGCAGGAGTCTCTGTACGTCCCCGGCCCGGTCCTGAAGGAGGGCGAGAACGAGATCTGGCTCCTGGAACTCCAGGAAACGAATCAAGCGGCGGTACGGCTGGCGCCCCTTTAGGGGCGCGGGGCTGTACCGATCTGCGGCTACCGCCGCGTGAGCGCGATCAGCCCCCACCGACCCGCAGACATCGGACAACCTGTCGCCCCCCGATTTCCCCCATCCCCCGCATACTGTGAAAGACAGCTCCGGCAGCGTCTGTGGGGGTAGGGGACGTGGCGAACGGCGGCCCGGTGGAACACGGCTACCCGCACCTGGACACCGTGCGGGCCGCCATCACGGCGTTGTACCGCCGCCTGTCGCACGACACCGTCCAGACCTTCGCCACCAGCGTGCTCCCCGCCGACGTCGCGTTCTGCGACACCGACGACCTCCACCTCGGCTCGCAACGCGTCGCCCGCGAGATCGTGCGGCACTTCCGCCTGCCCGACGCCCGTATGATCGTCGGCTTCAAGGACATGACCCACGCGGCGAACGTCGAACTCGCCGCGGGCCCCGAGTACTTCGTCGAGCTGAACGACCGTTTCCGCACCCACCGCAGGGACATCGGCGCGGCGCTCGCCCACGAGGTGATGCACGTCTATCTGCACCGCCTGGATCTGTCCTTCCCCAGCACCCGGGAGAACGAGATCCTCACGGACACGGCGACCACCTACCTGGGCGCCGGCTGGCTGCTCCTCGACGCCTACCGGGAGCACGGGGAGGCGTCCCAGAAGCTCGGCTACCTCACCCCGGAGGAGTTCGGCTACGTCCTGGCCAAACGCTCCCTCGTCTTCCACGAGGACCCCTCGGTGTGGTTCACCAGCCCGCAGGCCTACACGGCGTACGAGAAGGGCATGGCCAGGGCCCGCCAGGACGGGGAGCAGCCGCCGCTGAGCGCGGCCGGGTGGGCGGGCCGCCGCCGCTACGCCCGTGACCGCCGCCACGCCCCCACCTCGGCGTACCCACAGCCCGGCGCCCCTTACACCTTCGCCCCCGACAGCGGCGGCCATCTGCGCGTCTCGTTCCCGTGCCCGACCTGCCACCAGCGGATCAGGGTGCCGGTGCGGGGCCGGGTACGGGCGCGGTGCTCGCTGTGCCGGACGGTGCTGGAGTGCGACACCTAGGCCCGTGCCGGAGAGCGGCACCCGGGCCCCGCCCCGGCCTCACGCCCCGTACACCGCCCCCGGCGCCGCCGCCTCGGCCAGCAGTTTCAGTGCCGTCTCCCCCGCCTCGGCCGGGGACCGGCGGGCTCCCTTGTCCGCGGTCGGCCCCGGCCGCCACCCCTCCATGACGGTGATCCGCCCGCCCTCTGTCTCGAACACCCGCCCGGTCACGCCCGCGCTCGCGGCGGAGCCCAGCCAGACGACGAGCGGGGAGACGTTCTCGGGGGCCATGGTGTCGAAGCCGGCGTCGGGGGCGGCCATGGTCTCGGCGAACGTGCGCTCGGTCATCCGGGTGCGGGCGGCTGGGGCGATGGCGTTGACCTGGACGCCGTAGCGGGCGAGTTCCGCCGCGGCGACCAGGGTGAGGCCCACGATGCCGGCCTTGGCGGCGCTGTAGTTGCCCTGCCCGACCGAGCCCAGCAGGCCCGCCCCGCTGCTGGTGTTGACGATCCGGGCGACCGGCGTCCGGCCCGCCTTGGTCTCGGCCCGCCAGTGCGCGGCCGCGTGCCGCAGCGGCAGGAAGTGGCCCTTGAGGTGGACGCGCATCACCGCGTCCCAGTCGTCCTCGCCGAGATTGACGAGCATCCGGTCGCGCAGGAACCCGGCGTTGTTGACGAGGGTGTCGAGCCGGCCGTACGTGTCCAGGGCCGCTGCCACCAGGGACTCGGCCCCGGCGGCCGTCGCGATGTCACCGCCGTGCGCCACCGCCTCCCCGCCGGCCGCCCGGATCTCGTCCACCACGGCCCCGGCCGGACTGTCCGGGCCCGGCACGCCGTCGAGGCCGACACCGAGGTCGTTGACGACGACCCGGGCACCCTCGGCGGCGAAGGCGAGTGCATGGGCCCGGCCGAGGCCGCGCCCGGCGCCGGTGACGACGACGACCCGGCCCGCGCAGATTCCGCTCATGTCAGTCCTCCTTGTCCGATGGCTTGTTGGCGGTCGCCGCGTCCAGGAACGCCGGCCGCTCGCCGCCCCCGTGCACGAGCAGGCTCGCCCCGCTGATGTAGGCGGCCGCGTCGGAGGCGAGGAAGACGGCGGCGGCGCCGACGTCGGACGGGGCGGCGAGCCTGCCGAGCGGGACGGTGCGGGAGACGGCGTCGATGCCGCCCTGTCCGCCGTAGTGGAGGTGGGTCAGCTCGGTGCGGACCATGCCCACGACCAGCGTGTTGACCCGGACCTCCGGCGCCCATTCCACGGCCATGGACCGGGCGAGGTTCTCCAGTCCGGCCTTGGCCGCGCCGTAGGCGGCGGAGCCGGGCGAGGGGCGGCCGCCGCTGACGCTGCCGATCATCACCACCGCTCCCCTGGCCTGTCTGAGCTGCTCGTACGCGGCGAGGGAGGCGGTCAGTGGGGTGACGAGGTTCAGCTCGATCACCCGGGCGTGCCGCTCGGCGTCCGCGTCGGCGAGCCGCCGGTAGGGGGTGCCGCCCGCGTTGTTGACGAGCACGTCGACCCGGGGCAGGGCGTCGAAGAAGGCGCGTACTGCGGGCGGGTCACGCAGGTCGAGGGGGGTGAACTCGACGCCGTCGAGGTGTTGTCCGGGCGGCCGGCGGGCACAGACCACGACATGGGCACCGGCCTCGGCGAAGGCCTGCGCGATCCCGGCGCCCACGCCCCTGGTACCGCCGGTGACGACGACAGTCCTGCCGCTCGGCGAGTTATCCACAGGGCCTCCCGCTTGTCTGCGCCGACTGCTAGCTTCGAAGCCTCACACCTAACAAATGTTTGGTGGAAAGGCAGCTGAGTGCGAAGGTAGCTGATGCGTCCATGGGTGTCTCCACCTCGTGTCCGGAAAAGGGAATCGCGCTCGTCACGGTCGACTTCCCGCCGGTGAACGCGCTGCCGGTGCGCGGCTGGTTCGCGCTGGCGGAAGCCGTCGGCGCGGCGGGCCGCGACCCCGGGACCCGGTGTGTCGTGCTGACCGCGCGGGGCCGCGGCTTCAACGCGGGCGTGGACATCAAGGAGATACAGGCGCGGGGGAACGACGCGCTGCTCGGCGTCAACCACGGCTGCGCGGAGGCGTTCGCGGCGGTGTACGAGTGCGAGACCCCGGTGGTGGCGGCGGTGCACGGCTTCTGCCTGGGCGGCGGAATAGGCCTGGTGGGCAGCGCGGACGCGATCGTGGCGAGCGAGGACGCCGTCTTCGGGCTCCCCGAGCTGGACCGGGGCGCCCTGGGCGCGGCCACGCATCTGGCCCGCCTGGTCCCGCCGCATCTGATGCGGACGCTGTACTACACCTCGCGCACGGCGACCGCGGCCGAACTGCACGCGCACGGCTCGGTGTGGCGGGTCGTGTCGCGCGACGAACTCGACTCCGCCGCACTGGAGTTGGCGCGGGAGATAGCGGCCAAGGACGGCCGGCTGCTGCGGCTGGCCAAGGCTGCCATCAACGGTATCGACCCCGTCGACATACGGCGGAGCTACCGCTTCGAACAGGGCTTCACCTTCGAGGCCGCCCTCAGCGGGGTGGCCGACCGGGTCCGCGACACCTTCGGGAAGGAGGGTGCTGGGAGTGACCGACAAACCGGAAACGGCTGACAAGCCGGCAGTGACCGACAAGACGATGACCGCCGACGAGGTCGTCGCACGGCTGGCGAGCGGTATGACCCTCGGCATCGGCGGCTGGGGTTCCCGACGCAAGCCGATGGCCCTGGTCAGAGCAGTGCTCCGGAGCGGTATCGGCGATCTCACGCTGGTCTCGTACGGCGGCCCGGACGTCGGGATGCTGGTCGCGGCCGGCCGGGTGCGCAGACTGGTGACGGCCTTCGTCACCCTCGACTCCGTCCCGCTCGAACCGCACTACCGGGCGGCGCGCGAGCGCGGGGCGTTCGAGCTGACGGAGATCGACGAGGGCATGTTCATGTGGGGCCTGCAGGCGGCCGCGAACCGGCTCCCCTTCCTCCCCGTGCGAGCCGGCGTCGGCTCGGACGTCATGCGGGTCAACCCCGGTCTGCGGACGGTCACTTCGCCGTACGACGACGGCGAGACGTTCGTGGCGATGCCCGCGCTGCGCCTGGACGCGGCCCTGGTGCATCTCAACCGCGCCGACCGGCTGGGCAACGGGCAGTACCTGGGCCCGGACCCGTACTTCGACGACCTGTTCTGCGAGGCGGCGGACGCGGCCTATGTCTCCTGCGAACGGATCGTGGACACGGCCGAGTTGACGAAGGAGGCGCCGCCGCAGTCACTGCTGGTCAAACGGCTCGCCGTGACCGGGGTCGTGGAGGCTCCCGGCGGTGCGCACTTCACTTCCTGCGCCCCCGACTACGGGCGGGACGAGGAGTTCCAGCGGCTGTACGCGACCACGCCCTGGGAGGAGTTCGCGACGCGTTTCCTCGCCGGGGACGAGCAGGCCTACCGGACGGCGGTGCGGAACCGGCAGGAGGAACAGGACCGATGAGTGTTCTCCGTTCCGAGTACTGCGTCATCGCCTGTGCCGAGGCCTGGCGCGGCTCCGGTGAGATCCTGGCGAGCCCGATGGGCCTGATCCCTTCCCTGGGTGCCCGCCTGGCCCGGCTCACCTTCGCGCCGGATCTGCTGCTGACCGACGGCGAGGCCCTGCTGGTCCGCCCGGACGGCACACCGGAGGGCTGGCTGCCCTACCGGCAGCACCTCGCCCTGGTGTCCGGTGGGCGGCGGCACGTGATGATGGGCGCGAGCCAGATCGACCGGTACGGCAACCAGAACATCTCGTGCATCGGCGACTGGGCGCACCCGGGACGGCAGCTGCTCGGGGTGCGCGGGGCACCGCTGAACACACTGAACAACCCGACGAGTTACTGGGTCCCGAAGCACTCCCGGCGGGTGTTCGTGACGAAGGTCGACATGGTGTGCGGGGTGGGGTACGACCGGGTGGCCGAGGATCCGGGCATCGGCCGCTTCCATCGCATCCCGAGAGTCGTCACCGACCTCGCTGTCCTCGACTTCGAGACCCCCGACCGCTCGATGCGGCTGGCCGCGCTGCATCCCGGGGTCAGCGTCGACCGGGTGCGGGAGGCGACGGATTTCGAGCTCACCGTCCCGGACGAGGTGCCGTACACCCGCGAGCCGAGCGAGGAGGAGCTGCGGCTGATCCGTGAGGTGCTCGATCCGGGTGGCGCGCGGGTGAAGGAGGTCGCGGGCTGATGGAGACCGCGCTCACCCGGCTGGCCGGGATACGGCATCCGATCGTGCAGACGGGGATGGGCTGGGTGGCGGGCCCCCGCCTGGTCTCCGCGACGGCCAACGCCGGCGCCCTCGGCATCCTGGCCTCCGCGACGATGACGCTCGACCAGTTGCGTACCTCGATAGCGGAGGTGCGGTGCCGTACCGACGCTCCGTTCGGGGTGAACCTGCGGGCGGACTCGGCCGACGCCGGTGACCGGGTCCGGTTGATCATCGACGCGGGTGTGCGGGTGGCGTCCTTCGCGCTCGCCCCCTCACCCGAGCTGATCGCCGAACTGAAGGCCGCGGGTGTGGTGGTGATCCCGTCCGTCGGGGCACGGCGGCACGCCGAGAAGGTGGCGGAGTGGGGTGCGGACGCGGTGATCGTGCAGGGCGGTGAGGGCGGCGGGCACACCGGCGAGGTGGCGACGAGCGTGCTGCTTCCGCAGGTGGTGGACGCGGTGCGGATACCGGTGGTGGCCGCGGGGGGGTTCTTCGACGGGCGCGGGCTGATGGCTGCACTGGCGTACGGGGCGGCGGGGGTCGCGATGGGGACGCGGTTCCTGCTCACCTCGGACTCGGCGGTGCCGGACGCGGTGAAGGCACGCTATCTGGCGGCGGCGGTCAAGGACGTCACCGTGACCAGGGCGGTGGACGGGCTGCCGCACCGGATGCTGCGGAGCGATCTGGTGGCCGCGCTGGAGAGTTCGGGCCGGGCCCGGAGTCTGCTGCACGCGCTACGGCGGGCGGCGGGGTTCCGGAAGCTGTCCGGACTCACCTGGCGGCAGATGGTCCAGGACGGCCTGGCGCTGCGGCACGGGAAGGAACTGTCCTGGAGTCAGGTCCTGCTGGCCGCGAACACGCCGATGCTGCTCAGGTCGGCGATGGTGGACGGCCGTACGGATCTGGGAGTGATGGCGTCCGGGCAGGTCGCCGGCGTGATCGACGACCTGCCGTCGTGCGCGGAGCTGGTGGAGCGGATCTTGAAGGAGGCTGAGGAGGTCAGGGAACGGCTCACAACCGCTCGATGATCGTCACGTTCGCCTGTCCCCCGCCCTCGCACATGGTCTGCAGGCCGAACCGGCCGCCGGTGCGCTCCAGTTCGTGCAGGAGGGTCGTCATCAGTTTGACGCCGGTCGCGCCGAGGGGGTGACCGAGGGCGATCGCGCCGCCGTTGACGTTGACCCTGGCGGGGTCGGCGCCGGTCTCCTTGAGCCAGGCCAGGACGACCGGCGCGAAGGCCTCGTTGATCTCGACGAGGTCGATGGCGTCGATGGTGAGGCCGGTCTTCTTCAGGGCGTGCGCGGTGGCCGGGATCGGCGCGGAGAGCATCCGGATGGGGTCCTCGCCGCGGACGGAGAGGTGGTGGACGCGGGCGCGGGGGCGCAGTCCGTGTTCGCGGACGGCCCGTTCGGAGGCGAGGAGCATCGCGGCGGCACCGTCGGAGACCTGGGAGGAGCAGGCGGCGGTGATGGTGCCACCGTCGACGACCGGTTTGAGGGCGGCCATCTTCTCCAGGGAGGTCTCCCGGCGCGGCCCCTCGTCCACGGCGACCGGGCCGTAGGCGACGGTCTCGCGCTCGAAGCGGCCCTCGTCGATGGCGCTCAGGGCCCGCCGGTGGGAGCGCAGGGCGAACTCCTCCTGGTCCTGGCGGCTGATGCCCCACTTGGCGGCGATCATCTCGGCGCCGGCGAACTGGTTGACGGGCTGCCGGCCGTACCGGGCCCGCCAGCCCTCGCTGCCCAGGAAGGGGCCCTCGGTCAGGCCCAGGGGCGCGGCGGCCTGGCGGGAGGCGAAGGCGATGGGGATCTGGGACATGTTCTGGACACCGCCGGCGACCACCAGGTCCTGAGTGCCCGACAGGACGGCCTGCGCGGCGAAGTGCACGGCCTGCTGCGAGGAGCCGCACTGGCGGTCGACGGTCACGCCCGGCACCTCCTCGGGCAGCCCGGCCGCCAGCCAGCTGGTCCGGGCGATGTCACCGGCCTGCGGTCCCACCGCGTCCAGGCAGCCGAAGACGACGTCCTCGACGGCGGCCGGGTCCACGCCCGACCGCTCGACCAGGGCCCGCAGCACATGGGCGCCCAGATCGGCCGGGTGGACCCCGCTCAGTCCGCCCCCGCGCCGCCCGACGGGCGTACGCACCGCTTCGACGATGTAGGCCTCGGCCATGTCAGCGACTCCCTCGTCAGAAAGGGGTTTTCAACGAATGGGTGAGCTATTCGCGGACGGCGATCCCGTCCAGCACCATCGACAGGTACTGCCGGGCGATCTCCTCCGGGCTGTGCTGTCCGCCGGGCCGGTACCAGGAGGCCGCGACCCACACGGTGTCGCGGACGAACCGGTAGGTGAGGCGGACATCGAGGTCGGCGCGGAAGATGTGCGCGGCGACCCCGCGCTCCAGCGTGGCCAGCCACGCCTTCTCGAACCTGCGCTGCGACTCGGCGAGGAAGCCGAACCTCTCCTGCGCGACCAGCTGCTTGCTCTCCTTCTGGTAGATCGCGACGGCGGCGCGGTGCCGGTCGATCTCCCGGAAGGACTCGGTGACCAGGGCTTCCAGGGTCTCGCGGGGGCCGAGTCCGGCGTCCAGGACGGTGTCGTAGCCGTCCCAGAGCTCGTCGAGGAAGGTCCGCAGGATCTCCTCCAGCATCGATTCCTTGGAGTCGAAGTGGTAGTAGAGGCTGCCCGCGAGCATGCCCGCGTGGTCCGCGATCTTGCGTACGGTGGTGGCGTTGTAGCCCTGCTCGGCGAAGACCTCGGCGGCGGTCTCGAGGAGTTCGCGGCGCCGGGCGGGAGCCGCGGTCACCTGGGGCTTCTTCTTGGTCGGCACGCGTCCATTGTGGTCCTAGGGATGCTGGCTGCTGACGGAGAGGACCTCACCGGTGAGGTACGAGGAGTAGCCGGACGCCAGGAAGACGATCGCGTTGGCCACCTCCCACGGCTCGGCGTACCGCCCGAAGGCCTCACGGGCGGTGAGTTCCTCCAGCAGTTCGGCGGACGTCACCTTCACCAGGTGCGGATGCATGGCGAGGCTCGGCGCCACGGCGTTGACCCGCACCCCGTACTCGGCGGCCTCGACCGCCGCGCACCGGGTCAGCGCCATCACCCCGGCCTTGGCGGCGGCGTAGTGCGCCTGTCCGGCCTGGGCCCGCCAGCCCACGACGGAGGAGTTGTTCACGATCACCCCGCCGTCCCCGCTCTCGCGAAAGAGCCGCAGGGCGGCGCGCACACACCGGAAGGTGCCGTTGAGAGTGACGTCGAGGACCCGCGCCCACTGCTCGTCGGCCATCTCCACGAGCGCCGAAGTCCCGCCGAGGCCCGCGTTGTTGACGACGATGTCCAGCCGTCCGTGCGTGCGCACGGCGGTGTCGAACAGGGCCTGCACCTGGGCCTCGTCGGTCACATCGCAGGGAAGTGCGGTCACGGCCCCCGGATGCCGGCCGGCCAGTTCGGCCTCGTGCTCCTTCAGTCGCCGGGCATGCGCATCGCTGATCAGCACGCGCGCGCCCTCCTCCAGGAAACGGCGCGCGGTCGCGCCTCCGATGCCCGCCCCGGCCGCGGCCGTGATGACCGCGGTGCGCCCCTCGAGCAGCCCGTGCCCGGGCACGTACTCCGGACTCTCGACACTCTCGACGCCTGTCATGGGCCCACGCTAACCTACCAAACACTTGTTAGGGAAGGACGGTGACGGCGACCGTGGACCTGACCCACACCCCGGCCGACGAGGAGTTCCGTGCCGAGGCCCGCGCCTGGCTGGCGGACCATGTGCCCAGCCCTCCGCTCCCCTCCCTGGAGACGGCGGAGGGCTTCGCGGCGCACCGCGCCTGGGAGGCCGAACTGGCGGCGGACCGCTGGTCGGTGGTGTCCTGGCCGGAGCGGTACGGCGGCCGGGAGGCGGGGCTGCTGCGGTGGCTGGTGTTCGAGGAGGAGTACTACGCGGCGGGCGCGCCCGGCCGGGTCGGCCAGAACGGCATCAGCCTGCTCGCACCGACCCTCTTCGACCACGGCACGGAGGAGCAGCGCACGCGGGTGCTGCCGCCGATGGCCACGGGGGAGGTGGTCTGGGCGCAGGCGTGGTCCGAGCCCGAAGCAGGTTCCGACCTGGCGTCCCTCACCTCCAAGGCCGTGCGGACGGACGGCGGCTGGCTGCTCCGCGGCCAGAAGACCTGGTCGTCACGGGCCGCCTTCGCGGACCGCGCGTTCGGCCTGTTCCGCAGCGAGCCGCAGACGCCGAAACCGCATCAGGGGCTCACCTACCTGATGTTCGACCTGCGCGCACCGGGCGTGACCGTCCGCCCGATCGGCCGGCTCGACGGGAAGCCGGCGTTCGCCGAGCTGTTCCTGGACGAGGTGTTCGTGCCCGACGAGGACGTGATCGGCGCACCCGGTCAGGGCTGGCGGATCGCGATGTCGACGGCGGGCAACGAGCGGGGGCTGACACTGCGGTCGCCAGGCCGGTTCCTGGCCGCCGCCGACCGGTTGCTGGACCTCTGGCGGGCACAGGGCGCCCCCGAGTCCGCCGCGGCCCGGGTGGCCGACGCCGTCATCGGCGCCCGCGCCTATCAGCTCTTCACCTACGCGGCCGCCTCCCGCTTCCTGGACGGCGAGTCCCTGGGCCCGGAGTCCAGCCTGAACAAGGTGTTCTGGTCCGAGCTGGACCTGGCGCTGCACGAGACGGCGCTCGATCTGCTGGGTACGGAGGGCGAGTTGGCCGACACTCCATGGTCCGAGGGGTACGTCTTCTCGCTCGCCGGCCCCGTCTACGCGGGCACCAACGAGATCCAGCGCGACATCATCGCCGAGCGTCTGCTCGGCCTGCCGAAGGGACGCCGCTGACATGCGTTTCCTCCTCGACACCGAACAGCGCGACTTCGCCGACGCCCTGCGGGCGCTGCTGACGGCCGCCGACACCCCGGCGGTGGTACGGGACTGGAGCCGCGGGGATCATACGAGCGGGCGGGCGTTGTGGGGACGGGTGGGCGAGGCGGGGGTGTTCGGGCTGGCGGTGCCGGAGGAGTACGGCGGGGTCGGGCGCAGACCTGTCGAACTCGCGGTGGCTTTCCTTGAGTTGGGTCGCCACGCGGTGCCGGGGCCGTTGGTGGAGACGGTGGCCGCGGCGGTGCTGCTCGGTGAGAGTGCCGACCTCGCCAAGCGGTTTCTGCCGGGGATCGCGGCGGGCGGGACGATCGCCACGGTGACGACGGACTTCACCGGGCACGGGTACGGGTACGCGCTGGACGGGGACGCGGCGGGGCTGCGGCTCGCCGCGACGCCGGACGGGCTGCGGTTGTCCCCCGGTGCCGGTGCGGTGCGCCGGTCGCTGGACCCCGCGCGTCGGCTGACACCGCTGCCTCCGGTCGGCGAGCTGATCAGCGCGGAGCCGGCGTGGGCGCAGGCGCTGCCCTGGGCACGGCTCGCCACGGCCGCGCAGGCGCTGGGGGTGGGGCTGGCGCTGCTCGACAGAACGGTGGCGTACGTCAGGCAGCGGACCCAGTTCGGGGTACCCATCGGGTCGTTCCAGGCGGTCAAGCACAGGCTGGCCGACGCGAAGATCGCCCTGGAGTTCGCCCGGCCGTTGGTCTTCGGGGCGGCGGTGACGATGACTCCGTCGGACGTGGCCGCGGCGAAGCTCAGCGCGTGCGAGGCCGCCTACGCCGGGGCGCGGGCGGCGCTGCAACTGCACGGCGCGATCGGCTACACCGCCGAGTACGACCTGTCGCTCTGGCTGACCAAGGCCCGTGCGCTGCGCGCGGCCTGGGGGACGCCGGAAGAGTGCAGAGGGGTGGTTCTCGGGCGTCGTTGACTGCGTGCCGCTGGGGGCCGGTCGCGCAGTTCCCCGCGCCCCTAAAAGAAGGGCGCTTCAGTGGTGGTCCCCGCTCGTGATCTCCCGGTACTCCTGCTCCGTCGGCTTCGGGATGTGGGTGTCCGGGCCGAACATTCCCTTGGCCAGGCTCGCCCGTACCCGCTGTCCGAGCGTGACCTTTCGCCGTACCCCGTTCGCGTCCTCGAGCGGGCCGATTTCGTACGGCGGGTCCTGTTCGTGCTGGGTGAGGGTGAACAGGCTTTCCTGGGTGAGGGGTTCGTGGACCTCGATGTACTCGCCGTGCGGGAGCATCTTGATGAGGCCGGTCTCTCTGCCGTGCAGGACCTTGTCGCGGTCCCGGCGTTGCAGACCGAGGCAGACCCGTTTCGTGACGACGAAGGCCAGGACGGGGACGACGAAGACGGAGATCCGGACGAACCAGGTGATCGAGTTGATGGCGAGATGGAGATGGGTGGCGACGATGTCGTTGCCGCCGCCGATCAGCAGGACGACGTACAGGCTGAGCCAGGCCACGCCGAGGGCGGTGCGGACGGGTGTGTTGCGCGGCCGGTCGAGGATGTGGTGCTCGCGTCTGTCGCCGGTGATCCACGCCTCGATGAACGGGTAGACGCCGATGGCCAGCAGGAACAGCGGGAAGACCGAGAAGGGGATCAGGACGCCCAGTTCCAGGGTGTGGCCCCAGGCGTTGATCTCCCAGCCGGGCATCACCCGGATCAGGCCCTCGGAGAAGCCCAGGTACCAGTCGGGCTGGGCACCGGTGGTGACCAGGTCGGGGCGGTAGGGGCCGAACGCCCACACGGGGTTGATGGTGGCGATGCCGCCCATGAGCGCGAGGACGCCGAAGACGAGGAAGAAGAAACCGCCGGCCTTGGCCATGTAGACCGGCAGGAAGGGCATGCCGACCACGCTCTTCTGGTCGTGTCCGGGCCCCGGGTACTGGGTGTGCTTGTGGTAGAAGACCAGGATCAGATGGGCGACGACCAGTCCCAGCATGATCCCGGGCAGCAGCAGGACGTGGATCGGGAAGAAGCGGGAGATGATGTCGTGGCCGGGGAACTCCCCGCCGAACAGGAACATCGAGATGTACGTCCCGACGATCGGGATCGACAGGATCGCGCCGTCGGCGAACCGGACGCCGGTGCCGGAGAGCAGGTCGTCGGGGAGCGAGTAGCCGGTCAGGCCGGTGAGGATGGCGAGGAACAGCAGGGTCCAGCCGAACAGCCAGTTGATCTCGCGGGGCTTGCGGAAGGCGCCCGTGAAGAACACCCGCATCATGTGGACGAACATCCCGGCGACGAAGACCAGGGCCGCCCAGTGGTGGATCTGCCGGATCAGCAGTCCGCCGCGTACGTCGAAGCTGATGTGCAGCGTCGACTCGTACGCCTTGGTCATGATGATGCCGTTCATCGGGCCGTAGCTGCCGTGGTAGACGACCTCGGCGCCGCTGGGCTCGAAGAAGAGCGTGAGGTAGATGCCCGTGAGGATCAGGATGAGGAAGCTGTAGAGGCAGACCTCGCCCAGCATGAAGGACCAGTGGTCCGGGAACACCTTGCGCATGTTGGCCTTGGCCAGGGAGTAGATCCCGAGCCTTCCGTCGGCCCAGTCCGCGACTTTCTCACCCTTGCCCGGGGGATCCGCCCTGCGCGCGGAATCAGTGGAACTCCCCACCCGTGCCTGGCCGTTCACCGTTCGTGCCGCGTCGTCCATACGTCGCGTCGCCTCCCCGCCGGATCACCCATCAGGGTGGCACGACAGGACCCCGACAGCCAACGGTGCGACGTAAAGTCGGCCGGGGCCGAAGGGTTCAGCCGGCGCGTACGATGCCCGCCGCCCGCGCCGCCGCCAGCCACTGCGGGAACTCGCCGACGAGGCGGTCGTACAGCTCACCGTCCGGGACCTTCAGCGGGTCCGAACCGGCGTGGAAGAAGCCCGCGTTGTCCACCGCCCGCTTTCCCGGGACCGCCAGCTCGTCGAGTTTGCGCAGGAAGTCGAACTGTTTGCTGTGCGGGTCGCCGAAGCCGACGAACTGCCAGAACAGCGGCAGCTTGGCCGCCTTGCACAGATAGCGTTCCGCGGCGGGCTTGTTGATGGGGCCGCCGTCGGTCTGGAAGACGACCAGAGCGGGATCGGTGGCGCCGCTGTCGAGGTAGTGGTCGATGACGGCGTCCATCGCCAGGTGGTAGCTGGTCTTGCCCATGTGCCCGAGCCCGGCCGCGATCTCCTCGATACGGCCCTTGTGCTCGGCGAGCTTGATGTCGGTGACCGCGTCGATGTCGGTGGAGAAGAAGACGACGGGGACCTGACCGTCGTCGTCCAGGTGCGCGGAGAGCCCCAGCACCCGGTCGGCGAGCGCCTGGACGCTGCCGTCCGCGTAGTACGGCTTCATCGAGCCGGAGTAGTCGACGACCAGGTAGACGGCGGCGCGCAGTCCGTCGAGTCCGTGCTTGGTGAGGGAGATCCCGGCCGAGCGGTAGGCGCCGACGAGCGCGGGCGCGGTCTGCTCCACCTTGCTGAGACTGATCGCGGCCATGTCCTGCTCCCCCTCACCCTGGTTCAGGAGGCCGAGGTTACTTGATCGCGGAAAGGCGGCGGCGCCTGCCCATCGTCCGGTCGGGGACTGTGGGGCAGGCGCCGTCAGTGTTCCGTACGCCTTTGTACGGGACGTTCTACGGGGTGATGGTCAGACCATCAGCGAGCGGTCCGTCGGGCGGATCGGGGCCGGGAGGTCGCTCGCGCCCGTGAGGAAGCGGTCGACGCCCTTGGCGGCCGAGCGGCCCTCGGCGATCGCCCAGACGATGAGCGACTGGCCGCGGCCCGCGTCACCGGCGACGAAGACACCGGGGACGTTGGTCTGGAAGTCGGCGTCGCGGGCGACGTTGCCGCGCTCGTCGAGCTCGAGACCGAACTGGTCCACCACGCCGTTCACCCGGTCGGTGCCGGTGAAGCCCATGGCCAGCGTGACCAGCTGGGCCGGGATCTTGCGCTCGGTGCCCGGCTTCGGGGTCAGCCTGCCCTCGATGAACTCCACCTCGGTGAGGTGCAGCCACTGGACGTTGCCGTCCTCGTCGCCCTCGAAGTGGGTGGTGGAGACGGAGTAGACCCGCTCGCCGCCCTCCTCGTGCGCCGAGGTGACCTTGTAGAGCATCGGGAAGGTCGGCCACGGCTGGTGCGGCGCGCGGTCCTCGCCCGGACGGGGCATGATCTCCAGCTGGGTGACCGAGGCCGCGCCCTGGCGGTGGGCGGTGCCCACGCAGTCCGCGCCGGTGTCGCCGCCGCCGATCACGATGACGTGCTTACCCTCGGCCGAGATGGGCGACACCACGTAGTCGCCTTCCTGGACCTTGTTGGCGAGGGGCAGGTACTCCATCGCCTGGTACACGCCCTTCAACTCCCGCCCGGGGACGGGGAGATCACGGGCGGTGGTGGCGCCGGCGGCGATGACGACCGCGTCGTACCGCTTCTTCAGGTCGGTCGCCTTGAGGTCGACGCCGATCTCGATACCGGTACGGAAGCGGGTGCCCTCCGCGCGCATCTGTTCGATACGGCGGTTGATGTGCCGCTTCTCCATCTTGAACTCGGGGATGCCGTAGCGGAGCAGGCCGCCGATGCGGTCGGCGCGCTCGTAGACGGCGACCGTGTGGCCGGCCCGGGTCAGCTGCTGGGCGGCGGCCAGGCCCGCCGGGCCCGAGCCGATGACGGCGACGGTCTTGCCCGACAGGCGCTCGGGGGCCTGCGGAGCGACGGTGCCCGCGTCCCACGCCTTGTCGATGATCGAGACCTCGACGTTCTTGATGGTGACGGCCGGCTGGTTGATGCCGAGCACGCAGGCCGACTCGCAGGGGGCCGGGCAGAGGCGACCGGTGAACTCCGGGAAGTTGTTGGTCGCGTGCAGGCGCTCGGAGGCCGCCGTCCAGTCCTCGCGGTAGGCGAAGTCGTTCCACTCGGGGATCAGGTTCCCGAGCGGACAGCCGTTGTGGCAGAACGGGATGCCGCAGTCCATGCAGCGGCTGGCCTGCTTGCTGATGATCGGCAGCAGGGAGCCGGGGACGTAGACCTCGTTCCAGTCCCGGACGCGGTCAGCGACGGGGCGGGTCTTGGCGACCTCACGGCCGTGGTTCAGGAAGCCCTTCGGGTCAGCCATTGATCGCCGCCTCCATCATCTTCTCGTGGGTCTCGGTCTCGGAGAGACCCGCTCGCTCGGCGGCGTCCTTGGCGGCGAGCACTGCCTTGTAAGTGCCAGGAATGATCTTGCTGAACCGCTGCACGGACACGTCCCAGTCGGCGAGCAGCTTCTCGGCGACCGTGGAGCCGGTCTCCTCGGCGTGCCGGCGCACCACGTCGTGCAGCCACTGCTTGTCGCTGTCGTCGAGGGCCTCGACGGCGTCGACGTTGCCGACGTTGACGTTGTCGACGTTCAGGTCGATCACGTACGCGACGCCGCCGGACATACCGGCCGCGAAGTTGCGGCCCGTCTCGCCGAGGACGACCGCGTGACCGCCGGTCATGTACTCGCAGCCGTGGTCGCCCACGCCTTCCGAGACCACCAGCGCACCGGAGTTGCGGACGCAGAACCGCTCACCGGTACGGCCGCGCAGGAACAGCTCGCCGCCGGTCGCGCCGTAGGCGATGGTGTTGCCCGCGATGGTGGAGTACTCGGCGAGGTGGTCGGCCGCCCGGTCCGGACGG
This sequence comes from Streptomyces sp. NPDC101234, assembly GCF_044767525.1. Taxonomy (NCBI): domain Bacteria; kingdom Bacillati; phylum Actinomycetota; class Actinomycetes; order Kitasatosporales; family Streptomycetaceae; genus Streptomyces; species Streptomyces sp. NPDC101234. The sequence continues at coordinate 288,030 of NZ_JBIWOA010000004.1, read as the reverse complement.
ACGATGACGCGGCCGCCGGAGAGGCCCTTGCCGACATAGTCGTTGGCGTCGCCCTCCAGGCGGAGCGTGACACCGCGCGGCAGGAAGGCGCCGAAGGACTGGCCGGCCGAGCCGGTGAAGGTGATGTCGATGGTGTCGTCGGGCAGACCCGCGCCGCCGAACTTCTTCGTCACCTCGTGGCCGAGCATGGTGCCGACCGTGCGGTTGATGTTGCGCACCTTGATCTGGGCGCGCACCGGCTGGGCGTCGGTGGCGCTGGAGGCGGCCAGGGCGTCGGAGGCGAGCTTGATCAGCTCGTTGTCCAGGGCCTTCTCCAGGCCGTGGTCCTGCACGACGGTCTGGTGCAGCGCCGCGCCCTCGGGGAGCTCGGGCACGTAGAAGAGCGGGGCCAGGTCCAGGCCCTGCGCCTTCCAGTGGTTCACGGCACGGGTGACGTCGAGCGCCTCCGCGTGGCCGACGGCCTCCTCGATGGTGCGGAAGCCCAGCTCGGCGAGGATCTCGCGGACCTCCTCGGCGATGAACTTGAAGAAGTTCACCACGTACTCGGCCTTGCCGGAGAAGCGGTCGCGCAGCACCGGGTTCTGGGTGGCGACGCCGACCGGGCAGGTGTCGAGGTGGCAGACGCGCATCATGATGCAGCCGGAGACGACGAGCGGCGCGGTCGCGAAACCGAACTCCTCGGCGCCGAGCAGCGCGGCGATGACCACGTCACGACCGGTCTTCAGCTGGCCGTCGGTCTGCACGACGATGCGGTCGCGCAGGCCGTTGAGCAGCAGGGTCTGCTGGGTCTCGGCGAGGCCGAGCTCCCAGGGACCGCCCGCGTGCTTCAGCGAGGTCAGCGGGGAGGCACCCGTACCGCCGTCGTGACCGGAGATGAGCACGACGTCCGCGTGGGCCTTGGACACACCCGCGGCGACCGTGCCGACGCCGACCTCGGAGACCAGCTTGACGTGAATCCGGGCCTTCGGGTTCGCGTTCTTGAGGTCGTGGATCAGCTGGGCGAGGTCTTCGATGGAGTAGATGTCGTGGTGCGGCGGCGGGGAGATCAGACCGACACCCGGGGTGGAGTGCCGGGTCTTGGCGACCCACGGGTAGACCTTGTGGCCGGGCAGCTGGCCGCCCTCGCCGGGCTTGGCGCCCTGGGCCATCTTGATCTGGATGTCGTCCGCGTTGACCAGGTACTCGGAGGTGACGCCGAAGCGGCCGGAGGCGACCTGCTTGATGGCGGACCGGCGCGCGGGGTCGTAGAGACGGTCCGGGTCCTCGCCGCCCTCACCGGTGTTGGACTTGCCGCCCAACTGGTTCATGGCGATGGCGAGGGTCTCGTGGGCCTCGCGCGAGATGGAGCCGTACGACATGGCACCGGTGGAGAACCGCTTGACGATCTCGGAGACCGGCTCGACCTCGTCGATGGAGATGGCTTCCCGGTCGCTCTTGAAACCGAAGAGCCCGCGCAGCGTCATCAGGCGCTCGGACTGCTCGTTCACCCGGTCCGTGTACTTCTTGAAGATGTCGTAGCTGCCCGCGCGCGTGGAGTGCTGGAGGCGGAAGACCGTCTCCGGGTCGAACAGGTGCGGCTCGCCCTCGCGACGCCACTGGTACTCGCCCCCTATCTCCAGGGCGCGGTGGGCCGGCGCGATGCCGGAGGCCGGGTAGGCCTTGGCGTGGCGGGCGGCGACCTCCTTGGCGACGACGTCGATGCCGACGCCGCCGATCTTGGAAGCGGTGCCGTTGAAGTACTTGTCGACGAAGCCCTCTTCGAGACCGACGGCCTCGAAGACCTGGGCGCCGCGGTAGGAGGCGACCGTCGAGATGCCCATCTTGGACATGACCTTCAGGACGCCCTTGCCGAGGGCGTAGATCAGGTTGCGGATGGCCGTCTCGGACTCCATGCCCGGCAGGAAGGTGCCCGCGCGGACCAGGTCCTCGACGGACTCCATGGCCAGGTACGGGTTGACCGCGGCGGCGCCGAAGCCGATCAGCAGGGCGACATGGTGGACCTCGCGGACGTCACCGGCCTCGACCAGCAGGCCCACGTGGGTGCGCTGCTTGGTGCGGATGAGGTGGTGGTGGACGGCCGCGGTGAGCAGCAGCGACGGGATCGGCGCGTGCTCGGCGTCCGAGTGGCGGTCCGACAGGACGATGAGCCGGGCGCCGTTCTCGATGGCTGCGTCGGCCTCGGCGCAGATCTCCTCGATGCGCGCGGCCAGCGCGTCGCCGCCGCCGGAGACCCGGAACAGACCGGACAGGGTCGCGGCCTTGAAGCCGGGCATGTCGCCGTCGGCGTTGATGTGGATGAGCTTGGCCAGCTCGTCGTTGTCGATGACCGGGAAGGGCAGCACGACGGAGCGGCAGGACGCGGCCGTCGGGTCGAGCAGGTTGCCGGCCGGACCGAGGGACGAGCGCAGCGAGGTGACGAGCTCCTCGCGGATGGCGTCCAGCGGCGGGTTGGTGACCTGCGCGAACAGCTGGGTGAAGTAGTCGAAGAGCAGCCGCGGGCGCTCGGAGAGCGCGGCGATAGGGCTGTCCGTACCCATGGAGCCGATCGGCTCGGCGCCGGCCTTGGCCATCGGCGCGAGGATGACGCGAAGCTCTTCCTCGGTGTAGCCGAAGGTCTGCTGGCGGCGGGTGACCGAGGCGTGGGTGTGGACGATGTGCTCGCGCTCGGGCAGGTCGACCAGCTCGATCTCGCCGGCCTCCAGCCATTCGGCGTACGGCTGCTCGGCGGCGAGGGTCGCCTTGATCTCGTCGTCCTCGATGATGCGGTGCTCGACGGTGTCGACGAGGAACATCTTGCCGGGCTGCAGCCGGCCCTTGCGGACGACCCTGGCGGGGTCGATGTCGAGGACGCCGACCTCGGAGCCGAGGACGACCAGGCCCTCGTCGGTGACCCAGTAGCGGCCGGGGCGCAGACCGTTGCGGTCGAGAACCGCGCCGACCTGGGAGCCGTCGGTGAAGGTGACGCAGGCGGGGCCGTCCCAGGGCTCCATCATCGTGGAGTGGAAGCCGTAGAAGGCGCGGCGGGCCTCGTCCATGGAGTCGTGGTTCTCCCACGCCTCCGGGATCATCATCAGCACGGAGTGCGGCAGCGAGCGTCCGCCCAGGTGCAGGAGTTCGAGCACCTCGTCGAAAGACGCCGAGTCGGAGGCGTCGGGCGTACAGATCGGGAAGACGCGGTCGAGCTTGTCCTGCGGGCCGAACAGGTCGGAGACCAGCTGGGACTCGCGGGCGACCATCCAGTTGCGGTTGCCCTTGACGGTGTTGATCTCACCGTTGTGGGCGACGAAGCGGTAGGGGTGCGCGAGCGGCCACGACGGGAAGGTGTTCGTGGAGAACCGGGAGTGCACGAGCGCGATCGCGGACGCGAAGCGGCGGTCGGACAGGTCCGGGAAGAAGGGCTCCAGCTGGCCGGTGGTCAGCATGCCCTTGTAGACGATGGTCCGCGCGGACAGCGACGGGAAGTAGACGCCCACCTCGCGCTCGGCGCGCTTGCGCAGCACGAACGCCTTGCGGTCCAGCGCGATGCCCTCGCTGGCGCCTCCCCCGGACTCCGTCCGGGAGGTACCCCCAGTGACGAAGACCTGCCGGAAGACCGGCATGGTGGAGCGGGCGGTGGCGCCGAGCAGCCCCGGGGCGACCGGAACCTCACGCCAGCCGAGGACGGTGAGGCCCTCCTCGCCCGCGATCGTCTCGATCTGCGAGACGGCGTCCTGGGCGCCGTCCTCGGGGAGGAAGGCGATACCGACGGCGTACGAACCGGCCGCCGGCAGGTCGAATCCGGCCACCTCGCGGAAGAAGGCGTCGGGCACCTGGGAGAGGATGCCGGCGCCGTCCCCCGAATCGGGCTCCGAGCCGGTGGCGCCGCGGTGCTCCAGGTTCCGCAGAACCGTGAGCGCCTGTTCGACCAGCGCATGGCTCGCCTCACCGGTGAGGGTGGCCACGAAGCCGACGCCACAGGCGTCGCGCTCGTTGCGGGGGTCGTACATACCCTGCGCAGCAGGGCGAGCATCCATGAAGGACCAGTTCTGGCCATTCGTGGAGTGCTGGGACGGCTGGCGCGGCGTACGCATCGGCTCTCCCGTCGTCGTCAGTGGCATATAGCAGGTGCCGAGGGACGACGTTGGCCCTCTGCGTTTTTGTTGCAAAATTTCACGCAGGTTACATGATGAAGCGGTTCTCGGAAACTGGATACACCGTTTCGACATGCGGACGCCGTAGGGGTTTCGGCGGGGCACCGCTCAAGGCGGTGAAGGTGGTGGGGGACCGATCCGGACAGATCGATGTCCATCGGTCCAAGTAGCGGGAGCGAGCGCGATCGTCGCCCCACGGGTGCACGACAGGCGTCATTGCCCGCAGCGCTTACGGCTCATGCCCCGTGGTTAAGCATTCGAAACCAGCGAGTAACGGGTATTTATGCGGCCCAACGCATAGGTACCAGTGGCACTATCCTACGGCCGTCCCGAACAACGTGCCCAGGATGTACGTCACACCGGCCGCCGCACCACCCAGCGCGAGCTGCCGCAGGCCGCTGAACCACCAGCTCCGCGCGGTCACCCTGGCCACCACGGCACCGCAGCCGAAGAGCCCGGCGAGCGCCAGCAGCAGAGCGGGCCAGAGGGCGGTGGCGCCGAGCAGGAAGGGCAGTACAGGCAGCAGTGCGCCCAGGGCGAACGACCCGAAGGAGGACACGGCGGCGACCAGCGGCGAGGGCAGATCGCCGGGATCGATGCCGAGCTCTTCCCGGGCGTGTATCTCCAGCGCCTGCTCCGGGTCGGCGGACAGCTGCCGGGCGACCTCCCGGGCCAGCGCCGGCTCGACGCCCCGCGCCTCGTACAGCGCGGCCAGCTCGGCCTCCTCGTCCTGCGGGTGCTTGCGCAGCTCCCGCCGCTCGACGTCCAGCTCGGCCTCGACGAGCTCACGCTGCGAGGCGACGGAGGTGTACTCGCCGGCGGCCATGGAGAAGGCACCGGCGGCCAGCCCCGCGAGCCCGGTGATGACAATGGTCTGATGGCCGACGGCCCCGCCGGCCACACCGGTCATCAGGGCGAGGTTGGAGACGAGCCCGTCCATGGCGCCGAAGACAGCGGGCCGCAGCCAGCCTCCGTTGACATCCCGGTGGGTGTGGTTGTCGCGGTGGGCTTCGTGCAGTGTCGCTTGGGTCTCGATGACGGCCATGAAGGTCCCCCAGTAGGTCTTGAAAGCAGGCGGCGGGTCTTGAAAGCAGGTCCTGAAGCAGGCCCCGGATAAGCTGAGGCAAAGCTAAGTTTGGACAAGTTCTATCTTTCGACAACGCTGACAGTACGCCGCGCCATTCCCTGCCGCCAGCAAGGAAAGGCTCGGCTAACCTGCAGCTTTACCCCTCTCCGCTCACCTGTGCGATGAGCCGCACAGATGTCGACCGGGTGATGTGAGGACCTCGAAGGCTGCGGTCAACCGCCGTTGGTGGGACACATCCGCAAACGGTTCCGCGCCGCCGCGCGAAGCCCCTCCCGGAGAGGCCCGCCCATGTCATCGATCGTCTGCGCACCGCCGGTCCCCGCCCCCGACGAGCCCGCCTCGGAACTGCGCGACCGGGCTCGGGGCGCGTTGCTGGGCCTGGCCGTGGGAGACGCGCTCGGGGCACCGGCGGAGAACATGAAGCCCTCCGAGATCCGCGCCCGCTGGGGCCGCATCACGGGATACGTCACCGACAACCCCGCGGGCACGGACGACACGGAGTACGCGATCTTCTCCGGCCTCCTCCTCGCCCGCCACGGCTCTGCGCTCACCCCTGCCCATGTCGAGGCGGCCTGGCACGAGTGGATCGCCGACCGTGCCGAGGGCCCCTTCAAGGGCGCGGGCTTCAGCGAACGCGGCACGCTGGAGAACCTCCGCCGGGGCCTCGCCGCCCCCATCTCCGCCCAGCACCGGCACGCCTGGAGCGACGGCCTGGCCATGCGGGCGGCCCCCTTCGGCGTCTTCGCGGCGGGCCGCCCCGCCGAGGCGGCCCGCCTGGTCGCGATCGACGGCTCGGTCAGCCACGAGGGTGAGGGCATCTACGGCGGCCAGGCGGTGGCGGCGGGGGTGGCGGCGGCGATGGTGGGCGCTCCCCCCACGGCGGTGGTCGCGGCCGCGCTCGCGGTGGTCCCGGACGACTCCTGGACGGCCCGCTCCCTGCGCCGGGCCGTCTCGGTGGCCCACCGCGGCGAACGGGCGGTCCGCTCCGCGGTCGTCATCGGCGGCTACCCGTGGACCGACCTGGCCCCGGAGGCGGTGGCCCTGGCATTCGGCGCGTACGCGGCGGCGGACGGCGACTTCCGGGAAGCGGTGTTGACGGCCGTGAACATGGGCCGCGACGCGGACACGACGGCGGCGGTGGCCGGTGCGCTGGCGGGGGCGACGCGGGGGGAGGCGGCGATCCCGACGGAGTGGGCGGCGGCGATCGGCCCGGCCCGGGGGAGCTGCCTGCCGTCGATGGCGGGCCAGCACGTGCTGGAGGTGGCGGAACTGCTGACGGGCGCGGCGCGAGCGAGGACCGAGCCGGGAGTATCGACGCCGGCCTCACTGCCGACCGAGCCAGGACACTCGACGCCGGCCTCACTGCTGACGGGCGCGGCGCGAGCGAGGACCGAGCCAGCACTCCCGACGCCGGCCTCACTGCCGACCGAGCCAGCACTCCCGACGCCGGCCTCACTGCCGACCGAGCCAGCACTCCCGACGCCGGCCTCACTGCCGACCGAGCCAGCACTCTCAACGCCGGCCTATCCCCCGACCGAGTCGGGTGGTGGGCGGGCGAGGGTCCGGGGGTCCAGGGGGCGGAGCCCCCTGGGCGTCGATCGCAGCGGGGTCCAGCGGTGACCCGGCGTCGTATCGAGGGCCTGCTCCTCGGGCTCGCCGCGGGGGACGCCGCCGGCTGGCCCTCCGCCCGGCACCGCGCCGCCCGGATGCCCGAGTGGACCCGGCGCCTCACCCGCGAACTCGACACCTTCGCCGAGCAGAACGCGACCACCACCCTCCCCGTCCCCATCGCCCTCAACCAACCCCCCGAGCCGCTCCGCCTCGGCCCCTCCGACGACGCCGAATGGGCCGCCTTCGCCGCCGAGGCCGTCCTGCGCGCCGGCGACGACACCCTCCTAGGAGACCTCAGCCGCGAGCTCCGTACCCGCGCGGCCATCGACCTGACCTGGACCGCCGTGGCCTCCGAGGTCGCCGCCGCCGCGGAACGCGCCCCGGAGGTCGAGTCGGCCGTACTCCCCCTGCGCGCCCGTATCTCCGTCCGCGCCGGCCTCGGCAACCTCGCCACCGGCCTGCGCCCGCCCGCCACCGGCCACGACAACCCGCACTACTTCGACGACGCCGCCTGCGTCCGCGCCTGCGCGCTCGCCGTCGCACATCCCGGTGACCCCCAACGCGCCGCCGACCTCGCCGAGTTCGACGCCCGCTACACCCAGGACGGCGACGGGGTGCACGGCGCCCGCGCCATGGCCGCCGCCCTCGCCCTCGCTCTCGTCGGCGCCGAGGTCGAGACCTGCGCGGCCGCGGCCCTCGCCGAACTCCCCGAGTGCACCGAGATCGGCCGCAACGCCCGGCACGCCCTCACCCTCGCCGGCACCGCGGACACCGCGTTCGCCCTGATCCCCCTCCTCGAACACCAAATCGTCGACCACGTCTACAGCTACGGCATCGCCGCCGCCGAGACCGTCCCGGTCGCCCTCGCCCTCGCCACCGCCGCGCGCGGCCGCATCGCCGAGGCCGTTCCCGCCGCCGCATGTCTGTCGAGGGTCGCCGACTCGGCCCCCGCCCTGGCCGGCGCGCTCACCGGCGCCCTCGGCGGCGCCGAGTCGATCCCGTCGTCCTGGCGGGACGCCTGCCGCACCCTCTCCGGCTGCGCCCTCCCCCGCCTCACCGGTACCGACCTCGTGGAACTCGCCGAACTCCTGGAAGCCACACAACCGACCCGTCCAGGTGGATGATTCGGTGCATGACGCCCAAAGGAGAAGAAAGCGCCGGAGCTTCACTCGACGACAGGATCACCGGAGCGCTCGTCGGGGCCGCCGTCGGGGACGCCCTCGGCGGCCCGGTCGAGGGCTACTCCCCCGACCAGATCGTCGAACGCCACGGCGGCCGCGTCCATGGCATCGTCGGCCCCTGGAACGGCGACGCCTGGCGCACCGCCCGCCCCGTCGCGCCGTACCACAAGGGCGACGGCCACGTCACCGACGACACCTTGATGACCCATGCGCTGGTACGGGTGTACGACCACGTCCGCGACCACCTGGACGCGTACGCGATCGCCGACCATCTGGTCCCCGACCTGATGACCAACCCCCGCTGGATCCCGGAGCTGGAGACGGAGACCATCCCCCTCCACCGGATCTTCCTCGCGGAGAAATGGCTGGCGGCCCGCCTCCACTACGGCCATGTCGACCCCCGGGAGGCCGGCGTCGGCAACATCGTCAACTGCGGTGCGGCGATGTACATGGCGCCGGTCGGCCTGGTCAACGCGGGGAATCCGCGGGCCGCGTACGCCGAGGCGCTGGACGTCGCGGGCGCCCACCAGTCGTCGTACGGCAGGGAGGCGGCGGGCGTCTTCGCGGCGGCGGTGGCGGCGGCGGCCTCACCGGGGGCGACCCCGGACTCCGTCGTCACGGCCTGTCTGTCCCTGGCGAAGGACGGCACCCGGACGGCGATCGAACAGGTCTGTGAAGTGGCGTCGCACCACACCGACTTCGAGTCGGCGCTGGGCCCGCTCCGGGAAGCGGTCGCCCCGTACGACACGGTCGGCCCCGACTACCGCGCCCCCTCGCTCGGCGCCCGCCGCCCCTCCCGTCTGCACACGATCGAGGAACTCCCGGTCGCGCTGGGCATGTTGCTGGTGGCGGGTGGCGACTACCGCCGGGCCGTTCTCGGCTGCGTCAACTACGGCCGGGACTGCGACTCGATCGCCACGATGGCGGGCGCGATCGCCGGTGCGCTCGGCTCCGCCGTACCCGAGGAGTGGTCGAAACGGGTCGCGGAGGCGAGCCGGCTGGACCTGTGGGAGCCGCCGCGCGTCCTGGCCGCCGTGACGAGGGAGATCTTCACCCGCGACGCGGAACGCCGCCGCGTCCACGAGGAGTCCTTCGCCCGCCTCGGAGGCCCGAGTTGCTCCGACTGACCTGGGTCCAGCCGGAGGATCTGCTGGGCCACGAGTTGCGCCAGGCACGGCAGGACGGCCGGGAGCCCGCGGCGGTCGAGGCGCGGTGGCGGGCGGCGGGGGGTGCGGATGCTCCCGCGCGAGCCGGGGCGTCGCCGGACCGGGCGTCCCGCTATCTGCGGCAGCTGGCGGAGGACCTGCTCGACGAACTCGCGGACCTGCCGAGCAGGTTGAACGAGCCGACGGGTCTGGAGGACATCAAGGCGCTGTGTCCGGAGTGGCCGAGGGAGCAGCAGGGAGGGGAGTGCGGGCCGTCGTACGGCTGCGGGCCGGTGGGGGCTGGTCGCGCAGTTCCCCGCGCCCCTTACGGGGCGCTGCCCACCCGCGCCTACGAAGCGGCCTGGCTCGGGCGGGCCGTCGGCTGTCTGCTCGGGAAACCCGTGGAGAAACTTCCCCTGCACGCCATCCGGGACCTCGCCCGGGCCACCGGCAACTGGCCGCTGAACCACTACTTCACCGGCCAGGGCGTACCCGCCGATCTGCTGCTCGCGCACCCCTGGAACCGCCGCTCCGCCGCCACCTCACTCGTCGAGAACATCGACGGCATGCCCGAGGACGACGACCTCAACTACCCCCTCCTCAACGTCCTTCTCCTCCAACGCCACGGTCGTGGCTTCACCACCACCGACGTGGCTCAGGTCTGGCTGGACGAACTCCCCGCGGGCCGCACCTTCACCGCCGAGCGCGTCGCCTACCGCAATCTCCTCTCCGGCGTCGAGCCCCCGTACACCGCCCGCCACCGCAACCCCTTCCGCGAATGGATCGGCGCGCTGATCCGTGCCGATGTGCACGGCTGGACCAACCCCGGCGATCCGGCCGCCGCGGCCGAGCAGGCCCACCGCGACGCCACCCTCACCCATACGGCCAACGGCGTCTACGCGGCGATGTTCACGGCGGCCGTCATCGCCACCGCCGCCACCGGAACCCATGACATCCACGCCTGTCTGCGCACCGGCCGGTCCGTCGTCCCGCCCCGCTCCCGTCTCGCCACCGCGATCGACCACGCGATCCGACTCGCCGAAACCCACGAGGACTTCGAGACGGTCGTGGACGAACTCCACCGCACCCACTCCCCCACCCACCACTGGGTGCACGCCATCCCCAACACCGCGCTGATCGCCGCCGCCCTCACCCACGCGGACGGCGACTTCACCGGCTCCGTCACCCGCGCGGTCAGCGGCGGCTGGGACACCGACTCCAACGGTGCGACGGCCGGCTCCGTCGCCGGACTGCTCGCGGGCGACCCCGACGCCCTCCCCGAGCGCTGGACGACCCCTCTCAAGAACCGACTCGCCACCTCCGTCGCCGGCTTCGACGGCACCGGCTTCGACACCCTCGCCCACCTCACCCACCTGGAGGCGACCCGCCCATGACCCATATCGCCGTACTCGGCAGCACGAACATGGACCTCGTCGCGTACGCCGAGCGGGCCCCGCAGCTCGGCGAGACCGTGACGGGACGGGATTTCCGTACGGTTCCCGGCGGCAAGGGCGCCAACCAGGCGATCGCCGCCGCCCGCGCCGGCGCCACCGTCTCGATGATCGGCGCGGTCGGCCACGACGCCTACGGCGTCCGGCTGCGCGAGACCCTCGAACACTCCGGCGTGGACACCGACTCGCTCCGCACGATCGAGTGCCACTCCGGCACCGCGCACATCGTCGTGGACGACGAGGGCGGCAACGCGATCGTCGTGGTCCCCGGCGCGAACGGCACCGTCGACCACCTCTCCCCCGGCGACGAGGGAGTCATCGCCTCCGCCGACACACTCCTCCTCCAGCTGGAGATCCCGCTCGCGGCGGTCGTGGCGGGCGCGCAGGCCGCCCGCCGCCACGGTGTGCACACCATCCTCACCCCGTCCCCCGCCCGCCCCCTCCCGGCCGAACTCCTCGACAACATCGACCTGTTGGTGGCCAACGAGCGCGAGGCCGCGGCTCTCACCGACCGCTTCGACCCGCGGGACGCGGCCGCCGCCCTGCTCGACCTGGTACCGCAGGTCGTCGTCACCCTGGGCGCGGCCGGCAGTCTCTACCTGACCCGCGGCGCCCAGCCCCTCGTCATCCCCGCTCCCCGGGTGACCGCCGTCGACTCGACGGGCGCGGGCGACACCTTCGTCGGTGCCCTCGCGGTAGCCCTGGCCGAGGAGAAGCCGGTCCGCGAGGCCCTGTCCTGGGCGGCCGCCGCGGCGGCGCTCGCCGTACAGCGGGAGGGGGCGTCGACGTCGATGCCGTACCGCCCGGAGATCGAGGCCCAGTACACCGGATGAGTACGACAGCCATGAGTACGACAGCACAGCCCCAGCCCCTCGGCGGTCTGCGCGTCCTCGATCTCGCGACCCTCTTCGCCGGGCCCCTCGCCGCCACCCTGCTCGGTGACTTCGGTGCCGAGGTCATCAAGGTCGAGCACCCCGCCAAGCCCGATCCCTCCCGCGGCCACGGCCCGGCCAAGCAGGGCGTCGGACTGTGGTGGAAGATCCTCGGCCGCAACAAGCGGGCCATCACCCTCGACCTGTCCAAGCCGGGCGGCCGTGCGACGCTGCTGAAGCTCGCCGCGACCGCCGACGTGGTCATCGAGAACTTCCGTCCTGGCACCCTGGAGAAGTGGGACCTGGGGTGGGAGGAGCTCTCCGCCGCCAACCCCGGGCTGATCCTGACCCGGGTCACCGCCTTCGGCCAGTTCGGGCCCTACGCCCGCCGTCCGGGCTTCGGCACCCTCGCCGAGGCCATGAGCGGTTTCGCCGCGATCACCGGCGAGCCGGACGCCCCGCCGACGCTGCCGCCGTTCGGGCTCGCCGACTCCATCGCCGCCCTGGCGACCGCGTACGCCGTCATGACCGCGCTCGCCGCCCGGGACCGTACCGGTGCGGGGCAGGTCGTCGACATGGCGATCATCGAGCCGATCCTGACGGTCCTCGGACCGCAGCCCACCTGGTACGACCAGCTCGGCTACGTCCAGGAGCGCACCGGCAACCGGTCCACCAACAACGCCCCGCGCAACACCTACCGCACGGCGGACGGGGACTGGGTCGCCGTCTCCACCTCGGCCCAGTCGATCGCGGAACGCGTACTGCGGCTGGTCGGGCGCCCGGAGCTGATCGACGAGCCGTGGTTCGCCACCGGCGCCGACCGGGCCGCACACGCCGACGTCCTCGACGCGGCCGTCGGCGCCTGGGTCGCCGCCCGCACCCGCGCCGAGGTGCTGGCCGAGTTCGAGAAGGCGGAGGCGGCGGTGGCGCCGATCCAGGACGTACGGGACGTGATGGAGGACCCGCAGTACCGGGCCCTGAACACGATCACCACCGTCCCCGACCCCGAGCTCGGCCCGCTGCGGATGCAGAACGTCCTCTTCCGGCTCTCCTCGACCCCCGGCGCGATCCGCTGGACCGGCCGTCCGCACGGCGCCGACACGGCCGAGGTCCTCACCGAACTGGGCCTGACCGGGGCGCAGCAGCGGGCCCTGCGCGAGGAGGGCGCCGTATGACCGCCAACGCCTTCCCCCTGACCTGGCTGTACGTCCCCGGTGACCGGCCGCATGTCGTCACCAAGGCGCTGGCCTCCGGCGCGGACGTGGTGGTGATCGACCTGGAGGACGCGGTCGCCCCCGACCGCAAGGAGTGCGCCCGCGCCGCCACCGCCGACCTCCTCACCCAGCCCCAGCCGGTTCCGGTCCACGTCCGGATCAACGCTCTGGACACCCCCTGGGCCAAGGCCGACCTGGAGGCCCTGCTCGGCCTGCCCGGCCTCGACGGGCTGCGTCTTCCCAAGGTGACCGGCCCCTCCGACATCCACCACGTCGCGGCCCGGACCACCGCTCTCCCCCTCTACGCCCTCCTCGAGTCGGCCCTCGGCATCGAGCACGCCTACACCATCGCCGCCGCGCACCCCGCGCTGCGGGGCATCTCCCTCGGCGAGGCCGACCTACAGGCCGACCTGGGCGTACGGGGCGACATCGGCCTCGACTGGTCCCGTTCCCGGATCGTGGTGGCCGCGCGGGCGGCGGGCCTCGCACCACCGCCGCAGTCGGTCCACCCCGACACCCGTGACCTCAAGGGCCTGGCCGCGTCCTGCGCGCACGGCCGCACCCTGGGCTTCCTGGGCCGCGCCGCGATCCACCCCCGCCAGCTCCCGATCATCGAACGCGCCTACCTCCCCACGGAGGCGGAACTGGAGCAGGCCGAGACGATCATCAAGGCGGCCACCACGGAACAGGGCGCCCAAGCCCTCCCGGACGGCAGCTTCATCGACGCAGCGGTGGTGGCAACGGCCCGAAGAACCCTCTCCTTGATCAATCGCCGGTGACATCTCCGTCCGACACCCCCGAGAGCCGGCGATCCCGATCCGCCGGTGTTTTTCCTCCGCCGCGACGATGAGGACCACCGCGGCGGTGTCCGGCGGTGCCGAGCTCGCCTCGGCCCGCCGGTCCGCATACGAAGAGGGCGCCCGGTCCGATCCCGGGCGCCCTCTTCGTCGTATCGCAGCAGGTCAGCTCTGCTTGGTGCCTGACCCGGCCTCGTCCTTGGCTTCGACGTCCTCGTCCTCGGATTCGGCCTCGTCCTTGGAGGCCTCCGCCTCCGAAGCCGCCTCGCCCTCGGTGGCCTCGCCGTCGGCCTCAGCCTTGGCGTCGGCGTCGCTGTCGCCGTCGGCCTCACCCTCGGGGACGCCCGGCTCGACCACGGCCTCCCGGCCCGGCCGCTTCTTCGCCGAGATCACGATGTACAGCACCGCGAGCAGGAACACGATCATCGCGGTCCAGTCGTTGAGCCGCAGCCCGAGGATGTGGTGGGCGTCGTCGACGCGCATGTACTCGATCCAGCCGCGGCCCACGCAGTACGCGGCGACGTACAGCGCGAACGCCCGCCCGTGACCGAGCGTGAAGCGGCGGTCGGCCCACATCACGAGGAAGGCGACGCCGATGCACCACAGCGACTCGTACAGGAACGTCGGGTGGTAGTAGCCCGGGACCCGGCCGCCCTCGGACGAGGTGATGTGCAGGGCCCACGGAAGGTGCGTCTCGCGGCCGTACAGCTCCTGGTTGAACCAGTTGCCCCAGCGGCCGAGGGCCTGGGCGAGGGCGATGCCGGGGGCGATGGCGTCGGCGTACGCCGGGAGCGGGATGCCCCGGCGCCGGCAGCCGATCCACGCGCCCAGCGCGCCGAGCGCGATCGCGCCCCAGATACCGAGACCGCCCTGCCACACCTTGAAGGCGTCCACCCAGTCACGGCCCGCGCTGAAGTACAGCTCGTAGTCCGTGATCACGTGGTAGAGACGTCCGCCGACCAGGCCGAACGGTACGGCCCAGACCGCGATGTCGGCCACGGTGCCGGCCCGCCCGCCCCGGGCGATCCAGCGCTTGTTTCCGAGCCAGACGGCTACGAAGACACCGATGATGATGCAGAACGCGTAGCCGCGCAGCGGGATGGGACCGAGGTGGATCACTCCGCGCGAAGGGCTGGGAATGTAGGCAAGATATTCCATGGCAGGGTCGACGCTACCGTGCCGGACCGGGGCGACGGCAACCAGCCCGGCTACGGCTCCATAACAGGGGCGTGAGAATCGCTTACCCCGCCCTAACCCTTGTTCGCATCCTCGACCAGCTGCTTCAGCTTGGCCGGGGTCATGGTCTGGTCCTGGTAGATGTTCTTGCCGTCGAGCAGCACGGTCGGCGTGCCGCCGAAGTTTCCGGCCTGGAAGGCCTCGTTGGACTTCACGACCCAGGCGTTGTGCGTGCCGTTCCTCACACACTTCTCGAACGTCGGTGTGACCAGGCCGTCGACCTTGCCGGCCAGCTCGATCAGCTTGTCGTCGTTGGAGAACGCGTCGTCCGTTTCCTTCGGCTGGTTCTCGTACAGCACGTCGTGGAAGTCGCGGAACTTGCCCGCGTCCTGGGCGCAGGCCGCCGCGTTGCCCGCGTGCCGGGAGCCGCTGCCGCCGAGGTTGCCGTCGATCAGCGTGGCCAGGTGGTACTCGATTCTGAGCTTGCCGGAGTCGACCAGCTCGTGGAGCGTCGGACGGTACGCCGTCTCGAAGGCCTGGCAGGCCGGGCAGCGGAAGTCCTCCCAGACGGTGAGCGTCGCCTTGGCGCCGTCCTTGCCGACCGGGATCGCGAGGCTGTCCTTGCCCTGCGCGCCGGAGGGCGCCACGACCGGGCCGGAGCTCGCGCTGTTCTTGTCCTTGCCCCTGTTCGCGGCCACGATGCCGATCACTGCGGCCAGGCCCAGGACGCAGACCACGCTCGCGCCCACGATCAGCGCGCGCCGCCTTTTCTCCGCGGCCCTCTGCTTCTCGCGCTCGGCCGCCAGCCGATCGCGGGCCATCCGCTTTCCGTCACGATTCTTCTCGCTCACACCCCCAGAACGAACCGGGGAGGCGCACCGCGCCTCCCCGGTCCCAGGTCCACCCGTTCGAGTGACCGAATGTTCTGCTGTGTCCAGCGGTGTATCTCGCGGTGCCGGATTACGCCTGTCCGCGCACGCCCTTCGCCAGGTCCCCGGCGAGTTCGCGGACGGCCGCCACACCGGCCGCGTCGTCCGGTGCGTCCAGCATCCGCTTCACGAAGGCCGAGCCGACGATCACACCGTCGGCGAAGCCGGCGACCACGGCGGCCTGGGCCGCGTCGGAGACACCGAGGCCGACGCAGACGGGCAGCCCGGTGCCGGTGGCCCGGGTGCGCTCCACCAGGTTCTGGGCCTGCGCGCCGACCGATTCACGCGTACCGGTGACACCCATCAGCGAGGCCGCGTAGACGAAACCGCTGCCCGCCGCCGTGATCGTGGCGAGCCGCTCGTCCTTGCTGCTCGGCGCCACGACGAAGACCGTCGCGAGGCCGTGCTTCTCGGCGTGTTCCCTCCACAGCTCCGACTCCTGGACCGGCAGGTCGGGCAGGATGCAGCCCGCACCGCCCGCCTCGGCCAGCTCGGCGGTGAAGCGCTCGACGCCGTAGCGGTCGATGGGGTTCCAGTACGTCATGACGAGGATCGGCTTGCCGGTGGCCTCGTAGGCCTCCTTGACCGTGCGCATGACGTCCGCGATCTTGACGCCGCCGCGCAGGGCGATGTCGTCGGCGGTCTGGATGACCGGGCCGTCCAGGACCGGGTCGCTGTGCGGCAGCCCGACCTCGACGACGTCGGCGCCGCCGTCGAGCACGGCCTTGATCGCCTCGATACCGCCGTCCACGGTCGGGAACCCGGCCGGGAGGTAGGCGATGAGCGCGGCACGGCCCTCGGCCTTGGCACCGGCGAGGGTGTCGGACAGCAGCTGAATGTTCCCGCTCACTTGGCGTCCCCCTCGATCTCGGCGGTGTCGGCGGCGTCGGCCGCGACCTCGGCGTCGGTGTCGTACAGCCCGAAGTAGCGCGCGGCGGTGTCCATGTCCTTGTCGCCGCGGCCGGACAGGTTGACGACGATCAGCCCGTCCTTGCCGAGTTCCCTGCCGACCTCCAGGGCGCCGGCGAGGGCGTGGGCGCTCTCGATGGCCGGGATGATGCCCTCGGTGCGGGACAGCAGGCGCAGGGCCTGCATGGCCGCGTCGTCGGTGACCGCGCGGTACTCGCCGCGGCCGGAGTCCTTGAGGTAGGAGTGCTCCGGGCCGATGCCCGGGTAGTCCAGACCGGCCGAGATCGAGTACGGCTCGGTGATCTGGCCCTCGTCGTCCTGGAGGACGTAGGACCGGGAGCCGTGCAGGATGCCGGGCTCGCCGGCGGTGAGGGTGGCCGCGTGCTCGCCGGTCTCGATGCCGTGGCCTGCCGGCTCGCAGCCGATGAGGCGGACGCCTTCGTCGGGGATGAACGCGTGGAAGAGGCCGATGGCGTTGGAGCCGCCGCCGACGCACGCGATCGCCGCGTCGGGGAGACGGCCGGCGCGCTCCAGGATCTGGCGGCGGGCCTCGACGCCGATCACCCGGTGGAAGTCGCGGACCATGGCCGGGAAGGGGTGCGGTCCCGCGACCGTACCGAAGAGGTAGTGGGTGTGGTCGACGTTGGCCACCCAGTCCCGGAACGCCTCGTTGATGGCGTCCTTGAGCGTACGGCTGCCGGACTTCACGGCGATGACCTCGGCGCCGAGCATGCGCATCCGGGCCACGTTGAGGGCCTGGCGCTGGGTGTCGATCTCGCCCATGTAGACGGTGCAGTCGAGGCCGAACAGGGCGCAGGCGGTGGCCGTGGCCACACCGTGCTGGCCGGCACCGGTCTCGGCGATCACCCGGGTCTTGCCCATGCGCTTGGTGAGCAGGGCCTGGCCGAGCACATTGTTGATCTTGTGCGAGCCGGTGTGGTTCAGGTCCTCGCGCTTGAGGAAGATCCGGGCGCCGCCTGCCTCCGCGCCGAACCGGGGGACCTCGGTGAGCGCCGACGGGCGGCCCGTGTAGTTGAGGAGCAGGTCGTCGAGTTCGCGGGCGAACTCGGGGTCGTGCTTGGCCTTGTCGTACTCGACGGCGACCTCGTCCACGGCGGCGACGAGGGCCTCCGGGATGAACTTGCCGCCGAATGCGCCGAAGTAGCCCTCGACGCTGGGCACCTGACCGGTGGGGTCAGGGAAGAAGAAATCGCTGGGCATGCCAGAACCTCACGGTGAGTGCGTGTGAAAAGACACTGTTCGCCGTGGGGGCGGGGATATGGCCGATGGCTGCGGGCCGTCAGTGGCCCGTCGCGCCCGCGCGGCGGTAGCCGCGAATCAAATACAGCCCCGCGCCCCTAAAGGGCGCGCTGCCATCGACGGCCGTTCACCTGTCCCGGTTCGTCGCCGATGACGTAGCGGACCCGACGGCCGTGGACCCGGCGTGCCGGGGCGCGGCAACCGCGGGGCCGGCAGCCGCGCGCGAGGCGGGCGTACCGGTCCACTGTCGTCGTCACCGTGAGAGTCATCGGGTTCAGCCTAGCGGGTGATCAGCCCCGGCCGTGCCGGAGCGCGGGGTGTTCGCCCGCCGCCACCAGGTCGGCCACCGCCGACTTGGGGTCGCGGCCCGTGACCAGGGACTCGCCGACCAGGACCGCGTCGGCGCCCGCGTTGGCGTAGGCGATCAGGTCGTGCGGGCCGCGGACGCCGGACTCGGCGACCTTGACGATGTGGTCGGGGATCTCCGGGGCGACCCGCTCGAAGGTGGTGCGGTCGACCTCCAGGGTCTTCAGGTTGCGCGCGTTGACGCCGATGATCTTGGCGCCGGCGTCCACCGCACGCTCGACCTCGTCCTCGTCGTGGACCTCGACGAGGGGGGTGAGGCCGATGGAGACCGCGCGCTCGATCAGCGACTCCAGGGCCGGCTGGTCGAGGGCGGCGACGATCAGCAGCGCGAGGTCGGCGCCGTACGCGCGGGCCTCCCACAGCTGGTACGACGTGACGATGAAGTCCTTGCGCAGCACCGGGATGTCCACCCGGGCCCGGACCGCCTCCAGGTCGGCCAGCGAGCCGCCGAAGCGGCGCTGCTCGGTCAGGACCGAGATGACGGCCGCGCCGCCCGCCTCGTAGTCCGCGGCGAGCCCGGCCGGGTCGGCGATCGCGGCCAGCGCGCCCTTGGAGGGGCTGGAGCGCTTGACCTCACAGATGACCTTGACGCCCTCACCGCGCAGCGCGGCCACACCGTCCTTGGCGGCGGGCGCCTTCGCCGCGCGCTCCTTGAGCTCGTCGAGGCTGACGCGCGCCTGCCGCTCCGCGAGGTCGGCACGGACTCCGTCGATGATCTCGTCGAGCACACTCACGCGAGCGGCCCCCTTCCTGACGGTTCTTCCAGGCGGTCAAATCCCATGAGCCGGAAAACTCATGGTCACTGCGATGGTATCCGCAGGACGGCACAGGCCTCACATCCGGCCGACGCCGGTCCCACTACCTGGACGTTCCCTAGTTGATCAAGGATGCAACCAGCCACCGAACGGCAGGTTCCGGACAACGGTGAAGACCAGCACCAACGCGCCCAGGCTCCACATCTGCACCGGTCTGAGCTCGATCCGGGCGGACCGGCCGCGTACCGCGCGCACCACCCAGACGGTCCACACCACGGCGAAGGCCAGATAGGCGACCACGCCCGCCGCGTTGTCCTGCAGCGCGGCCAGGAAGTCCCCGTGGACGAACGCGTGCGCGCTGCGCAGGCCGCCGCAGCCGGGGCAGTACAGCCCGGTGAGCCGGTAGAGGGGGCAGACCGGGTAGTGGCCGGGCTGGTTGGGGTCGACGGTGCCGACGTAGGCGAAGGCCCCGACGACGGCGGCCAGCACTCCCGCGGGCACGGCCAGCCGTCCCCGGAGGGAAGGCATCGCAGGCGGGGCGGCTGCGGCTGCGCTGTGACTGTGGGCGTTCACGCCTCGCATTGTGCCCCGTACGGTCGGCACACGCACGAGGAGGGGCGCCCGGATCCGGGCGCCCCTCCTCGGGAAAGCTCTGGTCGGTCAGCCCTCGGCGGCGACCGGCTCGCGGGTGACGACCGGGGCGGAGTGCGACATCACCAGGGCGCCACCGTTGTCCCGCTTCGGCATGCCGAGACCCATGGACCGCATGACCATGCCCACGACACCACCGAGGACCACGATCACCATGCCGGCCCAGAAGCCCAGCGGCTGGGCCATCACCATGAAGGCGCCCGCGACGCAGAAACCGATGAAGGCGATGGTGACGCCGGTCCAGGCGGCCGGGGTGTGACCGTGGCTGCTGCCCGCCATGACTTGCTCCTCGTTGCTCGTACGTGTCCTTCCGGACGCTCGACCTCCATTGTCCCGTACGAGTACCGGTGCGGGACGCGGGGGTGACGTCTGATTCGCCACATCGCCTGAAGGCCCCCACCAGCCGAAGCGCCCCGTCAGCTGCAGCGCCCCGTAAGGGGCGCGGGGCTGTATTTGATTTGCGGCTACCGCCGCGCGGGCGCGACCAGCCACGACGGCGCCGCGGACGACACACACCCCCCTCGGCGCCCCCGGCGAAGCGCTACGCGCCGGTCGGGTCCTCGCCCCGGTCCAGCGCCTTCCAGATGTCCTCGGGCCGGTCGGGATCGACCGGCTTCGGCGCGCGGCGCGGCCGCGGGGTACCCGTGCCGCGCTCGTAGCGGCCGGACATGGCGGGCCAGAGGCGGCCGTAGCGCAGCGCGAGCAGCCCGGCGACCAGGATGAGCACGCCGCCGGCCGCGGCGACGTAAGGCCAGCCGGTGTGGGTGAGGGCGTCGACCGTCGCGGAGGTGTCGCCGCTTGCCGTGGCGGCCTTCTCATCGAGCGCGGAGCCGTCGGACGCGCCCAGCAGGGCGGCGGCGGCGATGCCGGCGCCGGAGAGCGCGAGGAGCCCGGAGACCAGGAAACGGCCGGCCTTGCGGACGGCGAAGACGGCGACGAGCGCGGCGAGGCCCACTATGGCGAGAGCCGCGGGGACGCCCGTGACGTCGCTGCCCTTGGCGGTCAGCGGGAAGGCGCCGCCGGCCACCGTCGCGGTGCCCGCCGCCCAGCGCTGCCGGCTGGCCAGCAGGGCCACGGCCGCGCCGAGCGCACCGAACAGCAGCGCGATGGCGAGGCTGCGGCGGCCGGACCGCTCGGTCGCGGCGGCTTCGGAACGGGGGTGAGGAACAGCAGTCACGTACTCCACTATCGCTTGAACCCCGGGCGAACGGTCACCCGGGGTCGAGTGAGAAGCGCCCCACTTGCCCGGTCCGGGCGGCTACTTGCCCAGTCTGTTGGCCGTGTGCACCGCGCGCAGGACCGCCGCCGCCTTGTTGCGGCACTCCTGGTCCTCGGCGACCGGGTTCGAGTCGGCGACGATACCGGCGCCCGCCTGCACATACGCCGTGCCGTCCCGCAGCAGGGCCGTTCGGATGGCGATGGCGGTGTCGGAGTCCCCGGCGAAGTCGAGGTAGCCGACGCAGCCGCCGTACAACCCCCGCCTCGACGGCTCCAGTTCGTCGATGATCTGCATGGCCCGGGGCTTGGGGGCGCCGGAGAGGGTGCCGGCCGGGAAGCAGGCGGTGAGGACGTCGAAGGCGGTGCGGCCCTCGGCGACCTTTCCGGTGACCGTCGAGACGATGTGCATGACGTGCGAGTACCGCTCGACGGACATGAAGTCGACGACCTCGACGGAGCCCGGCTCGCAGACCCTGCCCAGGTCGTTGCGTCCGAGGTCGACGAGCATCAGGTGCTCGGCGCGTTCCTTGGGGTCGGCCATCAGCTCGTCGGCGAGGGCCTGGTCCTCCTGCGGGGTGGCCCCGCGCGGCCGGGTGCCGGCGATGGGGTGGACCATGGCCCGCCCGTCCTCGACCTTGACCAGGGCCTCGGGCGACGAGCCGACGACGTCGAAGCCCTCGAAGCGGAACAGGTACATGTACGGGGACGGGTTGGTGGCCCGCAGCACCCGGTAGACGTCCAGCGCGCTCGCCGTGCACGGGGTTTCGAAGCGCTGCGAGGGGACGACCTGGAAGGCCTCGCCCGCGCGGATGCGTTCCTTGATGTCCTCGACGGCGACCTGGAAGTCGGGGCCGCCCCACAGGGCGGTGTACTCGGGGAGTTCGGAGGGCGGCAGGACGGCCGGGGGCTGGGCGACCGGGCGGGAGAGGTCGGCCTCCATGGCGTCGAGCCGGGCGATCGCGTCGGCGTAGGCCTCGTCGACACCCGTGTCGAGGTCGTTGTGGTTGATCGCGTTGGCGATCAGCAGGACCGAGCCCTCCCAGTGGTCCATGACGGCTAGGTCGCTGGTGAGGAGCATGGTCAGCTCGGGCAGCTTGAGGTCGTCCCGCTCGCCGGGGCCGATCTTCTCCAGGCGGCGCACGATGTCGTAGCCGAGATAGCCGACCATGCCGCCGGTGAAGGGCGGCAGCCCCTCCTGGTGGGGGGTGTGCAGGGTCTCGATGGTGGCACGCAGGGCGGCCAGCGGGTCGCCCTCGACGGGCACGCCGACCGGTGGGGCGCCGAGCCAGTGGGCCTGGCCGTCGCGGGCGGTGAGGGTGGCGGAGGAACGCACGCCCACGAACGAGTACCGGGACCAGGAGCGGCCGTTCTCGGCGGACTCCAGCAGGAAGGTGCCGGGGCGCTCGGCGGCGAGCTTGCGGTAGAGCGCGACCGGGGTGTCGCCGTCGGCGAGGAGCTTGCGGGTGACCGGAATGACGCGCCGGTCGGTCGCCAGCTTGCGGAAGGTCTCGAGGTCCATGGCGGCAGACCTTACTGATCCGAGGCGGGTACGCCGGAATCGGCGCCTTCGTGAGCGTGCTCGGCGTCCTTGAGGAGCACGTCGGCGTCGAAGCAGGTGCGGTCGCCGGTGTGGCAGGCGGCGCCGACCTGGTCGACCTTGACCAGCACGGTGTCGGCGTCGCAGTCGAGGGCGACCGACTTGACCCACTGGAAGTGGCCGGAGGTGTCGCCCTTGACCCAGTACTCCTGGCGGCTGCGCGACCAGTAGGTGCAGCGGCCGGTGGTGAGGGTGCGGTGCAGGGCCTCGTCGTCCATCCAGCCCAGCATGAGTACCTCGCCGGTGTCGTACTGCTGGGCGATGGCGGGGAGGAGCCCGTCGGCGCTGCGCTTGAGGCGGGCGGCGAGCTCCGGGGCGAGGCCGCTGGGCTGGGGCGTACCGGTCGTACTGGTCATGGGTGCCATTGTGCCGCGCGGCACCGACAGTCACGGTCCGTGTCCACTGTCCGGACCGTGTGTGGGGTCGTAGGCTGGCCCCATGTCGACCTTCGCCAAGCGTGAACGGCTTCTGCTCGCCGACCTCTTGGAGACCGCCGGTCCCGAGGCGCCGACCCTCTGCGAGGGCTGGGTGACCCGCGACCTGGCCGCGCACGTGGTGGTGCGCGAACGCCGGCCCGACGCGGCCGGAGGCACGGTGCTCAAGCAGCTCGCGCCACGGCTGGAGAAGGTGACGGCGGAGTTCGCCGCGAAGCCGTACGAGGAGCTGATCCAGCTGATCCGTACCGGGCCGCCGAAGTTCTCGCCGTTCCAGCTGAAGCAGGTCGACGAGGCGGCCAACACGGTGGAGTTCTACATCCACACGGAGGACGTCCGCCGCGCCCAGCCGGACTGGTCGGCGCGCGAGCTGGACCCGGTCTTCCAGGACGCCCTGTGGGCGCGTCTGGAGCGCACCGCGCGGCTGCTGGGCCGGGGCGTGCCGACGGGCCTGGTGCTGCGCCGCCCCGACGGCCAGACGGCGGTCGCCCACCGCGGCGCCCCGGTGGTGACGGCGACCGGTGAGCCCTCCGAACTGTTGATGTTCGCCTTCGGCCGGGTGAACGCGGCCAAGGTCGAGCTGGACGGCGACGAGAACGCGATCACCAAGCTGCACGAGTCGAAGCAACTGGGCATCTGAGCAACCGGGCATCCGAGGAGCGCACGATGATCAAGGTCGCGATGACGAGCGTCTACGTCGACGACGTGACCCGGGCGCACGCCTTCTACACGGACGTCCTCGGCTTCGAGACCCGCACCCACCTCGACCTGGGCGGCGGCACCCTGTTCGTGACCGTCGGCGCGGCCGAGGGGGCCCAGCGGGACCTCCAGCTGCTCCTGGAACCCGGCCAGGGCCCCATCGCGGAGCCGTACCGCAAGGCCGTGTACGAGGCGGGGCTCCCGGCCATCGTCTTCTCGGTGGACGACATCCAGGCGGAGTACGAGCGGCTGAGCGCCCTCGGTGTCCGGTTCACGCACGGGCCGCAGGAGCAGGGGCCGATCATCGCCGCGATCCTGGACGACACCGTGGGCAACCTGATCCAGCTGGCCGAGCCGAAGGGCTGAGGAGCCGAAGGGCTGCGCAGCCGGGGGCCTCAGCGGGGCAGCTCGGCCCGGCGCAGTCCCGGTGCGGCCAGGGCGACGACCCCGCCGAGCCCGCAGACGGCGGCGCTGACGACGTACACCGGTCCGAGCCCGAAGGCGCCGATCGCGGCGGCGGCCAGCGGCATGCTCAGCGGGGCCAGCCCCAGGCTGACCAGGCCGGAGAGGGCCGTGACCCGGCCCAGGTACGCGGGGTCGGTCCGGGTCTGCAGCAGCGCCCCGCACATCGCGCCGCTGAGCCCGGCGAGCAGCCCGATCAGTACGGCGACGCCGACCGCGCCGACCAGGCTCGGCACGAAGGCGAGGGCGCCGATGGCGACCGAGCCGGCGAGGATCGCGTACGCGGCGACCAGACCGGCGCGGGGCAGCCGGCCCCGGACGGCCAGCAGCAGCGCGGCGGCGCCGGCGCCGGCCCCGAACCCGGCGAGCACCCAGCCCATGCCGGCGGCGCCCCAGCCGCGCCGGTCGGCGAGCAGGGTCAGTCCGACGTTGAGGGGACCGACGAAGCCCAGGTCGCCGAGTGCGATGGCGAGCATCAGCGGCGCCAGGACCCGGTGGCGGCGGACATGGGCGAGGCCGGCCCGCAGGTCCTGCCAGGGGGTCGGGGCGGCGGCGCGGTCCTCGGCGGGCAGTTCCCGCACCCGCACGGATATCAGCAGGGGGACGGACACCGCTATCAGCAGCCCGGCGAGGCCGAAGGCGGCCGCCGCGCCGCCGACGGCGACCCCGAGGCCGCCCAGCGGGGCGCCGACGACGCTCGCGAAGCGGATGGCCAGACCGCGCATGCCCTGCACGCGCGCGAGCTGGTCACGGCTGGTCACGCGCGCGGGGAGGGCGCCGACCGCGGGCATGAACACGGCGTCGACGGTGCCGAAGACCAGGGCGAGCGCGGCCAGCGGCCACAGCCCCGGGCCGGTCAGGAACAGCAGCGCCGCCACCGCGAGCACGGCCGCGCAGCGCACGGCGTCGCTGCCGATGACCACCCGGCGCGGCCCCAGCCGGTCGGCGACCACTCCGCCGAACAGCATCAGTACGGCTCTGGGCAGCGCGCTGACGGACATCACCACCCCGGCCTGGGCGGGCGAACCGGCCCGGACGGCGGCCCAGGACAGGGCGATGTAGTAGACGCTGTCGCCGACCATGGAGGAGGCGTAGGCGCCCAGCCAGCGCAGGACGTTGGGGTCGCGGTGGGCGGGGCGGTGGGCGGCGGGAGCGGGAGGTACGAGGGTCGCGGTCACGGAGGTGAGCCCTTCTCAGACGCGGAACGGGAAGCCGTACATGTGCAGCGCGACGTGCTCGCGCCCCTCGGTGTCGCCGTTCGCTTCGGCGGACCGGCCCTTCTCGTCGTACTTCCTGGCCAGCGCGACCAGTTCCGCGCGGAGTTCGTCCAGTTCGGCCGCGGTCAGGCGGAGCAGGGACTCGCTGTCGGGCGCGGCGGCGTTCCATTCGGCGCTCCAGGTGGCGCGCTCGTCGAGGTAGCGGCGGTACATGTCGGCCCGCTGTTCGTGGAAGAGCCGGGTGGCGGCCAGGTGGGCGGCCGCCTTCTCGGGCGCGTCCCGGAAATCGCGGTCCCGGATGCTGATCCCGTCGGAGGCGGGCTGCCACCAGCGCTCCCGGCCGTCCGCGCTCTGCGGCTCGGCCTCTTCGATCAGGCCGTGCTCGGCGAGCTTGCGCAGGTGGTAGCTGACCAGCGAGACGGCCTCGTCCACCTGCTCGGCCAGCTGTGAGGCGGTCGCCCTGCCGGCCACGATCAGGCCCCGGTAGAGCTTCATGCGCAGCGGATGGGCCAGCGCCTTCAGCGTGCCGATGTCGGTGATGTGGAGGTCTCGCTCCTTGCCCGTCATGCCACCGACCCTAGATGCGAAAGAAAAGTTGCGCAATGAATTTTGCGCAACTTCTCTTTCGTATCTGCCCGGCGAAAAGCCCCGGCGCCCATCGCGGGCACCGGGGCTCAAGCTCTGCGCAGCGTCGTCACCGCACGGGGTGGCCCGCCTCCCGCAGCGTCTGCTTCACCTCGCCGATCCTGAGGTCGCCGAAGTGGAAGACGGAGGCCGCCAGGACCGCGTCCGCGCCCGCCGCGACGGCCGGGGCGAAGTCGGCCAGCTTCCCGGCACCGCCGGAGGCGATGACCGGGACCGTGACGTGCTTGCGTACGGCCGCGATCATCTCCAGGTCGTAGCCGTCCTTGGTACCGTCCGCGTCCATCGAGTTGAGCAGGATCTCGCCCGCGCCCAGCTCGGCGGCCCGGTGTGCCCACTCGACCGCGTCGATGCCGGTGCCGCGGCGGCCGCCGTGAGTGGTGACCTCGAAGGAACCCGACTCGGTACGGCGCGCGTCGACCGACAGGACCAGCACCTGGCGGCCGAAACGTTCCGCGATCTCCCGGATCAGGTCCGGACGGGCGATCGCCGCCGTGTTGACGCCCACCTTGTCGGCGCCCGCCCGCAGCAGCTTGTCCACGTCCTCGGCCGCACGCACACCGCCGCCGACCGTCAGCGGGATGAAGACCTGCTCGGCCGTGCGGCGCACCACGTCGTACGTGGTCTCCCGGTTGCCGGAGGACGCGGTGATGTCCAGGAACGTCAGTTCGTCGGCGCCCTCGGCGTCGTAGACCTTGGCCATCTCGACCGGGTCGCCCGCGTCGCGCAGGTTCTGGAAGTTGACGCCCTTGACGACCCGGCCGTTGTCCACGTCCAGGCAGGGGATGACTCGGACCGCCAGGGTCATGAATCCACGGCTCCTCTGTATGCCTCTAGCTCTACTTCCACCAGGATGCGCGGGTCGACGAAACCCTCCACCACCAGCAGGGTGGACACCGGGCGCACCCTGTCGAAGATCTCCTTGTGGGCCCGGCCCGCCGCGTCCACGTCCCGCACATGGGTCAGGTACATCCGGGTGCGGATCACGGACCCGATGTCCAGCCCGAACTCGCCGATCGCGTCGACGGCGCTGGTGAAGGCCACCTTGGCCTGCTCGTACGGGTCGCCCTCCCCGTACAGCACGGTGCCCTTGAAGGACGTCGTACCGCCCACCAGCACTCGGTCGCCCGCCGCCACGGCGCGTGCGAAACCGAAGGACTCTTCCCAGGGACTCCCGCTCTGCACTCGCCGTACGGCATCGGACGTCATCGTGACACTGCCTCCAGTGCTTCTTCCAAGGTGAACGCCTTGGCGTACAGCGCCTTTCCGACGATGGCGCCCTCGACACCGAGGGGTACCAGTTCGGCGAGCGCGCGGAGGTCGTCCAGCGACGACACGCCGCCGGAGGCCACGACCGGCCGGTCCGTCGCCGCGCAGACGTTCTTCAGCAGTTCCAGGTTCGGGCCCTGGAGCGTGCCGTCCTTCGCGATGTCGGTGACGACGTACCGCGCGCAGCCCTCCTTGTCGAGGCGCGCCAGCGTCTCGTAGAGGTCGCCGCCGTCGCGGGTCCAGCCGCGGCCGCGCAGGGTGGTGCCCTTGACGTCCAGGCCCACCGCGATCTTGTCGCCGTGCTCGGCGATGACCTTGGCGACCCACTCGGGGGTCTCCAGGGCGGCTGTACCGAGGTTCACCCGGGTGCAGCCGGTGGCGAGCGCGGCGGCCAGCGTGGCGTCGTCGCGGATGCCGCCGGAGAGCTCGACCTTGATGTCCATGGCCTGGGTGACCTCCGCGACCAGCGCGCGGTTGTCGCCGGTGCCGAACGCGGCGTCCAGGTCGACCAGGTGGAGCCACTCGGCGCCCGACGCCTGCCAGGAGAGGGCGGCTTCGAGGGGGGAGCCGTAGGAGGTCTCGGTTCCCGACTCGCCGTGCACGAGGCGGACGGCCTGGCCGTCGCGGACGTCGACGGCGGGGAGGAGTTCGAGCTTGCTCACAGTGTTCCGATCCAGTTGGTGAGGAGCTGGGCGCCGGCGTCGCCGGACTTCTCGGGGTGGAACTGGGTGGCCCACAGGGCGCCGTTCTCCACCGCGGCGACGAACGGCTTGCCGTGCGTGGACCAGGTGACGAGCGGGGCCCGCATCGAGGCGTTGTGGGTCTCCAGCGACCAGTCGTGGACGGCGTAGGAGTGCACGAAGTAGAAGCGCGCTTCGGCGTCCAGGCCGGCGAAAAGCTGGGAGCCGGGCGCCGCGTCCACGGTGTTCCAGCCCATGTGGGGCACGATCTCGGCCTGGAGCGGCTCGACCGAGCCGGGCCACTCGTCGAGGCCCTCGGTCTCCACGCCGTGCTCGATGCCGCGCGCGAACAGGATCTGCATGCCGACGCAGATGCCCATCACCGGCCGTCCGCCGGACAGCCGGCGGTCGATGATCCAGTTCCCGCGGGCTTCCTTCAGTCCCTGCATACAGGCGGCGAAGGCGCCGACGCCCGGCACCAGCAGCCCGTCCGCGTTCATGGCCTTGTCGAAGTCACGGGTGATCTCGACATCGGCCCCGGTGCGGGCGAGGGCCCGCTCGGCGGACCGGACGTTCCCGAAGCCGTAGTCGAAGACGACGACCTTCTTGGCGGATCCGCTCAATTCCACACCTCCAGCCTCACGACGCCCGCCACCAGGCACATCGCGGCGCCGATCGAGAGCAGCACGATCAGGCTGGTGGGCATCTTCTGCTTGGCGAAGGAGATGATTCCGCCGACCAGGAAGAGGCCGACGACGATCAGGACGGTGGACAGCCCGTTCATGGCTTACAGCGCACCCTTCGTGGACGGGAGGATGCCGGCCGCGCGCGGGTCGCGCTCGGAGGCGTAGCGCAGTGCCCTGGCCAGCGCCTTGAACTGGCACTCCACGATGTGGTGCGCGTTGCGTCCGTAGGGCACGTGCACGTGCAGGGCGATCTGCGCCTGGGCGACGAACGACTCCAGGATGTGCCGGGTCATGGTGGTGTCGTACTCGCCGATCATCGGCGCCATCTTCTCGGGCTCGGTGTGCACGAGGTACGGGCGGCCGGAGAGGTCGACGGTGACCTGGGCGAGGGACTCGTCCAGCGGGACCGTGCAGTTGCCGAACCGGTAGATCCCCACCTTGTCGCCGAGCGCCTGCTTGAAGGCGGCGCCGAGGGCGAGGGCGGTGTCCTCGATGGTGTGGTGCGAGTCGATGTGCAGGTCGCCGTCGGTCTTCACGGTGAGGTCGAACAGACCGTGCCGGCCGAGCTGGTCGAGCATGTGGTCGTAGAAGCCGACGCCGGTGGCGATGTCGGTCTTGCCGGTGCCGTCGAGGTCGATCTCGACGAGGACCGAGGTCTCCTTGGTGGTGCGCTCCACGCGCCCTACGCGGGTCATGCGTCCAGCTCCTTCTTGACTTCACGTACCGCGTCGAGGAACGCGTCGTTCTCCTCGGGGGTTCCGGCGGACACCCGCAGGAAGCCGGGCACTCCGTTGTCCCGGACCAGGACCCCCCGGTCGAGGATCTGCTGCCACACCCGGTGCGGGTCCTCGAACCGCCCGAACTGCACGAAGTTGGCGTCGGACTCGGTGACTTCGAGGCCCGCCGCCCGCAGCTCGCCCACCAGCCGGTCCCGCTCGGCCTTCAGCTGCTCGACGTACTTCAGCAGCGTGTCGGTGTGCTCCAGGGCGGCCAGGGCGGTCGCCTGGGTGATCGCCGACAGGTGGTACGGCAGCCGTACCAGCTGTACGGCGTCCACCACCGCGGGGTCCGCGGCGAGGTAGCCGAGGCGCAGTCCGGCCGCGCCGAAGGCCTTCGACATGGTCCGGGAGACGACGAGATTCGGCCGTCCTTCGAGCAGTGGCAGCAGCGAGGCGCCGTGGCTGAACTCGATGTAGGCCTCGTCGACGACGACCATGGAGGGCTTGGCGGCCTGGGCGGCCTCGTAGAGCGCGAGGACCGTCTCGGGCGGGACCGCGTTGCCCGTGGGGTTGTTGGGGGTGGTGATGAAGACGACGTCCGGCTTGTGCTCGGCGATGGCCGCCGAGGCCGCCTCGACGTCGAGGGTGAAGTCGGCGTTGCGCGGACCGGAGATCCAGCCCGTGCCGGTGCCGCGCGAGATCAGCGCGTGCATCGAGTACGACGGCTCGAAACCGATGGCGGTACGGCCGGGGCCGCCGAAGGTCTGCAGCAGCTGCTGGATGACCTCGTTGGAGCCGTTGGCCGCCCAGACGTTCTCGATGCCGACCGGGTGGTGGCCGGTCTTCGTCAGGTACTTGGCCAGCTCGGTGCGGAGCTGCACCGCGTCCCGGTCGGGGTAGCGGTTCAGGTCGCGGGCGGCCTCGCGGACCCGCTCCGTGATCCGCTCGACCAGCGGCTCGGGCAGCGGGTACGGGTTCTCGTTGGTGTTCAGCCGTACCGGAACGTCCAACTGGGGCGCTCCGTAGGGGGACTTGCCGCGCAGCTCGTCCCGTACGGGGAGATCGTCGATGCCTGTCACTTGCCTTCGGGTACCTTCCAACCGAACCGAGCCTTGATCGCCGCGCCGTGCGCGGGCAGGTCCTCCGCCTCCGCCAGCGTGACCACGTGATGCGCGACCTCGGCCAGCGCGTCCTGCGTGTAGTCGACGATGTGGATGCCGCGCAGGAACGACTGCACGGACAGGCCGGAGGAGTGGCACGCGCAGCCGCCGGTGGGCAGCACGTGGTTGGACCCGGCGGCGTAGTCGCCGAGGGAGACCGGCGCCCAGGGGCCGATGAAGATCGCGCCCGCGTTCTTCACCCGGTCGGCCACGGCGGCTGCGTCGGCCGTCTGGATCTCCAGGTGCTCGGCGCCGTACGCGTCGACGACCCGCAGGCCCTCGTCGATGCCGTCGACCAGGACGATCGCGGACTGCCGGCCCTTCAGGGCGGGGACGATCCGGTCGTCGATGTGCTTGGTGGCCGCGACCTGCGGCTGCAGCTCCTGCTCCACCGCGTCCGCGAGCTCGGCCGAGTCGGTGACCAGGACGGCGGCGGCCAGCGGGTCGTGCTCGGCCTGGCTGATCAGGTCGGCGGCGACATGCACCGGGTCGGCGGTGGCGTCCGCGAGGACGGCGATCTCGGTCGGGCCCGCCTCGGCGTCGATGCCGATCTTGCCGGTGAAGTAGCGCTTGGCGGCGGCCACCCAGATGTTGCCGGGGCCGGTGACCATGTTGGCGGGCGGGCAGGACTCGGTGCCGTGCGCGAACATCGCGACCGCGGTGGCGCCGCCGGCCGCGTACACCTCGTCGACGCCGAGCAGGGCGCAGGCGGCGAGGATCGTCGGGTGCGGCAGACCGCCGAAGTCGGCCTGCGGCGGGGAGGCGAGCGCGATCGACTCGACACCGGCCTCCTGCGCGGGCACCGCGTTCATGATCACGGAGGAGGGGTAGACCGAGCGGCCGCCGGGCGCGTAGAGCCCGACCCGCTCGACCGGCACCCACTTCTCGGTGACGGAACCGCCGGGCACGACCTGGGTCGTGCGGTTCGTACGACGCTGCTCGCGGTGGACGAGACGGGCGCGCCGGATGGACTCCTCCAGGGCCGCGCGCACGGCCGGGTCGAGTTCTTCGAGCGCCTTCGTGAGCGCCTCGGCGGGCACCCGCACCTGCTCCAGGGTGACCCCGTCGAACTTCTCGGCGAAGTCGATCAGCGCCGCGTCGCCCCGATGATGCACGGCCTCGCAGATCGGACGCACCTTCTCCAGGGCGGCCGAGACGTCGAAGTCGGCTCGGGGCAGCAGGTCGCGCAGGGCGGGTCCCTCGGGAAGGGCGTCGCCGCGCAGATCGATTCGGGAGATCACGGAATCAATTCTCTCAGACGGCACTCGGGGCCCGTCCGCGCGTATCAATGGCTGATACAGAACCTGGGGCAACAGCCGGTACATAGCCTGGCCGGAACCCGGAAGATCGCGTTCACCTACGGTGTTCGAGGCCTCACACAGCGGGCATCACCGGTTGTACCGAAACATGACCCACGAGTAGCCGAGGAAGAAGGAACAGCCGTGACCGAGGGGGACGACGTCCGGGACGGTGAACTGCCGGACGATCTGACCGCCGCCGAGGCCGGTATGTGGCAGGCGTTCCGCAACGGCAGCGTGTACGACCTGAGCAGCGGCGACGCACGCGTCGACGATCCGCACGGCGGCCATCCGTGGGGGCCGGAGCGGACCGTGCGGGCGCGGATCGTCTGCTGGCTGCTGCTGGACGGGCCGCCGGCGCTCGCGGGCCGGGTGTCCTCGCTGAAGCTGGTCGGCATGCGGATCACCGGCACGCTGGACCTGGCGGGCGGCACGGTCACCCCGTACGTGGAGCTGCGCGGC
Source organism: Streptomyces sp. NPDC101234 (assembly GCF_044767525.1). Taxonomy (NCBI): domain Bacteria; kingdom Bacillati; phylum Actinomycetota; class Actinomycetes; order Kitasatosporales; family Streptomycetaceae; genus Streptomyces; species Streptomyces sp. NPDC101234. Next base: position 255,953 of record NZ_JBIWOA010000004.1, on the reverse strand, counting down.
TGCCGCTTCGACGACGAGATCCTGCTGCCGGAGGCGCACTTCACGACCGTGCGGTTCGTGGACTGCGCGGCACCGCGCCTGGAGGCGGCCCGGGTGCGCACCGAGGGCGATCTGCATCTGCCGCGCTGCCGGTTCCTGGGCGGGGTCCGGCTGACCGACGCGCACATCGGCACCGATCTGCTGCTGAACCAGGCGGTGGTGTACCGGGACCGCAGCGGCCGGTCGATCGCGGCGGACGGCATGACCGTCGGCCAGGACCTCCAGGCGGAGCTCCTGGAGTCGCACGGGGAGCTGAGCCTGCGCAGCGCCAAGGTGGGCGTCTCGCTGAGCCTGCGCGGCGCGCGGCTGCGCAACCCCGGCGGGCGGTTCGCGCTGAACGCGCCCCAGCTGACCGTCGGCCGCACCCTCTACCTCACCCCGGCCGGGGTGGGCGGCCCCTGGCAGAGCGGGACGACCCCGGCGCGCGGGACGCGGATCCAGCGGTTCGAGTGCGAGGGCGGGGTACGGCTGGACGACGGGCGGTTCGGGGACGCCATCGACCTGGAACGGGCCCGGTTCACCTTCACGGACAGCCAGCAACTGTCGCTGCGCCGGGTACAGGCGCCGGAGCTGCGGTTCCTCGGTGAGGAACCGCAGCGCGGCGGGGTGCTGCTGTCCGGCGCCCGAGTCGTCAACCTGGTCGACCTGGCGACCAGCTGGCCGGGCCCGGGGCGGCTGCACATGGGCGGTTTCGCCTACGAGAACCTGGTGCCGCAGGGTCCGTTCCCGCTGACCCGGCGGCTCGGCTGGGTGGCGGCGGCGACCGCCGAGTACAACCCGGAGCCGTACGAGCGGCTGGCGGCCGTGCTGCGGGCCGCCGGCGAGGACGAGGACGCCCGTGAGGTGCTGCTCGCCAAGCAGCGCCGGCGCCGCGAGACGCTGCCGCTGGCCGCCAAGCTCTGGGGGTACGCGCAGGACCTGACGGTGGCCTACGGCTACCGGCCGGGCCGGGCGGCGGTGTGGATGGCGGTGCTGTGGGCGGCGGGCACGCTCGCCTTCGCGCACGCCCCGCACCCGCCGATGAACCCCGGCGGCCATCCGGTCTGGGACCCCGCCCTCTTCGTCCTCGACCTGCTGCTGCCGGTGATCGACCTGGGCCAGGTCGGCCAGTGGCGGCTCAGCGGCGGCTGGCAGTGGGCGGCTGCGGTGATGATCCTGCTGGGCTGGATCCTCGCGACGACGGTGGCGGCGGGGGCGACGAGGCTGCTGCGGCGGGGGTAGCCCGCCGAGGGCGCGGGGAGCCGGGCCCGGGAGTCGTTTCGACAGCTGTCGAACAGATGAGCAACAGTCACCTTTTACCCGGCCTTGACCGACGCCCGTACAACTTTCACGGAGTTGACCTTTGCGTCTGGCGCTGCCCCGACCTGCGGACTTTCAATGGTCGACACCATGGCTTCGCTGCGCGCGCTCTTCCGTTCCGCACGGAGGACAACGACCGCTCCGCGTCTCGCCGCCGGACCGCTCCCGGCCGACGACGAGGTACTCCTCGACGTGCCCGACCAGCGGCTCGCCCCCGCGCTGGTCGCGGCCGGCCGGGGCGAGTACGAGCCCGCCGCGAAACTGCTGGCCGGCACCCGCGGGGCGGCCGAGTGGGAGGAACGCGACCGGTATGTGCACGGGCTCGCCCTCTTCGCCCGCTCCCGCGCCGAGTGGCTCGACGAGTGGTCCGACGCCGCCCCGCACGACCAGGACCTCCTCCTGGTCGAGGCCCAGCTCGCGGTGGACCGGGCCTGGGACTCCCCGGCCCGGGCCGAGCTGCTGCGCCCGGTGAGCGCGCGGATCACGGCCGCCGCCCGCGGCGACGACCGGGACCCGGTGCCGTGGCGGCTCGCCCTGGACCACGCGCGCGGCTCGAACGCCGGGCACAAGTACTTCGAGGAGCTGTGGGAGGCGGCGATCCGCCGCGCCCCGCACCACTACGGCTGCCATGTGGCGGCCCTGCGCTATCTGGCCACGCACTGGCACGGCTCGCACCGCGAGTGCTTCGACTTCGCCGACCTGGCCGCGCAGGACGCCCCGCCGGACTCGCTCGTCCAGGCCCTGCCGGCCCGCGCGGCCTTCGCGTACCTCACCGACGGCTGCGGCCCCGAGGTGCCGCGCGCCCGTCTGGACGCGGCGGCCGACCGGGCGATCGAGCTCTCCGCCCGGTTCCCGGCGGCCGATCCCTGGCCGGCCGAGGTCCGCAACAAGCTGATGTACCTCCTGGTCCGGCTGGAGCGCTGGGAGGCCGCGCGCACCCAGCTGCACCTGATCGGCCCGTACGCCACGTCCTTCCCGTGGGACCGCCTGTCCGACGACCCGCTGGGCCATTTCGTACGGCTGCGCGCCCAGCTGCTCGCCGGTGCGGAACCGCTCCCCGACGGCGGTCCGGTCCCCTCTCCGAGGGGTGCGGAGCGCCCACTGGCCGGGCACCGCGGACATGTCCTCGCGGATGACCACTAGGCTGTGGCGCCGTGACCACCGTCCGTCTCCCGCTCTTCCCCCTGAACTCGGTGTTGTTCCCGGGGCTGGTGCTACCGCTGAACATCTTCGAGGAGCGCTATCGCGCCATGATGCGCGATCTCCTGAAGACGCCCGAGGAAGAACCGCGCCGGTTCGCCGTCGTGGCGATCCGTGACGGCCACGAGGTGGCTCCGAGCGCACCGGGCATGCCGGACCCCACCGCGCAGCCGGACAAGGGCCCGGCGGCGGGGTTCGGGGCCGACCCCGTCAAGTCCTTCCACCGGGTGGGCTGTGTGGCGGACGCGGCGACGATCCGGGAGCGGGCGAACGGTACGTTCGAGGTGCTGGCGACGGGGACGAGCCGGGTGCGGCTGCTGTCCGTCGACACGTCGGGCCCGTTCCTGACGGCGGAGCTGGAGGAGCTGCCGGAGGAACCGGGCGACGAGGCGGGTGCACTGGCCGAGGGGGTCCTGCGGGCCTTCCGCCAGTACCAGAAGCGCCTGGCGGGCGCACGGGAGCGATCCCTCACCACCGGGGCCGACCTGCCCGACGAGCCGGCGGTCGTCTCCTACCTGGTCGCGGCCGCGATGATGCACGACATCCCCACCAAGCAGCGCCTGCTCCAGGCCCCCGACACCGCCTCCCGCCTCCGCGACGAGCTGAAACTCCTTCGCTCCGAGACGGCGATCATCCGTAACCTGCCGTCACTGCCCGCGGCGGAGCTGACGCGGTCGCCGACGAGTCTGAACTGAGCCGGAGTTCCCTGTCATGCCGAAGAAGCCGAACAAGAAGCAGCAGCAGTCCGCGGGCGGCACCCCGGCGACGGTGGCCCTGACCACCGCGGGCGTGGACTTCACCGTCCACTCCTACGACCACGACCCCTCCCACCCGTCCTACGGCGAGGAGGCGGCGGAGGCGATGGGCGTGTCCCCGGACCGGGTCTTCAAGACCCTGGTCGCGGACGTCGACGGCACGCTCACGGTCGCCGTCGTCCCGGTGGCGGGCACGCTGGACCTCAAGGCCCTGGCGACCGCGGTGGGCGGCAAGCGCGCGGCGATGGCGGACCCGATCCTGGCGGAACGCACGACGGGCTACGTCCGGGGCGGCATCTCCCCCCTGGGCCAGCGCAAGAAACTCCCGACGGTCCTGGACGCGTCGGCCTCCGCCCACACCACGATCTGCGTCTCGGCGGGCCGCCGCGGCCTGGAGATCGAACTGCCCCCGACGGCCCTGGCCGCCCTGACGAACGCGACCGTGGCGCCCATCGGACGTGCGTGACCTCTCGACGCGGCTCCCGTCCTGGGTTAAGTACGGAAGACATGTCGAAGAAAACGCGGAAACGAAAGTGGCGCGTGAAGAAGGGCCGCTCGAATCATGGACGCCGCCCGGCCTAGGGGGTGGGGGTGCGGGTGATCTGCCGTCCGCGGGCCGTATGTGGCTGGTCGCGCAGTTCCCCGCGCCCCTGACTCTGCCGGTCCACCTGCATCTTCCAGCCCACCCGACACCTGAGGACGACAACCGCCCCGCACCACCCCCAACCCGTCCAACGTTCGAGGACGACGACCAACCCGCACCACCCCCAACCCGTCCAACGTTCGAGGACGACGACCAACCCGCACCACCCCCAACCCGTCCAACGTTCGAGGACGACAACCGACCCGCACCACCCCAGCCCGTCCGGCGTTTGAGGACGAGGCCGTTCAGGCCGATGCGGGGGGCTGGGGGCGGCAGCCCCCAGGACCGGGCCGACCAGGCGGGGGTCGGAGGGGGCGCAGCCCCCTGGGGATGGGACGGGTAGGGGCGGCGGGGGCGAGGAAACTACGCCTGCGGAGCCGCGTACGGGCCCTCGCCGTACGAGCCGTCCTCGTACGGGGGCTCCGGGTCGCGGGGGCCGAACAGCGCCGTCAACCCCAGGTGCACCAACAACGCCGCCAGCGACCACGCCAGCAACGCCCCCCGCGCCCCGAGCTTCAGCGGCGCCGAGAACGTCACTCCCTTGCCCACGGCCCTGGCATGCGCGATCACGTCCTGCTGCGGGCCCAGCCAGACCCCCACCCGCCACGCGAGCAGCGAGGCGAGCAGCCCTCCGATCCCCAGCGCCACCACCAGCGGCACACCCCCGCGCCGCCGCCACAGGAACACCGCCACCGCGCTCACGGCCCCGAACGCCAGCGCCAGCAGCGTGAACGTACCGTCCACCCCCGCCGCCTGCTCCCCCTCGGTGTCCTTGAGGTAGACCACCCAGCTCTTGCCGGACTGGTCCCCGACCAGCGGCACATGCGGCGCCAGCCACATCCACAGCAGCCCGAGCAGCACACCGCTCACGGCCACCGCGACCACGATCACCGCGGCCTCCCGCAGTTCGGTCTTCATCCCGGGACCGTCCTGTCCGTACTCGCTCCAGACCGTCTCGGCAGGCGGCGGCGCCTCCCAGGCCTGATGCGAGGACTGGTCGTGCGGCGGAGGCGGCGGCGTCAACGGTGCGGTCACCCTGACATCGTGCCAGGTCGGCCTGTGCGGCGCGTCACCGGACGGCGGCCCGGCGGTACGCCCAGGCGGCGACGGCCAGCGAGACCACGCCCACCCCCGCGCACACACCCAGGTCAGCGAGGACGACGGCCCAGTCGGGCTGCGCCCCGAAGGTCCGGGCGTAGGCCTCCACGCCGTATGTCGAAGGCAGCAGATCGCGCGCGAACTGGATGATCCCCGGCATCCGGTCCGGCGGCAGCACCCCGAGCAGCAGCGCCGCCGACATGCCGAGCTGTCCGAGCAGCGTCGCGAGTTCGGGCCGCGGCGCGAGCAGCCCGCAGGCGGCGCCGAGCCCGGACAGGGCCGCCCCCGCCAGCGGGATCACGGCGGCGAGGATCCACAGGTTCCCCAGCGGCAGCCCGAACAGCACGCATCCGAACACGGCCGTCACCAGCGTCCCCGGCACGGTGAAGGAGGCGTACGCCGCGGCCGCCCCGAGCACCACGGAGGCCGGTGGCACCGGCAGCGTGGCGTAGTGGTCGAGGCCGCCGCTCGCCCGCAGCTGGCCGAAGTACTGCGCGAGCAGGTTCAGCGCCACGTACGCGACCACGACCACCGACGACCCCGCCACCACGGACTGGGCCTCGGCCCGGGTGTCCACCACCCCGCGCATCATGACCATGATGCCGACGGACTGGAAGGTCGCGACGAACAGCAGCGGGATCCGCGCCACCCGGGCACGGGACAGCTGCGCCCGGTAGACGGCCACCAGCGACGGCCACAGCCGCGCACGCGGGCCCAGCTCGGCCGCCGCGCGCGGCACCGTCTCCGCCGCGGTCAGGTCACCGCCCGGCAGAACCTCCGCGGGTACGACACTCACGTCGCGCTGCTCCTCTTCCCAACGGCATCCGCGGCTCGTACGGCCGCCGCGCCTTCCGGTACGGGCCCGGTCACCCCCGCGTTCACGTTCGCACCCGCGTTCACGCCTTCACCAGCCCTTGCCGTGCGGCGCCGCCCAGCGCCAGGTAGACGTCCTCCAGGCTGGGCGTGGCGAGGGTGAAGTCGTCGAGGGCGGCGAAGGCGGCCCCGCCGGTCACCGTGGCGACGGCGGCCCGGGCCTCCTCGGGGGCGAGCCGCAGCGTCCAGCGCCGGCCGGTCTCGACGGCCCGCTCACGCAGGACGGCCACCTCGGGCACGTCCAGCGGCGCCCGCTCCCGCCACACCAGTTCGACCCGCACCTCACCGGCGACCTGCTCCTTGAGCCCGGCCGGGGTGTCACACGCGATGACACGTCCCTGGTCCAGCACGGCGACCCGGTCCAGGACCGTCTCCGCCTCGATCACGTTGTGGGTGACCAGGACGACGGTCGCACCCTGCTCGGCGCGCCGCCGGTCGACGGCGGCCCACACCGCCCGCCGGGCCACGGGGTCCATCCCGGTCGTCGGCTCGTCGAGGACGAGCAGCGGCCGCTCCCCGACCAGCGCGGCGGCGAAGCAGGCGAGCCGCCGCTGTCCCCCGGAGAGCTTCTTCAGCGCCCGCCCGGCGATGGGCCCGAGCCCCAGCTCCTCGATCACGGCGTCCCGCTCGGCGCGGGCCTGCCGTACGTCCAGCCCGCGCAGCCGCCCGGTGGTCTCGGCGGCGAGGGACACGGTCAGCTCGTCGAGGGCACTGGACTCCTGTCCGAGATAGGCGAGCAGGCGCGCGGCCCGCTCCGGATGCCGGACGATGTCGTGCCCGAGGATCTCGACGGTGCCGGAATCGGGTCGCTGCAGCCCGGTGAGCTGTCGTACGAGGGTGGACTTCCCGGCCCCGTTCGGCCCCAGCAGCCCGAAGATCTCACCGCGCCGGACGTCCAGCTCCACCCCGTCGGTGGCCCGCACCTCCGGCACCCCGGGAGCTCCCCGCCGGCCTTTGACCGCGGGGTAGGTCTTGGTCAGCCCACGCACGGCACACACGACATCACTCTGCTGCCGAAGTGCCCGACCCACGCCCGTACTCACAAGGCACGAGAGTACGGGGTCGAACCCGTTTACTCGCCTTTGGGGCACCTCAGCCTGTGACGCCGCGAGGGACAACGCCCCGTCAGGGGCGCGGGGAACTGCGCGACCAGCCCCCACCACCCGCAGCCGAAGTCACCACCCGCAGCACCCCTCGGTCACTCCGCCGACGCATGCTCCCCGGCCCCGGCCGGAACATCGAACTCTCTCCAGAACCCCGCCCGAATGGCGTAGCGGTCATGCTCGTCGATCTGGTCGTCCTTGTGCGCCAGCAGCCCGAACCGGGCCGCGTACCGCAGCAGCTCCCCGTCGATCCGATGCGGAATCCGCGGGTACATCCCGGACAGCCGGTGCAGATGCCCCTGGTCCCCGAGCCGGGAGATCCACCTCCGGGCGAACACCTGTCCGACCTCGTACGGATCCCCGCCGACCGCCGTGATGTCCTCCTCCCGGTCGGCCCACCGCTGCTCCGCGGTCGTCAGCTGCGCCAGCGTCGGCATGGAGAGCGCCTCCGCAGACTCCGCCACGGCACCCGGCCGGTCCACCCACCCCTTGTCGGAGGACCACCGCAGCGTCGCCGTGGTCGGCGCATGCTGGACCGGCTGCGCCCCGGGCGCCCGCAACGACGCGAGGTCCTTCGGCGTGGGCACCCCCTTGGGCGCCGGCACCCGCTCCGGCGCGCCGTTCTCGGCCACGCCCGCCGGCGCCCGCTCCCCTTCCGCGACCCCGGCCTCCGCGGCAGCGGACAGCGCGGACTCGGGCAGCGGCGCCGACAGGATCGCGGCGATCTCCGGCCGCGGCGCGGGCGGCGGCGCGCAGACGGCCGTCAGCTCCTTCGCCCGGACCGCCTGGGTGATCCACGCCCGGTCCAGGACCCGCCGCTCATCGGCCTCCGCGACGAGGTCCTCGGACTGGTTGTAGTCCCCGTCGGCCGCCTGCACGGCCCACAGGTGTACGGCGACCCCGTGCTCCTTCGCGGCCATCATGCCCGGCAGCAGATCTCCGTCACCGGTCACCAGCACGATGTCGGAGCAGGCGCGGTTGCGGGCCAGCTCGGTCAGCTCGGCATGCATGGCCGCGTCCACCCCCTTCTGCGCCCAGCGTCCGTCGCTGCGGGTCAGGGCGCCGAGCCGGACGGTCACCCGGGGCATCACACGCAGGCGGCGGTGCTCCGGCTGGGGAACACGGTCGGGGGCGCCGTCGAACCAGTAGATGCGCAACAGTGGACGCTCGGTGTCGGACTCCGCGCGGTCGCGCAGCGCCTGGATCAGCGCGGCGTGGTCGACGGTGATCCGCGATCGGGAGGGCTCACCGGCGAGGAGACTGGCGGCGGCACCCAGCAGATACCCGGCGTCCACCAGGACGATGCAGCGGTCCACGCGACTCACCCTCTTTCCGGGAGGTTTGCTTTCGGGGCTTCCTTCGAGTCTGCCCGACCACGCGGGGGTTAACGGCCCGAACTCGATCTTCGGCGTGGCGTTTCGGGGCCTTGCTCTCCGACAAACCCTGTCACACACGGTAATTATCCGAAATGCGTCTGTTGTCAGCCTATGTGAATCTGAATTCGGCCCCTAGATCCCCCACAGGAGGCAGATCACCATGGCCAAGAACAAGAACCGTAAGCAGGGTGGCTCCGAGAAGCGCGCGTCCCAGGCCGAGCAGGCCCACGAGCACGCGCAGCGTACGTCGACGGAGTCCCACGACTCGCCGGTGACGCACATCCAGGGCAGCCCCGCGGATGTTGCCCGTAAGCAGCAGAAGCGCTTCGGCCACAACTGAGCGGACTGACCAGGTCCGGCTGGGCTGTTGAAGCCCGGGTACACAGAAGGGGCGCACCCGATGCGGGTGCGCCCCTTCCGCGCGCGTGCGGTCCGGTCGGACCGGCCGGCCGGGGCCGGGCTCAGCCGGCCAGGCAGGACGGACCGAGCAGCACCTTCAGGTCACCGAACAGGGCCGGGTCGGGCTTCACCCGGTGCCGGTCCAGGCGCAGCACGGTGGTCTTGGTCGGGCCCTGGAGCTTGATCCGGACCTCGCTGTCGCCCTTGTGGTGACTGAGGATCTCGCCGAGGCGGCTGACCATCGGCGGGGTGACCCGGGTGGCGGGGATGGTGAGGATCACGGGCGCGTTGGTGCCGGCGTTCGAGAGGTCAGGTACCGCCAGCTCCATGGCGACGAGCCGGGGCACGTCCTCGCGCTTGTCGAGGCGGCCCTTGACGAACACGACCGCGTCCTCGACGAGTTGGGTCGAGATGAGCTGGTAGGTCGCCGGGAAGAACATGCACTCGATGGAGCCGGCGAGGTCCTCGACGGTGGCGATCGCCCAGGCGTTGCCCTGCTTGGTCATCTTGCGCTGCAGGCCCGAGATGATGCCGCCGATGGTGACCACCGCGCCGTCCGCGTGCTCGCCGCCGGTGAGCTGGGCGATACCCGCGTCGGCCTTGTCGGAGAGCACGTGCTCCAGGCCGAAGAGCGGGTGGTCGGAGACGTACAGACCGAGCATCTCCCGCTCCTGGGCGAGCAGATAGGTCTTGTCCCACTCCTCGGTGGTGAACTCGACGTCCAGTCCGAAGCCGGGCTCGCTGTTCTCCTCCTCTCCCATCCCGCCGAAGAGGTCGAACTGCCCCTCGGCCTCCTTGCGCTTGACCGCGACCACGTTGTCGATCATCGGTTCGTACTGCGCGGTGAGGCCCTTGCGAGTGTGCCCCATGGTGTCGAAGGCGCCGGCCTTGATCAGCGATTCCGTGGTGCGCTTGTTGCAGGCGACCGCCTCGACCTTGTCGAGGTAGTCGGGGAAGGAGGCGTACTTGCCCTTGGCCTTGCGGCTCCTGATGATCGACTCGACCACGTTGGTACCGACGTTGCGGACGGCCTCCAGGCCGAACAGGATCACGTCGTCGCCCTGCGCCGCGAAGTTGTGCACCGACTCGTTGACGTTCGGCGGGAGCACCTTGATGCCCATGCGGCGGCACTCGTTGAGGTAGACGGCCGACTTGTCCTTGTCGTCCTTGACCGAGGTGAGCAGTCCGGCCATGTACTCGGCGGGGTGGTTCGCCTTCAGGTAGGCGGTCCAGTAGGAGACCAGGCCGTACGCGGCGGAGTGCGCCTTGTTGAAGGCGTAGCCGGCGAACGGGACCAGTACGTCCCACAGGGCCTGGATCGCCTCGTCGCTGTAGCCGTTCTTCTGGGCGCCGGCCTGGAAGATGGTGAAGTTCTTGGCCAGTTCGTCGGGCTTCTTCTTGCCCATCACTCGGCGCAGGATGTCGGCCTCGCCGAGCGAGTACCCGGCGATGATCTGGGCGGCCTTCTGGACCTGCTCCTGGTAGACGATCAGGCCGTAGGTGACGGCCAGGACCTCTTCCAGGGGCTCCTCCAGCTCCTTGTGGATCGGGGTGATCTCCTGGAGCTTGTTCTTGCGCAGCGCGTAGTTGGTGTGCGAGTCCATGCCCATCGGGCCCGGACGGTAGAGCGCGGAGACGGCGGAGATGTCTTCGAAGTTGTCGGGCTTCATCAGACGCAGCAGCGAGCGCATGGGTCCGCCGTCGAACTGGAAGACGCCCAGGGTGTCGCCGCGCTGGAGGAGTTCGAAGGTCTTCGGATCGTCGAGCGGCAGGGCCAGCAGGTCGAGGTCGATGCCCTTGTTGGACTTCACCATCTTGACGGCGTCGTCCATGATCGTCAGGTTGCGCAGGCCGAGGAAGTCCATCTTCAGCAGGCCGAGCGACTCGCACTGCGGGTAGTCCCACTGCGTGATGGTCACACCGTCCGTGTGCCGCACCCAGATCGGGGCGTGGTCGACGATGGGCTCGCTGGACATGATCACGCCGGCGGCGTGCACACCCATCTGCCGGACCAGGCCCTCGACGCCCTTCGCGGTGTCGATGACCTTCTTGACGTCCGGCTCGTTCTCGTACATCCCGCGGATCTCGCCCGCCTCGTTGTACCGAGGGTGCGAGGGGTTGGTGATGCCGTCGAGGTCGATGCCCTTGCCGAGGACGTCGGCGGGCATGGCCTTGGTGAGGCGGTCGCCCATCGCGTACGGGTAGCCGAGCACGCGCGCGGAGTCCTTGATCGCGTTCTTGGCCTTGATCTTGCCGTACGTGCCGATCATGGCGACCTTGTCAGCGCCGTACTTCTCGGTCACGTACCTGATCACCTCGACGCGCCGACGCTCGTCGAAGTCGATGTCGACATCGGGCATGGAGACGCGCTCGGGGTTGAGGAACCGCTCGAAGATCAGACCGTGCGGGATCGGGTCGAGGTCGGTGATGCCCATGGCGTAGGCGACGATCGAGCCGGCCGCGGAGCCTCGGCCGGGGCCGACCGCGATGCCGTTGTTCTTGGCCCACATGATGAAGTCGGCGACCACGAGGAAGTAGCCCGGGAACCCCATCTGGATGATGACGTCCAGCTCGTACTCGACCTGCTTCTGGCGGTCGTCCGGGATGCCGCCGGGGAAGCGGCGCTCCATGCCCCGGCGGACCTCCTCCTTGAACCAGGTGACCTCGGTGTAGCCGTCGGGGATGTCGAACTTCGGCATGAGGTTCTTGGCCTCGAACATGCCGGTGGTGTCGACCATCTCGGCGACCAGGAGGGTGTTGGCGCAGCCCTCCTGCCAGGCGTCCGAGGAGTCGACGGCGTACATCTCGTCCGTGGACTTCAGGTAGTAGCCGGTGCCGTCGAACTTGAAGCGGTCCGGGTCGGAGAGGTTCTTGCCGGTCTGGATGCACAGCAGGGCGTCGTGGGCGGTCGCCTCGTGCGCGTACGTGTAGTGCGAGTCGTTCGTCACCAGCGGCGGGATGCCGAGCTTCTTGCCGATCTCCAGCAGGCCGTCGCGGACCCGGTGCTCGATCTCGATGCCGTGGTCCATCAGCTCCAGGAAGTAGCGGTCCTTGCCGAAGATGTCCTGGTAGTCGGCGGCGGCCTTCAGTGCCTCGTCGTACTGCCCGAGGCGCAGCCGGGTCTGGAGCTCGCCGGAGGGGCAGCCGGTGGAGGCCACGATCCCCTCGGACCACTGGGAGATCGTCTCCTTGTCCATCCGGGGCCACTTCTGGAGCCAGCCCTCGGCGTACGCGTCCGAGGAGAGCCGGAAGAGGTTGTGCAGGCCCGTGCTGTTCACGGCCCACATCGTCTTGTGGGTGTAACCGCCGGAACCGGAGACGTCGTCCCGCTTCTGGTGCGGCTGGCCCCACTGGATCTTGCGCTTGTTGCGCCGGGACTCGGGGGCGACATACGCCTCGATCCCGATGATCGGGGTGACTCCGGCCTTCTTCGCAGTGTGGAAGAAGTCATACGCCCCGTGGAGGTTGCCGTGGTCGGACATGGCGATGTGCGTCATGCCCATCTCATTGCAGGCGTTGAACATGTCCTTGAGCCGCGCGGCACCGTCCAGCAGCGAGTACTGGGTGTGGACGTGCAGGTGCGTGAAGGGCGGCTTTGACACGGTTTCGGCCTCCAAAGGAAACAGGCGTCGACGATCTTCCGACCGGCTGCGGACCGACTGCGGACAGTCTGGGGGACAGCGTCGAATCCTATGCCCTGGCGCTGACAACCGGCGGGCTCCCCCGCGTACCTTCGTGCCGGGAGAGCGGGCACCCACCGGGCACTCCCGCGGGCCTTCGCACGTTGGTCCGGGCGAGAGATCGCGGTGAGGGATCCCGCAAGATCCAGTAAAAGAGCGGTAAGAGATCCGCCCCACATGTCAGGCACCACCCGTACCAGGAGGCACCCAGCGATGTCGGTCCCCCAGCTCAACGACGAGCAGCGCGGCGAGGAGATCCTCGCCGTCTTCGACACCGCCTTCGGCGAGCTCCTGGCCGCCGACCCGGCCGCGTTCCGCGTGAAGTTCCGGAAGATGGCGGCCTCGGCCTTCGCCTTCTACCGGGGCACGGCGGCGCTGTTCTGCCACGACACAGACGCCGAAAAGCGCGGCGGCCCGTACCTGGACGAGCGCACCTCGCGCGTGTGGATCCACGGCGACCTGCACGCGGAGAACTTCGGCACCTACATGGACTCCAACGGCCGCCTGGTCTTCAACGTCAACGACTTCGACGAGGCCTACGTGGGCCCCTTCACCTGGGACCTGAAGCGCTTCTCCGCCTCCATCGCCCTGGTCGGGTACGCGAAGGCGCTCAGCGACGAGCAGATCACCGAGCTGGTGGAGGTGTACGCGGGCGCGTACCGGGAGCGGATCCACGCGCTGGCGACCGGGGCCAAGAGCGACGAGGTGCCGCCGTTCACCCTGGACACCGCCGAGGGCCCGCTGCTCGGCGCGCTGCGCGCGGCCCGCTCGCTGACCCGTTTCGAGCTGCTGGACTCGATGACCGAGATCCGTGACTTCGAGCGCCGCTTCGCCTCCGGCGGCGGCTCCATCGAGCTGGACGCGGCGACCCGCTACAAGGTCCTGGCGGCCTTCGACGGCTACCTGGAGACGCTGCCCGAGTCGTCCCTGTCCCACCCGGACTCCTACCGCGTGAAGGACGTCGTCGGCCGCCGTGGCATCGGCATAGGCTCGGCCGGCCTGCCCTCGTACAACATCCTCCTGGAGGGCTCCACGGACGCCCTGGAGAACGACGTCGTGATCTACATCAAGCAGGCCCAGACCCCGGCCGTCTCCCGGCACATCACGGACCCGGCGATCCGGGACTACTTCCAGCACGAGGGTCACCGCACGGTGATCTCGCAGCGCGCCCTGCAGGCCCATGCGGACCCGTGGCTGGGCTGGACCGAGCTGGACGGCGCCGGGCAGCTGGTCGCCGAGGTGTCGCCGTACGCGGTGGACCTGGACTGGAGCGACCTCGACGACCCGGAGGAGATCGCGGCGGTCGTCGCGGACCTCGGCCGGGCCACGGCGTCGATGCACTCGGCGGCCGACGACCAGTCCGGCGAGTCCCTGGTGCCGTTCTCCACCGAGCGGGCCATCGACGCGGCGATCGCGGCCGACGAGGACGGCTTCGCTCCCCTGCTGACCGACTTCGCGCACAGCTACGGCGCACGCGCGCGTGCCGACCACCAGATCTTCGTCGACCTGTTCCGCAACGGCCGCATTCCAGGGCTGTAACCTTCGCGGATTCACAGGGTCCTTTTAGGGGTCCCCTACATGAGGACGTGACAGACTCTCCACCACCATGGACATATCCGGGACCCAGCTCAGAACCGTGCGCGCGGCGCTGTTCACGGCCTTTGTCGTGACGCTCAGCACCGCGTCGCACGTGCTGCTGTCCCGGGCCCCGCTGCCGTTCACGACGGTGGCCGCGGTCGCCGCAGGCGTGTTCGTCACGGCGTACGCGCTGGCGGGCCGCGAGCGCGGCTTCGGCCGGATCGCGGCCCTGCTGGTCCCGCTGGAACTGGCCGCCGACACGGTCTTCACCACCGGCCAGCACGCCTGCTACGGCCGGGCGGGCGGCCCCATCGCCGGCCCGCTGCGCGCGGTCGGCTTCGACGTCCTCTGCCATGGCGGCGCCGTAGGCACCCCGCTGGCCCGGATGGCCGACGGCTCCCGTGCCTCCGCGGTGCTCTCGCACGCCGACCCGGCCGCGGCCTGGCTGCTGCTCGCCGCACACATCGGTGTCGGCCTGCTCGCCGCCGCCTGGCTGCGCCGCGGCGAGCGCGCCCTGACCCAGCTGCTGCGCGCCGTCGCCGCCACCACCTTCCGCCCGCTGCTCCTCGCGGTCGCCGCGGCCGCGGTCCGGCCGGCTCCGGTACGACGGCTGCCGCGCCCGGCGCCGCGTACGACCGCCGCCCGTGATCTGCTCCTCGCGCATTCCCTGGGACGGCGTGGACCGCCGTGCTCCCCGGCGCTCGCACCGTCCTTCGTCTGAGCGCCCCCTCCCGAGCACGCCCCTCGTCCGAGCACGACGAGTCCCCCACACGTATCCCGCGTACGACATGTGCGCGTCCTCTATGGAGATCACCAACATGAGCAAGCGGAACAGCGCGGCCGCCAAGGGCGCGGCCCGGGAGCGGCTGCGCGCCGAGCGCGAGAAGCAGGCCAAGCGTGCCAAGGCCAGGCGGCAGGTCATCGTGGCCTGCTCGGTCGTGGGCGTGCTGGCCGCGGCGGGCGGCATAGGCTACGCCGTCGTCCAGGCCAACAAGCCGAGCTACTGGGAGGGCCTGAAGGACGCCACGGTCGTCGCCCCGGCCAACACCACCGGCACCAAGGGCACCACGGTCGTCATCGGCAAGGACAGCGCCAAGAAGACCCTCAAGGTCTACGAGGACCCGCGCTGCCCGGTCTGCGCCCAGTTCGAGCAGACCGTCGGCTCGACCGTGAAGAAGGACATCGACGACGGCAAGTACAAGATCGAGTACATCGGTGGCACGTTCATCGACAACAAGGACAACGGCCAGGGCTCCAAGAACGCGCTGAGCGCCCTGGGCGCCGCGCTGAACATCAGCCCCGAGGCGTTCCTCGAATACAAGACAGCGCTCTACTCGACCAAGTGGCACCCGGACGAGACCACCGACACGTTCAAGGACGACTCGTACCTCATCAAGGTCGCGAACACGGTCCCCGCGCTGAAGAACAACGCGAAGTTCGACGACGCCGTCAAGAAGGGCACCTACGACGCCTGGGCCATGGCCATGTCGAACCTCTTCAACACCAACAAGGACGGCGTGACCGGCACCCCGAGCTTCGTCATGAACGGGAAGATGCTCACGGCCGACTCCAACGGGAACCCCCCGATGACGGTCGCGGACTTCAACCGCGTGGTGGACGCGGCCCTCAAGGCCTAGCAGCCGAGCGGAGTTTCCCGCTCCGGGTGAAGAGCAGGCGAACTTTTACAGGTTCGCCTGCTCTTGGTCGTACTGGTCAGTAACGTCATCGGACGTGACCAGTCGAAACAGTTCCGTACAGACCTCCGAGGGCGCCAACTCCCTCTCCCCCCGCCGCCGTACGGTCGTCAAGGCCGCGGCGGCGGCCGCCGTCCTGACCGCCCCGCTCGCCGCCGCGCTGCCGGCCCGGGCCGCCTCGGACGCCCCCGCCTTCCTGCACGGCACGGCCTCCGGCGACCCGCTGCCCGACGGCGTCCTGCTGTGGACCCGGGTGACGCCGACCGCCGACGCCGTGCCCGGCTCCGGGGTCGGCCCGGACACCGAGGTCAGCTGGGTCGTCGCCACCGACAAGGCGCTGCAGAACGTCGTCTCGCGGGGCTCCACCACCGCGTCCGCCGCCTCCGACCACACGGTCAAGGCGGACATCCGCGGTCTGGCCCCGGCCACCGACTACTGGTTCCGCTTCTCGGCCGGCGGTACCGACTCCCCGGTGGCGCGCACCCGCACCGCCCCGGCGGCCGACGCCACCGTCTCCGGCCTCCGCTTCGGTGTCGTCACCTGCGCCAACTGGGAGGCCGGCTACTTCGCGTCCTACCGCCACCTGGCCGCCCGTAACGATCTCGACGCCTGGCTGCACCTGGGCGACTACATCTACGAGTACGGCACCGGCGAGTACGGCACCCGCGGCACCGTCGTACGGGAGCACGCGCCCACCCACGAGATCATCACCCTCGCCGACTACCGCATACGGCACGGCAAGTACAAGACCGACACCGATCTGCAGGCCCTGCACGCCAAGGCGCCGGTCATCGCGATCTGGGACGACCACGAGTTCGCCAACGACTCCTGGTCCGGCGGCGCCGAGAACCACACCGAGGGCGCCGAGGGCACCTGGACGGCCCGTCAGGCGGCCGCCAAGCAGGCCTACTTCGAGTGGATGCCGGTCCGCCCCGCCATCGCCGGCACCACCTACCGCCGGCTGCGCTTCGGCAAGCTCGCCGACCTCTCCCTGCTCGACCTGCGCTCCTTCCGCTCGCAGCAGGTGTCCGTGGGCAACGGCTCGGTCGACGACCCGAACCGCACGATCACCGGCCGGGCCCAGCTCGACTGGCTGAAGGCCGGGCTGAAGGCCTCCGACACCACCTGGCGGCTGGTCGGCAACTCGGTGATGATCGCGCCGTTCGCCATCGGCTCGCTCTCCGCCGACCTGCTGGCGCCGCTCGCCAAGCTGCTCGGGCTGCCCCAGGGGGGCCTCGCCGTCGACACCGACGACTGGGACGGCTACACCGCCGACCGCCGCGAGCTGCTGGCCCACCTGCGCTCGAACGCCATCACCAACACGGTGTTCCTGACCGGCGACATCCACATGTCCTGGGCCAACGACGTGCCGGTGGACGCCGGGACCTACCCGCTCTCCGCCTCCGCCGCCACCGAGTTCGTGATCACCTCGGTGACCTCCGACAACCTGGACGACATCCTCAAGGTCTCCCCCGGTGTCGTCTCCACCGTCGCCGCGCCGCTCATCCAGCTCGCCAACCGGCACGTCCACTGGGTCGACACCGACCGGCACGGCTACGGCGTCCTGGACATCACCGCCGACCGCGCGCAGATGGACTACTACGTCCTCTCCGACAAGACGAAGGCCGACGCCACCTCGTCCTGGGAGCGCTCGTACCGCACCCGCAGCGGCACCCAGAAGGTGGAGCGCACCTACGACCCGGTGTAGCCGTCACCCACCCCGTGTCGTAGCCCTCGCCTACAGCGATTCGAGGAAGCCGAGCGCCACCCGCCAGGTGGCCTCGGCCGCCTCCTCGTCGTAGTCCGGCAGCCCGGGGTCGGTGTAGAGGTGGCCGGCGCCCGTGTACCGGTAGATCTCCACATCGGCGCCGGCCCGGCCCATCTGCAGATACCAGGCGCTCAGCCAGTCGTCCGTCTCGAAGGCGTCCGGCTCGGCCACGTGCAGCTGCACCGGAAGGTCGTCCACCGCGGCGTTCGGCGCGATGTCCGACGTACCGTGCAGAAGCAGCAGTCCCCGCGCCCGCTCGTCGCCCAGGGCCAGCGTCTGAGCGATCGAGGCGCCCAGCGAGAACCCCGCGTAGACCAGCCCGCGGTCCGAGTACGGCGCCGCCGCCAGCACGGCCCGCTTCAGCAGCTCGTCCTTGCCGATCGACTCGTTGAACTCCATGCCCTCCTCGACCGTGTCGAAGGTGCGCCCTTCGAAGAGGTCCGGCGTCCACACCTCGTGCCCCGCGGCACGCAGCCGGTCCGCGGCCTCGCGCACCGCGGGCCTGAGGCCATAGGTCGAGTGAAAGAGCATGATGTTCATACGCCCATGGTGCCAGCCTGCTCCGGCACCCCGGTCGCACACCGGTCCTGCCGGCCGCCTCCGCCGACGTCCGTGACGCTCTTCTCACCGAGCGGCATGTTCAGGGCCCCGCAGATCTGGTTACGTTCGAACCCATGGAGATGGAGAACGTACTCCGCCCGCTGATCGTGCTCGGCGGCGCCGTCGTCCTCACCCTGCTGATCGGCTGGGCGACCGATCTACTGCTGCGCAAGGCCGACGCACGGCACAGCGAGACACCCCTGTGGGGCCTGCTGCGCCGCGGCCGCATCCCCTACCAGCTGGTGCTGTGCGCGGCCCTGCTCAGAGGCTCCTACGACCAGGCGGAGCTGATCCTGGAGCACCGGGTCGCCGTGGGCCGGCTGCTGACCCTGGTGCTGATCGGGTCGGCGGCCTGGCTGGTGGTGCGGATAGCGGCGGCGATCGTCGAGTCGTCGTACGCCCGCTACGCCCGCGGTCACACCGACGCGGCCCGGGTCCGCCGGGTGCGCACCCAGGTGTCGCTGATCATGCGGGTGGTCACGGCGATCGTCGGAGTGGTCGCCGCGGCGGCGATGCTGCTGACCTTCCCGGCGATGCGCGCGGCCGGCGCCTCGCTGCTGGCCTCCGCCGGTGTCCTCGGCATCGTCGCCGGTGTGGCCGCCCAGTCCACGCTCAGCAACATGTTCGCGGGGCTGCAGATCGCCTTCGGCGACATGGTGCGCCTCGGCGACACGGTCGTGGTCGACGGTGAGTGGGGCACGGTCGAGGAGATCACCCTGACCTTTCTGACGGTACGGACCTGGGACGAGCGCCGGATCACCATGCCGGTGTCGTACTTCACCTCCAAACCTTTCGAGAACTGGTCGCGGGGCACCCCGCAGATGACCGGGATCGTCTTCTGGCATCTCGACCACTCGGCGCCGATCGAGCCGATGCGCGAGAAGCTCCGGGACATCCTGCGGGAGTGCGCCGCCTGGGACGGGCGGGACTACGGCCTGGTGGTCACCGACGCCACGCCGAACACCATCCAGGTGCGGGCGCTGATGACCGCGAAGGACTCGGACGACGTCTGGAAGGTCCGGGTGACCGTCCGCGAGCAGATGATCACCTGGCTGTCCTCGGAGCATCCCTACGCCCTGCCCCGGGTCAACACGGCCGACGCGATCCTCCCGCCGGACGTCATCGTCCCCGCCCCCGCCGACGGGACGGCCACCCGACGTCTGCACGAGCCGCCCCGCCCCGGCCGGGTCTGACGACTCACCTCAGTGGCCGCGCTCGGCGCCGCCGTTGACCTGGACGATCTGCGAGGTGATGTGTCCGGCGGCCGGGGACGCCAGCCAGTGCAGGGTGGCGGCGACGTCACCGGGTGTCCCGGCCCGCCCGGTCGACGTCTCCGCGACGAGCCGCTCGCGCCGTGACTCCGCCACCGGCCCGCCGAAGAACTCGGTGTCCTCGACATACCCCGGCGCGACGACGTTCACGGTGACCCCGCGCGGCCCCAGCTCCCGGGCCAGGTCGTGGGCGTACGGATGCAGGGCGGCCTTGGCGGCTGCGTAGGACCCGGTCCCGGAACCTCTGAACGCCGCGATCGAACTGAGGAACAGCACCCGTCCGCCGGGGTCCGCGAGCCGGTCCTTCAGCGCCTCCGTGAGCAGGACGGCGGTCAGCGTGTTCTGCCGGAAGTTCCCGGTCCAGGTGCGCGCGACGGCGTCGAGCGGGTCACCGGCGTCCGCGTCGGGCGCGAGGGCCGCGTTCCCTCCGGCACTGTGGATCAGCACATCCACGGTCCCGATCTCCTCGGCGACGAACCGGGCCACACCCCGCACGCCGGCCGGCTCCGCCAGATCGGCGGCATGCACGACCGCTCCGGGGACCCCGGCCTTCTCCAGCACCTCTCTCCGCCGCCCGAGCAGCACCACCTGGTCCCCGTCGGCGGCGAACACCCGCGCCGCGGCGAGCCCGATCCCTGTTCCTCCACCACTGATCACAATATTCCGAGCCATGATCCGAGACTACGATCGAGAAGCCGTCGGCGCCTGTGACTGTCCACAGCCGCCATGTACTTGTATTACTGCCGCTGTACAGCGCCCCCGAAGGGGCGCTGGGGGTACCCCCGGCCGAAGACCGGGGAGGAACTGCGCGAGCGGCCACGACGGTGCCGCGGTCGACCGGCGGCACATCACGGCACTTCCGGCGGAGCGCTCAGCGCAGGCTGCGTACGTCCAGATGCCGCAGCACCCGGTCCACGATCTCCGGGTCCGCCCCCGGCTCGCTGCGCGCCGCCAGCACCTCGTGGCGCGCAGCGCTCAGCATCTCCGACTGGATCCGCCGCACCCTCTTCAGCCGCCGCATCCGCTTCTCGTGCCCCTCCCGCCGCTCGTCCTCCGCCACGTCGGGACTGATCCGGAACCCGATCTCGAAGGCCCGCCGCAGCATCTGCTCGGTGAGGTCCTCCGGCAACTCCTCGACCTGCTCGATCTCCTTCAGCCGCCGCCGTGCCGCCTTCGCCGCCCGCACCGCCAGCTCCTTCTCGAACTCCGCCTCCCGCTCAATGTCGGCCCGCACCCCCAGCCGCTTCACCAGCCACGGCAGGGTCAGCCCCTGGAGCACCAGCGTCGCCATGATCACGCCGAAGGCGATGAAGACGATCTCGTCACGGTCCGGGAAGGCCGACCCGGCGTCGGTCCGCAGGGGAATCGCCAGGGCCAGCGCCACCGACGCCACCCCGCGCATCCCCGACCACCACATCACCACGGTCTCCCGCCAGCTGGTCGGGATCTCCTCGTCGTAGTCCCGCATCGCGTGCAGGCGTTTGGTCAGCCAGGTCGCCGGCAGCAGCCAGAGCAGCCGTACCACCACGACCACGCCCACGACCGCGGCCGCCCAGCCGAGCAGCTCGCCCCAGCGGCCGGACGCCGTACGGATCGCGTTGTGCAGCTCCAGGCCGATCAGCCCGAACGCGACGCCGGTGACGAGCGTGTCGACGATGTCCCAGAAGGTGTAGCCGGCCAGCCGGGTCATCACGTCGTCGGCGTCGGTGGCGTACTCGGCGATGAACAGCGCGGTGGTGAGCACCGCGAGCACCCCGGAGCCGTGCAGTTCCTCGGCGACGACGTAGGAGACGTACGGGACGAGCAGGGTCAGGCCGATCTGGAGGGTCGCGTCGCCGAGCACGTCCATCAGCTTGTTGGCGCCCCAGCCGAGCACCAGCCCCACGAGGACCGCGACCACGGCGGACAGCAGGAAGTCCAGCCCGGCCCGCCACGGCGAGAACGTACCGCTGACCACGGCGGCGATCGCCACGTGGTAGAGCACGATGGCCGTGACGTCGTTGAAGAGACCCTCGCCCTCCAGGATGGACACCAGCCGGCGGGGCAGCCCGAGCTGGCCGGCGACGGCGGTCGCGGCGACCGGGTCGGGCGGGGCGACCAGCGCGCCCAGCGCGACGGCCGCCGCGATCGACAGCCCGGGCACGATCGCGTTGGCGACCACGGCCACACACACGGTGGTGACGAACACCAGGGCGACGGCGAGCAGGAAGATCGGCCGTTTGTTGGCCGCGAACTGGCGCCAGGAGGTCCGCCGTACGGCGGCGTAGAGCAGCGGCGGCAGCAGACCGGGCAGGATCAGCTCGGGCGGGATGTTCACGTCGGGTACGAAGTCGGCCACCGCGAGGGCGATCCCGAACAGTGTCATCAGCACGGGCGCGGGCAGTCCGAACCGGTCCCCGATCGGGACGCTCACCAGGGCCCCGAGCAGCAGCACGAACAACAGGGCCAACTGATCCACGGCCAGCGCTCCGGGAGTCGACGATCACACAGCAGGTCTCAAGCCTGCCATGCGACATCCGTCAGAGTGCGCGCCGCATCGCCCGGTGCGGGATGTCCGCCTCCTCGTACTCCGGGCCGTACGGCTCGTAGCCCAGCCGCTCGTAGAAGCCCAGGGCGTGGGTCTGCGCGTGCAGGTCCACGGCGGTCAGGCCACGCGCGCGTGCGGCGTCCTCGATCGCCCGGACCAGGGCGACGCCGACGCCCAGACCGCGGGCCTGAGGGGAGACCGCGAGCCGGCCCAGGGAGCCGAGAGACAGGTCGCCGCCGGTCTTCTCCGCGGCCGTCTCGCCGTACAGCAGCCGGCCGGTGCCGAGCGGTTCGCCGTCCTCACGGACCGCCAGCACATGCAGGGCCGTGGCGTCGTACACGTCGTACTCCAGGTCCTCGGGGACGCCCTGTTCGACGACGAAGACCTGCTTGCGGACCGCGAAGCACGCCGCCAGGTCGGCGGGGTCCTCGGCGACCCGTACGTCGTACGCGCGGGTGCTCATCCGTAGGTCTCCTCGCGGACCTGGTCGAGAGCCTTCTGCAGGTCGGCCGGGTAGTCGCTGGCGAACTCGACCCACTCGCCGTCCCC
This sequence comes from Streptomyces sp. NPDC101234, assembly GCF_044767525.1. NCBI lineage: Bacteria > Bacillati > Actinomycetota > Actinomycetes > Kitasatosporales > Streptomycetaceae > Streptomyces > Streptomyces sp. NPDC101234. The sequence continues at coordinate 233,501 of NZ_JBIWOA010000004.1, read as the reverse complement.
CGGGTGCTCGAAGCCGAGGCGGACCGCGTGCAGCCACTGGCGGGTCAGGTGCAGCCGCTTGGCGAGCGTCGGGTCGGCGCCGTAGGTGAGGTCGCCGACGCAGGGGTGGCGGTGCGCGGCCATGTGGACGCGGATCTGGTGGGTGCGGCCGGTCTCCAGCTTCACGTCGAGCAGGGAGGCCGCGCGGAACGCTTCGATGAGGTCGTAGTGGGTCACCGAGGGCTTGCCGTCGGCCGTGACCGCCCACTTGTAGTCGTGCTGCGGGTGGCGGCCGATCGGGGCGTCGATGGTGCCGCTGGTCGGGTCGGGGTGGCCCTGCACGAGCGTGTGGTAGCGCTTGTCGACCGTGCGCTCCTTGAACTGGCGCTTCAGCGACGTGTACGCCCGCTCCGACTTGGCGACCACCATCAGGCCGGAGGTGCCGACGTCGAGGCGGTGCACGATGCCCTGGCGCTCGGCGGCGCCGGAGGTGGAGATCCGGTAGCCGGCGGCCGCCAGACCGCCGATGACGGTGGGGCCGGTCCAGCCCGGGGAGGGGTGCGCGGCCACGCCGACCGGCTTGACGATCACGACCACGTCATCGTCGTCGTGCACGATCTCCATGCCCTCGACGGGCTCCGCGACGATCTGCACGGGCGCGGGCGCCCCCGGCATCTCGACCTCCAGCCAGGCACCGCCGCGCACCCGCTCGGACTTGCCGACCACCGAGCCGTCCACCTGGACCTTGCCCGCCGCGGCCAGCTCGGCCGCCTTGGTGCGGGAGAAGCCGAACATGCGGGAGATGGCGGCGTCGACGCGCTCGCCCTCCAGGCCGTCGGGCACGGGCAGGGTACGGATCTCGGGAATCGTGCTCACCCGTCGAGTATGCCGGACACCGCCGACAGCCCCGTACGCAAGCCCCTGGGCCCGCGGCCCCATCGGCTCTCTCAGTCCTTGTGGACGGTCCCGTCCGGGTCCAGGCCGCGGAAGGAGAGCAGCACGATCAGGATGCCGCCGCAGACGATCGCCGAGTCGGCCAGGTTGAACACCGCGAAGCCCTTGGGCGCGATGAAGTCGACGACCTGGCCCTCGAAGATCCCCGGCGAGCGGAAGATCCGGTCGGTGAGGTTGCCGAGCGCGCCGCCGAGCAGCAGGCCGAGGGCGACCGCCCAGGGGAAGCTGTAGAGCTTGCGGGCCAGGCGGAAGATCACGACGATGACGGCGGCCGCGATCAGCGTGAAGATGATCGTGAAGGCGCCGCCGAAGCCGAAGGCCGCACCCGGGTTGCGGATCGCGTGGAACTCCAGCCAGTCGCCGATGACCTGGATCGGCGCGTGGTGCTCCAGTTTCGCGACCACGATCATCTTGCTGACCAGGTCGAGGGCGTACGCGAAGGCGGCCACCGCGAACAGCACGGCGATCCGGCGGCCGCGCCCGGGCCGCCGCTGGTCCTGGACCGGCTGCTGATCCGCACCGGACGCGCCGGGCGTCGCCGTCCGCTCGCCGCCGTCGTCCGGGGTGCCCGGCGTACCGATGATGCGCTCCGCCTCTGCCACGTGAGTCCCTCAACCTTAGGTGCCTGACTGAGGACGAGACTACGGCACGCCCCGTGCGGCCCCGGTGCTCAGTAGCGGCGTTCCTGCTTCTGCTTGCACTCGACGCACAGCGTCGCCCTCGGGAAGGCCTGCATCCGGGCCTTGCCGATGGCGTTGCCGCAGTTCTCGCAGAGGCCGTAGGTGCCCGCGTCCAGCTTCCCCAGGGCGCGTTCGGTCTGTTCGAGCATCTCGCGCGCGTTGGCGGCCAGCGCCAGTTCGTGCTCCCGGGTGATGTTCTTGGTGCCGGTGTCGGCATCGTCGTCGCCGGCGCCGTCCCCGGAGTCCCGCATCAGGCCGGCCAGGGCGCTCTCGGAGGTCTCGATCTCGGTGCGCAGCCGCATCGTCTCGGCCGTCAGCTCCGTGCGCGCCTCCTCGACCTCCTCGGGCGTCCACGGGTCCTCGCCGGGACGCACCGCGAGCTCGCCCGGAGCCGCCGTGGCGACCCGTGCCTTGGGGACGGCGCTCTCCGCCGCCGTGGCCGTGCCAGGAGTCTTCTTCGCAACCACTGTCGTGGCTCCCGTCTGCTTCGCGGCCCGCGCCGCGCCCGCTTTCTTGGCCGTGCTCTTCTTGGCCGTGCTCTTCGCCGCCGCGGTCTTCGTCGCCACGGCCCTGGACGCGTTCTTCCCCGGCTTCTCCACGGCGTCCCCCGGTGCCGCGCTCGCCTTCGGCTCCGTCGCCCTCGGCTCCGCCGTCTTCTTCTCGGCCGCCTTCTTCACCGGCGTCCTCTTTGCCGCCGCCTTCTTGGTGGCACCCTTCTCACCTGGTGTTTTCTCGGCGGCGGCCGCCGCTCTCGCGTGCGCGTTCTTCCTTCCGCCGTCCCCCTTGGTGTCGCCGCCGGAGGCAGCCGCGCCCCTGGACCGGCCGGACGCCGACTGCTGTACGGCGGTCTTCTTCGCCACCATGGCCGCGGCCCCTTCACATATTGTGATCTTGCACGCGAATCGTGCTGGGACGATAAATCGACTCAAGTCCCGCGGCAACGGGGCACGCCGCCCGATCCGCCTGCCCCGCACCCCCCACGCAGCAGGTATGCATGCGTTGTGCCCAGCTCCCCGCGCGGTAATCCGCCGAGCCGGACATCCCAGGATGCGAACACGCGTACCACGCCATTCGGGTCATCTCGGCAGCTGGACGACCGAACGCGGCCGGGGCCCGGAAAACGGGTCGGCCGCTGTCCGTGCGGAGCCGTACACTGGGCGGAGCGAGAAGCGTGGATGGGGACGAGTAGCGGCGTACGCAGCCCAGAGCGACCCGGGGACGGTGGAAGCCCGGGGGCGAGCGCGATGTGAAGATCACCCCGGAGCCGCCGGAAGAAAGCCGCAGCCGAAAGGCGGCGGCGAGTAGAGCCGGCTTCGCGACCCCAATGAGGGGGCTCACCGGCGCGTACGGCGCCCGGGGGGCCAAGGAGGGTGGTACCGCGGGAGCGCGCCGCACACGGCGTACGCAAGGCAAAGCTCTCGTCCCTCCGACGGAAGGCAGCAAGTCCGTTGGAGGAAGCTCGCAGATGACAGCGCCGACGTACCGCCAGGTGCCCGCACAGGTCGACCTGCCCGCCCTCGAGCACGCCGTGCTCGACTTCTGGCGCGAGCAGAAGATCTTCGCCAAGACCCTGGAGCAGTCCGAGGGCCGCCCGGAGTGGGTGTTCTACGAGGGCCCGCCCACCGCCAACGGCATGCCCGGCGCCCACCACATCGAGGCGCGCGTCTTCAAGGACGTCTTCCCGCGCTTCCGCACCATGCGCGGCTACCACGTCGGCCGCAAGGCCGGCTGGGACTGCCACGGCCTGCCCGTGGAGCTCGCGGTCGAGAAGGAGCTGGGCTTCAGCGGCAAGCCGGAGATCGAGGCGTACGGCATCGCCGAGTTCAACGCCAAGTGCCGTGAGTCCGTGCTGCGCCACACCGACGCGTTCTCCGCGCTGACGACCCGCATGGGCTACTGGGTCGACCTGGACGACGCCTACGTGACCATGGACCCCGCGTACATCGAGTCGGTCTGGTGGTCGCTGAAGGAGATCTTCGACAAGGGGCTGCTGGTCCAGGACCACCGCGTCGCCCCCTGGTGTCCGCGCTGCGGCACCGGTCTGTCCGACCACGAGCTGGCGCAGGGCTACGAGACGGTCGTCGACCCCTCCGTGTACGTCCGTTTCCCGCTCACCTCCGGTCCGCTCGCCGGCCAGGCCGCGCTCCTGGTGTGGACGACGACCCCCTGGACCCTGGTGTCCAACACGGCGGTCGCCGCGCACCCGGAGGTCACCTACGTCGTCGCCACCGACGGCGAGGAGAAGCTGGTCGTCGCCGAGCCGCTGGTCGCCAAGGCACTCGGCGAGGGCTGGGAGACCACGGGCCAGACCTTCACCGGCGCCGAGATGGAGCGCTGGACCTATCAACGTCCGTTCGAGCTGGTTGAGTTCCCGGAACCGGCGCATTACGTCGTCAACGCCGAATACGTCACGACCGAGGACGGTACGGGCCTGGTCCACCAGTCCCCCGCCTTCGGTGAGGACGACCTCAAGGTCTGCCGCGCCTACGGCCTGCCGGTGGTCAACCCGGTCCGCCCGGACGGCACCTTCGAGGAGAACGTCCCGCTTGTAGGCGGCGTCTTCTTCAAGAAGGCCGACGAAAGGCTCACCGAGGACCTGAACCAGCGCGGCCTGCTCTTCAAGCACCTGCCGTACGAGCACAGCTACCCGCACTGCTGGCGCTGCCACACCGCGCTGCTCTACTACGCGCAGCCGTCCTGGTACATCCGTACGACGGCGATCAAGGACCGCCTCCTCGAAGAGAACGAGAAGACGAACTGGTTCCCGGACACGGTCAAGCACGGCCGGTACGGGGACTGGCTGAACAACAACATCGACTGGGCGCTGTCCCGCAACCGCTACTGGGGCACCCCGCTGCCGATCTGGCGCTGCGAGGACGACCACCTCACCGTGGTCGGCTCCCGCGCGGAGCTGACCGAGCTGACGGGCACCGACCAGTCGGGCCTGGACCCGCACCGCCCGTTCATCGACGCCGTCACCTTCGCGTGCCCCCAGTGCGAGAAGACCGCCACGCGCGTGCCGGAGGTCATCGACGCCTGGTACGACTCGGGTTCGATGCCGTTCGCGCAGTGGGGCTACCCGCACAAGAACAAGGAGCTGTTCGAGAGCCGTTACCCGGCGCAGTTCATCTCCGAGGCCATCGACCAGACCCGTGGCTGGTTCTACACGTTGATGGCGGTCGGCACGCTGGTCTTCGACAGGTCCTCGTACGAGAACGTGGTCTGCCTCGGCCACATCCTCGCCGAGGACGGCCGCAAGATGTCCAAGCACCTGGGCAACACCCTGGAGCCGATCCCGCTGATGGACCGGCACGGCGCGGACGCGGTGCGCTGGTTCATGGCGGCTGGCGGCTCACCGTGGGCGGCCCGCCGGGTCGGCCACGGCACGATCCAGGAGGTCGTCCGCAAGACGCTGCTGACGTACTGGAACACGGTCGCCTTCCAGGCGCTGTACGCCCGTACGTCGAACTGGGCGCCGTCCGCGGCGGACCCGGCCCCGGCCGACCGCCCGGTCCTGGACCGCTGGCTGCTCTCGGAGCTGCACGCGCTCACCGACCAGGTGACGCAGTCCCTGGAGGCCTACGACACCCAGCGGGCCGGCAAGCTGCTGTCCGCGTTCGTCGACGACCTGTCCAACTGGTACGTCCGCCGTTCGCGCCGCCGCTTCTGGCAGGGCGACAAGGCCGCGCTGCGCACGCTGCACGAGGTCGTGGAGACCGTCACCCGGCTGATGGCCCCGCTGACCCCGTTCATCACCGAGCGGGTGTGGCAGGACCTGGTGGTGCCGGTGACCCCGGGCGCGCCGGAGTCGGTGCACCTGTCGTCCTGGCCGGAGGCGGACCTGTCCGCGATCGACCCGGAGCTGTCCAAGCAGATGGTGCTGGTACGGCGGCTCGTGGAGCTCGGCCGTGCCACGCGCGCGGAGTCGGGTGTCAAGACGCGGCAGCCGCTGTCCCGGGCGCTGGTCGCGGCGGTCGGCTTCGACGCGCTCGACCGGGAGCTGCACGCGCAGATCACCGACGAGCTGAACGTCTCCTCGCTGGCGTCGCTGTCCGAGGTGGGCGGTTCGCTGGTGGACACCACGGCCAAGGCGAACTTCCGGACGCTGGGCAAGCGCTTCGGCAAGCGGGTGCAGGACGTGGCGAAGGCGGTCGCCGCGGCGGACGCGGCCGCGCTGTCGCTGGCGCTGCGCGAGGGCACGGCGACGGTGGAGGTCGACGGCGAGACCGTGACGCTCGCGCCGGACGAGGTGATCATCACGGAGACGCCTCGCGAGGGCTGGTCGGTGGCGTCGGACTCCGGTGCGACCGTCGCGCTCGACCTGGAGATCACCGAGGAGCTGCGGCAGGCGGGCCTCGCCCGGGACGCGATCCGGCTGATCCAGGAGGCGCGCAAGAACAGCGGGCTGGACGTGGCCGATCGGATCGCGCTGCGGTGGGTGTCGACGGACCCGGCGGTGATCGCGGCGCTCGCGGAGCACACGGAGCTGATCGCCGACGAGGTGCTGGCGACCGACTTCGCACAGGGTGAAGGCGACGGCGCCTACGGCGAGCCGTTCACCGACGAGGGCCTGTCCCTCACCTTCCGTCTCCGCAAGGCGTAGGCGCGGCGTCCGAGGGCCCGGTCTCCCCATTCCCGGGGGGCCGGGCCCTCGTTGTCGCCCCAGTCGGTCGGCGGCAGTGTCCGGGCCGCCCGCGCGGTGTCCAGGCCCAGCGCCTCCAGCAGTGGTCTGCGTGGGCCCTTGACGATGAACAGCGGCCGGAGCACGTCCTTCCTGGGGCGGTCCGCGAAGGTGAACCCGCCGGCCGTGAGGATCGCCGTGATCGCCTGCCGCATCGCCTCATGGACGGCGATCATGTGATGCAGGATCCGGGTGTTCTGCTCGGCGTCGACGTCGCCCCGGTGGAATCCGATCCGGATCACCGGCCCGGGATTCCACCCCACGTGGACACCGCCCTCCGGGTCGTCCCCGTAGTCGACGTCGACTACGGACACCCGTGCCGACCTCGACGGGCAGGTACTCGGCCTGCACCGGCAGTCCGGCCGCCGTCAGCCGGGTACGGATCCCGACGGCCGGCTCGTCACGGAACAGCTGTGTCTCCAGGTCGACCACCCGGCGCCCCGCGTCCCCCTGCTCGCCCATGCCGCGCGCGCTACAGCGGCCCGCGCCGGCACTGTCAAGACCGCCAAAGCCGTCAACACGCATAAACAGGGCGGGGCCCCGGATCGAAATCCGGGGCCCCGCCCTGTTGAACGCTGCCGACGACTACGGCGTACTACTCTGCGCGGCCGTCAGTTGTCGTCCTCGTCGATGAGGAAGCCGCGCATCGGGGACGGCGCCTGGCCCATCGGAGAGGGGCCCTGCGGGCGTACCGGTGCCATCGGCTGGGTCATCGCCGGCGTCATCTGCTGCTGGCCGCCGTAGGACGGGGCAGCGGGGGACGGGCCGCCCATGGACGGACCGCCCATCGACGGGTTGCCTCCGTAGGACGGGGCGCTCGCGCCGGCCGGTGCCATGGAGGGCGCCGGGGACGGCGGGAGGGACGCGGCGACCGGGGTGCGCGGCGGCGCCAGGGAGTCGTCGGCCTGGGTCTCCAGCTGACGCAGCTGGGACTCGAGGTACGACTTCAGACGCGTGCGGTACTCGCGCTCGAAGCCGCGCAGGTCCTCGACCTTGCGCTCCAGCGTGGCGCGCGCGGACTCCAGGGAGCCCATGGCGACGCGGTGCTTCTCCTGCGCGTCCCGCTCCAGCGCGTCGGCCTTGGCACGGGCGTCACGCTCCAGACCCTCGGCGCGGCTGCGGGCCTCGCCGACGATCTTGTTGGCCTCGGAGCGGGCCTCGGCGATCGCCTGGTCGGCGGTCTGCTGGGCCAGCGAGAGGACACGCGCGGCGCTGTCGCCACCGGGACCCTGACCGGGGCCGCCCATGGGACCGCCCATCGGACCACCCATGGGGCCGCCCATCGGGCCACCCATCTGCTGCTGCATGGGGGGCTGACCGCCCATGGTGCCCGGACCCATGCCCTGACCCATCGGACCGGGACCCTGGCCCATGCCCTGCATCGGACCCTGGCCCATCGGACCCTGGCCCATCGGACCGGGACCCATCGGACCCTGGCCCATCGGACCCTGGCCCATCGGGCCGGGACCCTGCGGACCGCCCTGGCCACTGGGACCGGCCGGCAGCTGCGGGGCGCCGCTCGGCAGCTGCGGGGGACCACCCATGGGGCCACCCATCTGCTGCTGCGGCGGGCCCGATATGCCGGCGGGCACCGGAGCGCCGGGACCTCGCATGCCCTGCTGAGGCATACCGCCTTGCTGCGGCATACCACCCTGCTGCGGCATTCCCCCTTGCTGCGGCATGCCGCCCTGCTGAGGCATGCCGCCCTGCTGGTCCTGCGGCTCCGGAGGCTTGCGCATGTTCTGCTGGTTCTGGGCAGCAGCACGCGTGGCCGCGGCCAGCTTGGCGCGCAGGTCCTCGTTCTCGCGGAGCAGGCGGGTCAGCTCGGCTTCGACCTCATCGAGGAAGGCATCGACCTCGTCCTCGTCATAGCCTTCTCGGAGGCGGACGGTCGTGAACTGCTTGTTCCGCACGTCCTCGGGGGTCAACGGCATCTCTTCACCTCAACGTAGTCGTCGGCGTTCGGCAAGACGGTAGGTCACATCGCTCATCACAGCCGACCAACGATCGCGATCAGGATGTAGACGATGATCATCAGTACGAAGAAGGACAGGTCGAGCGCCACGCCCCCGAGACGCAGCGGCGGAATGAACCGCCGCAGAAGCTTGAGCGGTGGATCGGTGACAGTGTAGGTGGCCTCAAGTACGACCACCATCGCCTTGCCGGGTTGCCATGAGCGGGCGAACTGGAACACGTAGTCCATGACCAACCGGAAGATGAGCACGATGAGGAAGCACATCAGCGCGATGTAGATCACATCCAGGAACACGCTCATGATCCGTGCTTCCCTCTCCCCTGTTCCGTGCCTGGTACCGGTGTTGCGTCTCAGCTCTGGTTGAAGAACCCGCCCTCTGCGATGCGGGCCTTGTCCTCCGCCGTGACATCGACGTTAGCAGGCGACAACAGGAACACCTTCTGCGTCACCCGCTCGATGCTGCCGTGAAGACCAAACACCAAACCGGCCGCAAAGTCGACAAGTCGCTTCGCGTCTGTGTCATCCATCTCAGTCAGATTCATGATCACCGGGGTGCCCTCACGGAAGTGTTCCCCGATGGTACGGGCCTCGTTGTAGGTCCGGGGGTGAAGCGTGGTGATCCGGTAAGGCTCTCGTTCCGACACGACCTTGGGCATGATCACCGGTGCGTTCTTCTCCAGGCTTGCGCGTTCTTGTGTGATGGACGCCACGGGAGCGATGCGCGCCGGGCGTCCCGATTCCGCCGGTAGCGCCGCGGAATGCGACACCGGTTCGCGAGGTGTAGACGGCTGCACCACTCGTACCGAATCGTCCCTTTGGGACTGGTGTGCACCGTGGGACTGGTGGGACGGCTCGTGCCGTCGGTGGTCCCGTTCGGGCTCCGGGTCCAGTTCGGGCTCGAAGTCGTCGTCGGGATCGAATCCGCGGCCGTCGTACCCATCGTCCTCCACGAGGCCGAGGTAGACCGCCATCTTGCGCATCGCGCCGGCCATGCTCTGAGTCCTCCGCTCTGTGGTGGATCCGTGACGACTGCCAAGTCCCGCGATCCACGTGGCCGTTGCGCCCACCCTGGGCCGCATTGACCATATTTTCTGCTGTGGTCCGACTTCCTGGCGACGTTACCCGAGCCTGGGGCGGACTCCGAGTACCGCGGTGCCGACGCGTACATGTGTCGCCCCGGCCGCCACTGCCTCCTCGAGGTCCGCACTCATCCCTGCGGAGACCATGTTCGCAGCCGGATGAGCTCGGCGCAGGCCGGTCGACAAATCCATCAACCGCCCGAACGCCGCACGTTGGCGCCCTGCGTACTCCCCGGTGAGCGGAGCGACGGTCATCAGTCCGTCGAGCCGGAGCCCCGGCGATCCGGCGACGAGGTCGGCCAACTCTTCGATTCCGCCCGGTGCCACACCGCCGCGCTCCCCTCTTCCGCTCGCACCCGCGTCGAGCGCCACCTGAAGGAGGCACCCCACCTCACGCCCGGCCCGCACCGCCTCCTTCGACAGCGCCTCGACGAGCTTGGAACGGTCGACGGACTGCACGAGATCCGCATAACCCACCACGGATCGGACTTTGTTGGTCTGCAATTGACCGACAAAATGCCAACTGAGGGGCAGATCCACACATTCGGCAGCCTTGGGGGCCGCGTCCTGGTCCCGGTTCTCGGCGACATGGCGCACACCGAGCCCCGAAAGGATCCGCACATCGCTCGCCGGGTAGGTCTTGGTGACCACGATCAGGGTCACCTCCTCCCGCTTGCGCCCGGCCGCCGCACACGCGGCGGCGATGCGCTCCTCCACTTTCGCCAGGTTTGCGGCGAGTTCGGTCCTACGGTCCGTCATGCCCTATCAGTCCAGCCACACATAGCCCGCGAGCCGCCCGGTGGTGCGGTCGCGACGGTACGAGAAGTGATCATTCGACTCCAGCGTGCACACCGGCGACTGCGCCCGGTCATGCACCCCGGCGCGCGCCAGCTGTGCGTGCACTCCGGCGCCGACGTCGACCGCCGGAGTGCCCCAGCTGGTCTCGGCGTGCGCCGCCGGCTCGACGGCGGCCACCTCGGTGCGCATCGCCTCCGGCACCTCGTAGCACCGCCCGCAGACGGCCGGTCCGGTACGGGCGACGATCCTGGCCGGGTCGGCGCCGAGTTCCGTCATGGCGCGTACGGCGGCGGGAACGACCCCGGCGATCATGCCGGGCCGGCCCGCGTGGGCGGCGGCCACGACCCCGGCGACCGGGTCGGCGAGCAGGACCGGCGTGCAGTCGGCGGTGAGGACGGCGAGGGCGAGCCCCTGACGCGCGGTGACGACCGCGTCGACCTCGGGAACCGGCCGGTCCCCCCACGGCTCGTCCACGACGACCACGTCGGCGGAGTGGACCTGGTTCATCCAGACCACCCTGCCGGGGTCCAGGCCGAGCGACTCGGCGGCGATCTCCCGGTTGGTCCGTACCACGCCGGGGTCGTCGCCGACCGCCCCGCCCAGGTTGAGCTCCTCGTACGGAGCGGCGCTCACCCCGCCCCACCTGTCGGTGAAGGCGAAGTGCGCGCCGCTCACGGTTTCGCGCTGTCCTATCACGTCTGAAGGATCACTTGAGGAAGTCCGGTACGTCCAGTTCCTCGGCCGCGCTGTCCGTGTAGGTGCGCGACGGCGGGACCGGCGGGGCGACCGGGATGTCGGCGACCGGCTCGGGGGCCGGCTCCGGGTCCTCCTTGGGGGTCACGCTGCCGAGCGAGCCGAAGGAGGGGCGCTCGGGCTGCTGCCGCACCGGAGCGGGCTCGTCCCGACGGGAAGGGGACGAGGACGCGCCGAGGACGTTGTCCCGGCGGGCCGGGGGCTGGCCCCCGTCGAAGCCGGCCGCGATGACCGTGACGCGGACCTCGTCGCCGAGGGCGTCGTCGATGACCGCGCCGAAGATGATGTTGGCCTCGGGGTGGGCGGCCTCGCTGACCAGCTGGGCGGCCTCGTTGATCTCGAACAGGCCGAGGTCGGAGCCGCCGGAGATGGAGAGCAGCACGCCCCGGGCGCCGTCGATGGAGGCCTCCAGGAGCGGCGAGGAGATCGCCATCTCGGCGGCGGCCACCGCGCGGTCGTCGCCGCGGGCCGAGCCGATGCCCATGAGGGCCGAACCGGCCTCGGACATGACCGACTTGACGTCGGCGAAGTCGAGGTTGATGAGGCCGGGCGTGGTGATGAGGTCGGTGATGCCCTGGACACCGGAGAGCAGGACCTGGTCGGCCGACTTGAAGGCGTCGAGCACCGAGACCTGGCGGTCCGAGATGGACAGCAGCCGGTCGTTCGGGATGACGATGAGGGTGTCGACCTCTTCGCGGAGTTCGGCGATGCCGTCCTCGGCCTGGTTGGCGCGGCGCCGGCCCTCGAAGGTGAAGGGGCGGGTGACCACGCCGATGGTGAGGGCGCCGAGGGAGCGCGCGATGTTGGCCACGACGGGCGCGCCGCCGGTGCCGGTGCCGCCACCCTCGCCGGCCGTCACGAAGACCATGTCGGCCCCCTTGAGGACCTCCTCGATCTCCTCGCGGTGGTCCTCGGCGGCCTTGCGGCCGACGGCCGGGTTGGCGCCGGCGCCGAGTCCGCGGGTGAGTTCACGGCCGACGTCGAGCTTGACGTCGGCGTCGCTCATCAACAGCGCCTGCGCGTCGGTGTTGATGGCGATGAACTCGACGCCCTTGAGGCCGACCTCGATCATCCGGTTGATGGCATTGACACCACCGCCGCCGACACCGATGACCTTGATGACTGCGAGGTAGTTCTGCGGTGCTGCCACGTCGAAGGCCTCTCGCCTCGAATTACGTTGCCGTCCACGTGCGGTGCCCCGCGCGGGGACGGCGGATGCCGAATGGGACGGTCCGTAGCGCCGACCCGAACCCTAACCCTGAAGTTTAGGGTTACCAGTGTGTCTGTTCCCTGGAGTCTTCTGAACAGGACACTAAGTCGACAAGTGGCGCCCGTTCAACGAACACGCCGAACCTCCCGTTTTTCTTTTCACCCTATGTGATCAGCCGTAGCAGTGCCCAACCAGGGTGCTGGCCTGCGCTGATGTGCGTCAACTCGCCGATGACGCAGGGGCGGTGGGAACACTCACGTCGAAGTGCCGGGCGCCGGAAGCGGCTTTCAGGAGAGCGCTGAGCGTACGGGCCTTGGCCGCACCGTTCTCGGAACTGCCCCACTCGACGGTACGGCCGCCGCTCAGCACCAGCGAGATGTCGTCGTAGGAACGGACCTTGAGACTCCGGGTCTCCCGGCGGACGGCGGCCGGAATGTCACCTGCGATGTCGACCGCTTCCCGCACCAGCCGGTCGGTGTCGAAACGGCGCAGGCTCGCCGTCGCCGAACCGGACCGCGCGAGCGACAGTTCCAGCAGCGGAGCACCTTTCGGCGCCTGCGAAACCGTGGCGAACCGGACGCCTTTCTTGTCCACTTCGGTGAAGTTTCCACCCTTTGCGATGAGCAGAACCGGAGTGCGCTCGACCACTTTCAGCCTGATTCCGTGAGGCCAGGAACGAGCGACGTCAACCACGTCAATTCGGGGCAATTTCCGGCGCAGCCGGGCCTCGATGCCGCCGGTGTCGACGGAGACCATCGGTGCGCCGACCGGGACGTCGGCGGCCTCAAGGACCTGCTCGGGCGTCAGAACGGCCGTACCGGAGACGGAGACCTGCCGCACGCGCAGCCATGAGGAGCCGTACAGCAGCCACACGGAACCGGAGCCCAGGAGGACAACCCCCAGACCCAGAACGACGAACCTGCGAAAGCGGCGGTTCCTCCACCGCCGGAGGAGCGGCGGGCCGGACGACTCCTGCTGGCGTTCACCGCGCTCGGCGGTGGTCGATCCGGCCACGCTGCTCACTTGCCTTTCGTCATACGGTCCTAACGGCTCGAGGCGATCGCCTCGTACACCATGCCGACGAGCAGGTCGTCGGCGTCCCGACGGCCGAACTCGCTCGCCGCGCGGGACATCTCGTACAGCCGGTGAGGGTCGGCGAGCACGGGCAGGACGTTCTGCTGCAGCCACTCCGGGGTGAGTTCCGCGTCGTCGACCAGGAGGCCGCCCCCGGCCTTGACCACCGGCTGGGCGTTCAGCCGCTGTTCGCCGTTGCCGATGGGCAGCGGGACATAGGCGGCCGGGAGTCCGACGGCGGAGAGTTCGGCGACGGTCATCGCACCCGCGCGGCAGAGCATCATGTCGGCCGCGGCGTACGCGAGGTCCATCCGATCCAGGTAACTTACCGGGATATAGGGGGGCATTCCCGGCATCTGGTGCACCTGCGGCAGTTCGTTCTTCGGGCCGACCGCGTGCAGGATCTGGATCCCGGCCTGCTGCATCCAGGGGGCGACCTGCTGGATGACCTCGTTGAGGCGGCGGGCGCCCTGGGAGCCGCCGGAGACGAGCAGCGTGGGCAGGTTGGGGTCGAGGCCGAAGCGGTGGCGGGCCTCGGGGCGGGCCGCGGCGCGGTCCAGGGTGGCGATGGAGCGGCGCAGCGGGATGCCGATGTAGCGGGCGTCGCGGAGCTTGCTGTCGGGCGTGGAGACCGCGACCCTGGCCGCGTACCGGGAGCCGATCTTGTTGGCGAGGCCGGGGCGGGCGTTGGCCTCGTGGATCACGATCGGCACACCGAGGCGCTTGGCGGCGAGGTACGCGGGCAGGGCGACATAGCCGCCGAAGCCGGCGACGCAGTCCGCCTTGGTGCGCTCCAGGATCTGCTCGGCGGCCTTGATGGTGCCGCGCAGCCGGCCGGGGACGGTGATCAGCTCGGGGGTGGGCCTGCGGGGCAGCGGCACCGCCGGGATCAGCGCCAGCTCATAGCCCCGCTGCGGGACGAGCGTGGTCTCCAGGCCGCGTTCCGTGCCCAGGGCCGTGATCCCCACGGTGGGGTCCTGCCTGCGCAGGGCGTCCGCGAGGGCGAGCGCGGGCTCGATGTGGCCGGCGGTCCCCCCACCAGCGAGTACGACATGCACCGAAATTCACCGCTCTCCGGACGGGCGCGCCACCGGGGCGCGCCGTCGCATCGTGTTCCATCTCCGAGGTCCCCGAGGACCCCCGGCTCCCCGCTTTCTACCAAAGCGAGGTTGCCGCATCGCAAGCGCCGCCCGTGCGGCGGGATCGTCGCGTGCGAAGGCGATCAGCAGCCCGATCGCGAACATGGTCGGCAGCAGGGCGGAGCCCCCGTAGGAGAACAGCGGGAGGGGGACACCGGCGATCGGCAGCAGGCCGAGCACCGCACCGATGTTGATCACCGCCTGGGCGATGATCCAGGTGATCACACCTCCCGCGGCGTACCTCACGAAGGGGTCCTCCGTGCGTCCGGCCACGCGGATACCCGCATAGCCTAGAGCCGCGAAGAGGGCCAGTACCGACAGCGTGCCCGCCAGGCCCAGTTCCTCACCGGTGACGGCGAAGATGAAGTCGGTGTGGGCTTCTGGCAGTTGGCCCCATTTTTCCACACTCGCACCGAGTCCTGAACCGAAGAGTCCGCCGCTGGCCAGCGCGTAGATGCCGTGGACCGCCTGCCAGCAGTCGGCGACGCCGGTCTTGGGCTCCGTGGCGCCGATGCAGGCGAGCCGGGCCATCCGGTTGGGGCTGGTCTTGATGAGGATCACACCGAGCACACCGGCGATCGACAGCACGCCGGCGAACAGCCGGGTGGGCGCCCCGGCCAGCCAGAGCAGGCCGAAGAGGATCGCGGTCAGGATGATGGCGGTGCCCATGTCGCCGCCGAGCATGATCAGGCCGAGCAGCAGGAAGGTGACCGGGACGAGCGGCACCAGCATGTGCTTCCACTGGGTCAGCAGCCGCTTCTCCTGTTTGCGGGCCAGCAGGTCGGCGCTCCACAGCACCAGGGCGAGCTTGCCGAACTCGCTGGGCTGGATCTGGAACGAGCCGCCGAGGGAGATCCAGTTCTGGTTGCCGTTGACCGACATGCCTATCCCCGGCACCTGCACCAACGCCATCATGAAGACGGCGCCGGCCAGGATCGGATAGGCGAGCGCCCGGTGCAGTTTCACCGGCATACGGGACGCGACGAGCATCAGCACGCCGCCGATGGAGGCGGCGAGGAACTGTTTGCGGAAGAAGAACGAGCCGGGCAGCGACATCTGCAGCGCGGTGACCTGGGAGGCCGAGTAGACCATCACCAGACCCAGCACGATGATCAGCAGGCTGCCGCCGAGGATCAGGTAGTACGCGGTCAGCGGCCGGTCCCAGGCCCGGTGGGCACGGGCGTGCAGCCGCCGCAGCGGATTCTCGGGTGGCGTGCGGGAAGCGGCGGGCCTGCGGACCGCCCGCTGTACGGGCGGCCGGCCGGTACGGCTACCGGGCATCAACGCCTCCGCTGAACGTCGACCGTCCCACGCGTCCCTCCCATGGTCGCCCGGCAGGCGGCCGGGTCAGGCTCCGAGTTCGCGAACAGCCTGGGCGAACGCGTCACCGCGCTTGTTGTAGTTGGCGAACATGTCCATGGAGGCACAGGCGGGTGCCAACAGCACAGTGTCTCCGGCGACGGCGAGCCGTCGCGCCTCCTGGACCGCCGCGAGCATCGCCCCAGTGTCGGTCCGGTCGAGGTCGACGACGGGTACCTCCGGCGCGTGTCGCGCGAGGGCGTCCCGGATGAGAGCGCGATCGGCACCGATCAGCACCACCCCGCGAAGTCGCTTTGCCGACCTGGCGACCAGCTCGTCGAAGGTCGCCCCCTTCGCCAGACCGCCCGCAATCCATACAATCGACTCATATGACGCCAACGAGGCTTCCGCCGCATGGGTGTTGGTGGCCTTGGAGTCGTCGATGTAGGCAACGCCGTCCACGTCGGCGACATGCGCGATGCGGTGGGCGTCCGGGCGGAAGTTCCGCAGCCCGTCCCGTACGGCCGTGGGCGGCACCCCGAAGGCGCGCGCGAGGGCCGCCGCGGCGAGGGCGTTGGCGATGTTGTGCGGGGCCGGCGGGTTGACGTCGGAGACCTCGGCCAGCTCCTGGGCGTTCTTCTGCCGGTTCTCGACGAAGGCGCGGTCGACCAGGATGCCGTCCACGACACCGAGTTGGGACGGGCCCGGGGTGCCGAGGGTGAAGCCGATCGCCCGGCAACCCTCCTCGACGTCGGCCTCGCGGACCAGGTCCTCGGTGAGCTTGTCGGCGACGTTGTAGACGCAGGCGACCCGGTTGCCCTCGTAGATACGGCCCTTGTCCTTGGCGTACGCCTCCATGGAGCCGTGCCAGTCGAGATGGTCCGGGGCGAGGTTCAGCACGGCCGCCGAGTGGGCGCGCAGCGAGGGCGCCCAGTGCAGCTGGTAGCTGGACAGCTCCACGGCCAGGACGTCGTACTCCTCGTCCCCGAGGACCGCGTCGAGCAGGGAGACACCGATGTTGCCGACGGCGGCCGTGCGCAGGCCCGCCGCCTTCAGGATCGACGCCAGCATCTGGACGGTGGTGGTCTTGCCGTTGGTGCCGGTGACGGCCAGCCACGGAGCCGCGTCGGGCCCCCGCAGCCGCCAGGCCAGCTCGACGTCGCCCCAGATCTCGATGCCGGCCGCGCGGGCCGCCGTGAACAGCGGCTTGTCCGGCTTCCAGCCGGGCGCGGTGACGATCAGCTCGGTGCCCTCCGGCAGGGTCGCACCGTCACCGAGCCGTACCGTGACGCCCAGCGCCTCCAGCTCGGCGGCCTGCTCACGCGCGCGTGCGTCGTCGCCGTCGTTGACGACCGTGACGACCGCGCCCCGCGCGTGCAGCACCCTGGCCGCCGGGACACCGGAGACGCCGAGCCCGGCGACGGTGACGTGTTTGCCCTGCCAGTCGGTCACTTGGCCGCTGCCCATCCTGCATAGAAGAGCCCAAGTCCGACAATCACACAGATGCCCTGGATGATCCAGAAACGGACCACCACAAGTACCTCGGACCAGCCCTTGAGTTCGAAGTGGTGCTGGAGCGGTGCCATCCGGAAGACGCGCTTGCCGGTGAGCCGGAAGGAGCCGACCTGGATGACGACCGACATGGTGATGAGGACGAACAGACCGCCCATGATGGCGACGAGGAGCTCGGTGCGGGACAGGATCGCCAGGCCCGTGAGGACGCCGCCGAGTGCGAGCGAGCCGGTGTCGCCCATGAAGATCTTGGCCGGCGAGGTGTTCCACCACAGGAAGCCGAGGCAGGAACCCATCAGCGCGGAGGCGATGACCGCGAGGTCCAGCGGATCGCGGACCGTGTAGCAGGCGTTGGGGTTGGTCAGGGTGACCGCGTTGGCGCAGGACTCCTGGAACTGCCAGACGCCGATGAACGTGTAGGCGCCGAAGACGAGCACGGAGGCGCCGGTGGCCAGGCCGTCCAGACCGTCCGTCAGGTTCACGCCGTTGGACATCGCGAGGATCATGAAAAGCGCCCAGACCACGAACAGCACCGGGCCGATGGTCCAGCCGAAGTCCGTGATGAAGGACAGCTTGGTGGACGCCGGCGTGTTGCCGATGGCATCCGGGAACTGCAGCGAGAGCACCGCGAAGGAGATGCCGACGATCAGTTGGCCGGCCATCTTCGCCTTGGCCCGCAGGCCCAGCGAACGACGCTTGACGATCTTGATGTAGTCGTCCAGGAAGCCGACCAGGCCCATCCCGCACATCAGGCCGAGCACCAGCAGGCCCGAGTAGGTCGGGGCGTAACCGGTGATCACCTTGGACAGGAAGTAGGCGGCGACCGTCGACAGGATGAAGGCGATACCGCCCATCGTCGGCGTACCGCGCTTGCTGGCGTGCTCGCGCGGGCCGTCGTCACGGATGTACTGGCCGTAGCCCTTGCGGGCGAGGAGCTTGATCAGCAGCGGGGTGCCGATCAGCGTCAGGAAGAGACCGATGACACCCGAGAAGAGGATCTGCTTCATCATCGGGCATCAACACCCTCGGCACCGGACTCCAGGAGCGCCTGCGCAACGCTCTCCAGCCCCACCGAACGTGACGCCTTCACGAGGACGACATCCCCCGGGCGCAACTCGCTGCGCAACAGGTCGACCGCCGCCTGTGCGTCGGACACGTGCACCGACTCCTCACCCCACGAACCCTCGTTATATGCGCCCAGTTGCAGCCAGGAGGCTTCCACTCCCCCGACGGCGACGAGCTTGCCGACATTGAGCCGGACGGCGAGCCGTCCGACCGCGTCGTGCTCGGCGAGCGCCTCGTCCCCGAGCTCGGCCATCTTGCCGAGCACCGCCCACGTGCGTCCCCCCTTTGCCTGTGCGGCTGTGCCCATGGCCGCGAGCGCGCGCAGTGCGGCCCGCATGGACTCGGGGTTGGCGTTGTAGGCGTCGTTGACGATGGTCACGCCGTCCGGGCGCTCGGTGACCTCCATACGCCAGCGGGAGAGGGAGCCCGCCTCGGAGAGCGCGGTGGCGATCTCTTCCGCGGACATGCCCAGCTCATGGGCGACGGCGGCCGCGGCGAGCGCGTTCGACACGTGGTGCTCACCGTACAGGCGCATGGTCACATCGCTTGCACCGGAGGGTGTGTGAAGGCTGAACGCGGGCTGTCCCGTGTCCGTGAGTCGTACGTTCTCGGCCCGTACGTCCGCTTCGGCCGACTCTCCGAAAAGGATCACCTTCGCCTTGGTACGGGTGGCCATGGCCCGGACCAACGGGTCGTCGGCGTTGAGGATCGCGGTACCGCCGTCCTCGGCGGCGGGCAGCGCCTCCACCAACTCGCCCTTCGCCTGGGCGATCTGCTCACGGCCGCCGAACTCGCCGATGTGGGCGGTGCCGACGTTGAGGACCAGGCCGATCCTCGGGGGCGTCAGATCCGTCAGGTAGCGGATGTGGCCGATGCCGCGCGCGCCCATCTCCAGCACCAGGAACTTCGTCTCCTCGGTGGCGGACAGGGCGGTCAGCGGCAGCCCGATCTCGTTGTTGAGCGAGCCGGGCGTGAACACGGTCGGCGCCTTGGTCCGCAGCACCTGCGCGATGAGGTCCTTGGTGCTGGTCTTGCCGGCCGAGCCGGTGAGGGCCACCAGGGTCGCGCCGAGCCGTCGTACGACATGGCGGGCGAGGGCGCCGAGGGCCCGCTGGACATCGTCCACGACGATCGCGGGCACGCCGACGGGGCGCGACGCCAGTACGGCGACCGCGCCCTGCCCGACGACCTGGGCGGCATAGTCGTGGCCGTCCACGCGTTCGCCCACGAAGGCGGCGAACAGGCTGCCCGGCCCCGCCTCGCGGGAGTCCCGGACGACTTCGCCGGTGACCTGGACGGACGGATCCGGTATGTCGTGCGTCTGCCCGCCGACGACTTCTGCGATCTCGGCGAGAGAGAGGGCGATCACAAGTTCATCCCTGGGTCTTCTGGATAGCTTCGCGAAGCACCTGGCGGTCGTCGAAGGGACGGACCACGCCGGCGATGTCCTGGCCCTGTTCGTGTCCCTTGCCCGCGACCAGCACGGTGTCGCCGGGGTGCGCCCGGGCGACGGCGGCGGCGATCGCGGCGGCCCGGTCCTCGAAGAGGAGCACCTCGCCGCGCTCGTGGGCGGGCACCGAGGCCGCGCCTTCGAGCATGGTCGCGAGGACGGCGAGAGGGTCCTCGGAGCGGGGGTTGTCGGAGGTCAGTACGGCCGTGTCGGCGAGCCGGGCCGCGGCGGCGCCCATCGGGGCCCGCTTGGTGCGGTCACGGTCGCCGCCGCAGCCGAGGACGATGAGCAGCCGGCCCTTGGTGACCTTGCGCAGGGCCTTGAGGACCGACTCGACGGCGTCCGTCTTGTGGGCGTAGTCGACGACCGCGAGGTAGGGCTGCCCGGCGTCCACGCGCTCCAGCCGGCCCGGGACGCCCGGGACGGCGGCGACACCGTCGGCGGCGGTCTGCGGGTCGAGGCCGGCCGCGGCGAGGGCGACGATCGCGGCGAGGGTGTTCGCCACGTTGAAGGGGCCCGGCAGCGGCGACTTGGCGGCGACCCGGACGCCCTCGGGCCCGACGACGGTGAACGTCGAGTCCATGGGGCCGATATGAACGTCCGCGGCGCGCCAGTCGGCGTCCGGGTGGCCCTCGGCGGAGTAGGTGACGACCGGGACGGAGGCCTCCTGGGCGAGCCTGCGGCCGTACTCGTCGTCGACGTTGACCACCCCCCGTCTGCTGCGTTCCGGGGTGAACAGCTGTGCCTTGGCCCGGTAGTAGTCCTCCATGTCGGAGTGGAACTCCATGTGTTCCGGACTGAGGTTGGTGAAGACGGCGATGTCGAAGACACAGCCGTCGACCCGGCCGAGGACCAGGGCGTGGCTGGAGACCTCCATGGCGACCGCCTCGACGCCGCGCTCGCGCATGACGGCGAACAGGGCCTGGAGGTCGGTGGCCTCGGGGGTGGTGCGCTCGGACTTGATGCGCTCGTCGCCGATGCGCATCTCCACGGTGCCGATCAGTCCGGTGTTGCGGGTCGACTTCAGACCGCCCTCGACCAGGTAGGCCGTGGTGGTCTTGCCCGAGGTGCCGGTGATGCCGATCTGCAGCAGGTCGCTGCCCGGGCGGCCGTAGATGGTGGCCGCGAGTTCGCCCATCCGCGCGCGCGGGTCGTCGACGACCAGGACCGGCAGGCCGGTCGCGGCGGCGCGCTCGGCGCCCGTCGGGTCGGTCAGCACGGCGACCGCGCCGAGGCCGGCGGCCTGCGTGACGAAGTCGGCGCCGTGCAGCCGGGCACCCGGCAGAGCGGCGTACAGGTCGCCGGGGCGGACCGCGCGTGAGTCATGGGTGATGCCCGTGACCTCGGCTGCGTTCTGCGCGGTATCCGGCTCGGCGGCACCCAGCTGATCGGCGAGCTCCGCGAGGGGTGTTGCGGAGATCTGAACCGGCCTGGGCGGCCCCGGATATGTCACGGAAGCGCCCTTCTGGGTGGTTTGGGACTGATCAGCGTGTGGCACGGCGGTGAGCGTACCGGGCGCACCCGCTCCGGAGCTAAAAAGGGGCCCGCGCGCAGCGCGGTCCGGCAAGGGTGGTGGTGGGTGACGAGTGGGAGAGGGCTGCCGGGCCCCGTGGTTCCCGGGATCGGGGGTGATCGTTGTCACGAGCTCGTTCCTGGTGGTCTGTGCGAAGCGCTGCGGCGCCGATCAGGGCTTGTAGTCGACGGGCAGGTTCGCCGCCTTGGCGCCGGTCGGGGGGATCTGGAGGGTCTTGAGGGCGAACTCCATCACCTGCTTGTAGATGGGGCCGCAGATCTGGCCGCCGAAGTAGCTGCCGGAGGTGGCGTTCTGGATGGCGCAGTAGACGGTGATGCGGGGGTTGTCCGCGGGCGCGAACCCGGCGAACGACGAGGTGTAGCCGCGGTACCTGCCGGTGGCCGGATCCACTCGGTTGGCGGTACCCGTCTTGCCGGCCACGTTGTAGCCGGGGATGGCCGCCTTGGCGCCGGTGCCCTGCTCGTCGTCCACGACGGACTCCAGCATCTCCGCGAGGGTCTTGGCCGTCTTCTCGCTGACCACACGGGTTTTCCTGGGCTGCGCGGCCGAGGTGAAGCGGCCGTCGGCGTCCTTGGTGCCGCGTACCAGGGTCGGATCGACGCGGACTCCGCCGTTGGCGATCGTCGAGTAGACGGAGGCCGCCTGCATGGCGTTGATGGAGAAGCCCTGGCCGAAAGGGATCGTGTACTGCTGCGACGTCGACCACTTGCCCGGGGCGGCCAGGATGCCCCGGGTCTCGCCGGGGAAGCCGAGCCCGGTGTAGCTGCCGATGCCGAACTTGCGCAGATACGAGTAGAGGATCTGGTTCGTCTGTTCCTGGGTCTTGCCGAGCTGGCCGGCGGCGAGGATGGTGCCGATGTTGCTGGACTTGGCGAGCACGCCGTTGAGCGTGAGGTACCAGGTGTCGTGGTCGACGTCGTCCTTGAAGGACCGGTCGCCGCGGTGCAGCCGGTTGGGCACCACCACGCGCGTGAGCGGGGTGGCGACGTTCTCCTGCAGCACGGCCGCCATCGACATGACCTTGGCGGTGGATCCGGGCTCGTAGGCGTCCTGGAGGGCCGCGTTGCCCATGTCGGCGGAGTCGGCCGTCGACAGGTCGTTCGGGTCGAAGCCCGGCGAGTTGGCCATCGCCAGGATCTGCCCGGTCCGGGTGTCCTGGACGACCACGTAACCGCGGTCGGCCTTGGACTTCTTGACCTGCTCGGTGATGGCGTTCTGCGCGGCCCACTGGATGTCGCGGTCGATGGTGAGCTCGACGTCGGATCCGGGCACGGCCGGGGTCTCGGTGGAGCCCGCGGTGGGCACCTCACGGCCGCCGGACTGGGCGTAGCGGATCTTGCCGTCCTTGCCCGTCAGCTGCTTGTCGAGCATCTGCTCGATCCCGCCGCCGCCCTTGCCCTCGGCGTTCACCCAGCCCAGTATCCCGGCGGCCAGGTCGCCGTTCGGGTACACGCGCTGACTGCTGGGGTCGGCGAAGACACCGGCGAGCACATTGACGGTGGTGCCGTCGGTCGCGGCCTTGTTGATCAGCGCGGCCTTCAGGTCCTTGATCTGCTTCCAGACCTGCGGGGTCTGCCGGGTGGCCAGCCGGACGTAGCGCAGGTCCTTGTTCTTCGGCCGCAGCAGCTTGACGAGGGTGGCCTGGTCCTTGCCGAGGATGGGCGCGAGCAGCGCGGCGGCCTGCTCGGGGCCGTCGCCCACCTTGAGCTGCTTGCTGCTGAACATGGTGGGGTCGGCGGTGATGTCGTACGCGTCCTCGCTGATGGCCAGCGCCACGCCGTTGCGGTCCGTGATCCCGCCGCGCTCGGCGGCCAGGGTGTGCACGACGTACCGATTCAGCTCGGCCTTCGCGGCGTACGCGCTGGCGTCGACGGCCTGGACCTGGAGCAGCCGGCCGACGAAGACGAGCATCACCACGGTCAGGGCGAGACCGACCATACGCAGCCGGGGACGGGGGCTGCCGAGCCGCAGCGCGGCACCGGCCGGGGGGCGCACCGCGCTCGGGCGCCGGACCGGACGCGCACCGGGGCCGGGACCGCGCCGGAGGGCGACCCTGGGGTCCCGGGGGCGGGGCGGCCTGGCGGGACCGGGCACGCGGCGGCGCGGCGGCTGCCTTTGTCCAGAGGCGTCTGGCACTTCCGTCACCTGCCGGGGGTCGTGGTCGGGGTCCTCACGGGCCTGGGAGCCGGCGTCGAGGTCCGGGGCGGAGTCGGGGTGGGTGTTGGTGTCGGGGTCGTCACCGGCGCGGGGGCGGTGGGTACGGGGGTCTGCACCGGCGCAGGGGTGGCTGCTGTCGGGGTCGGCACCGGTACGGCGGCCGAGGACGCGCCGAGGACCTCGGGAGCGAGCGGCGCCGAGGTCAGCCGGAGGGCGGCCGGGCCGGGGACGCCCTTCACCGTGCCGTCGGGGCCGAGGAAGGCCGGGTCGCCGCCGGGGACCATGCCGAGCTCGCGGGCCCGCCGCTGGAGGGCGTCGGGGGCGGAGTAGGCGTCGATGTCCCGCTGCAGCGCCTGCTCCTCGTCGGTGAGGCTCTTGGTCCGCTTCTGCAGGTCGTCGAGTCTGAACGAGCCCTCGCTGAGCGCGGAGTTCAGCACCAGCAGGCCGATCAGACCGCCGCCGAGGAGCAGGACGACGAGCAGGACGAACGGGGTACGGGCGGCCTGGCTGCCACGGCCGGCCGGGATGAGCCGAGCGAGCCGGGCGGCCCGTCCCTTCAGCTCGGGTTTCCTACTCACGTGTCCTCCGGTGGGTCCCCAGCGTCCCCTCGTTCACACGGCTCATTCAATGGACTCCCTGATCCGCTGGGCTCCACGAAGACGCGCGGGCGCCGCCCGGCGGTTCTCGGCGACCTCTTCCTCGGTGGGAAGTTCGGCACCGCGCGTGAGCAGCTTGAGCCGGGGCTGGTACTGCTCGGGCACGACCGGCAGCCCGGGCGGCGCGGTGGTGGCGGCACCGGCCGCGAACACCTGCTTGACCAGACGGTCTTCGAGCGAGTGGTACGACAGTACGGCGATGCGTCCGCCGACGGCGAGGGCCTGCACGGCGGCCGGGATCGCCCTTTCCAGGACGGAGAGTTCGCCGTTGACCTCGATGCGCAGGGCCTGGAAGGTGCGCTTGGCCGGGTTGCCGCCGGTGCGCTTGGCGGCCTGCGGCAGCGAGTCCCGGATCAGCTCGACGAGCCGGGCGCTGTTGCTGAACGGCTCCTTCTCGCGCTCCCGCACGATCGCCGAGACGATCCGCTTGGCCTGCTTCTCCTCGCCGTACGCGTACAGGATGCGGACGAGTTCTCCGGCCGGGTAGGTGTTGAGGACCTCGGCGGCGCTGATGCCGGTCGTCTGGTCCATGCGCATGTCCAGGGGCGCGTCCTGGGCGTAGGCGAAGCCGCGGTCGGCCTCGTCGAGCTGCATGGAGGAGACCCCGAGGTCGAACAACACGCCCTGCACGCGCGCGATGCCGAGGCGTTCGAGCACATCGGGAAGTTCGTCGTAGACGGCGTGCACCAGGGTGGCGCGGTCGCCGAAGCGGGCGAGCCGTTCGCCGGACAGGCGCAGGGCCTCCTTGTCGCGGTCCAGGGCGACCAGGCGGGCCTCGGGGAAGCGGGTCAGCAGCGCCTCGCTGTGGCCGCCGAGACCGAGGGTGCAGTCGACGACCACGCTCCCCGGCGTCTCCAGGGCGGGCGCCAGCAGATCCAGGCACCGCTGGAGCATCACCGGGACGTGTCGACTCTGGCTCAAGGGGGCCTCTCAGTTCCGGCACGGGGACGCACCGCCGGGTCCCCGCCCGCTCGGTACGCGCACCGCGCACGTGGGAAGACGGACCGGGCGCGATGCCGGGGTCTCCAGGGGATTTCACCAGCGGGGAGAGCCTCGCCTCCCGCTTCGCGTCACTTTAGTCCACCGTGTCGCCCGGTCAATCAACCGGCCTGCGCGTCGCGTACGGCATCGCGACGGGGGACGTAATTGGAAAGGAATCACCCGTACAGCCCTGGTTTGCCCTCCGTGTGGGTTAGCTCACAACAAGCCACGATGACGTTCTTTGTCCCCTCTCACAGGAGGCCATGAACACCCGTGACCAGTAACGTCGTGAGTATGACGACTTCCGCAGCAGCTCCCACTGGATCCGAAGGCGCCATAATCACCGGCGACACCGTGACGGACCGCCTGGTCGACGCCAACCGGACCTACGCCGACGCCTTCACCGACCCCGGCATGGACGCCCGGCCCGTGTTGCACGTGGCCGTGGTCGCCTGTATGGACGCCCGCCTCGACCTGCACAAGGCGCTCGGCCTGCAGCTCGGCGACTGCCACACCATCCGCAACGCCGGCGGTGTGGTCACCGACGACGTGATCCGCTCCCTCACCATCAGCCAGCGCAAGCTCGGCACCCGCAGCATCGTCCTGATCCACCACACCGGCTGCGGCCTGGAGGCCCTCACCGAGGACTTCCGCACCGAGCTGGAGATGGAGGTCGGCCAGCGCCCGGCCTGGGCGGTGGAGTCGTTCCGGGACGTCGACCAGGACGTACGGCAGTCGATGCAGCGGGTACGCACCTCACCGTTCCTGCTCCACACCAACGACGTACGGGGCTTCGTCTTCGACGTCCGCAGCGGCCTGCTGCGCGAGGTCGACCCGGCCTGAGCACGCTCCCCGGCGAGCCGCTCACCCCGAAAACCGCCGCCGTGCCCTGTCGGGACGCTGCCGAATAGACGGTCGAAAGCCCGTAAGACCGACATAGTGCGGGCAGTTGTCCACAGGCGAGTGACACGAATCGGTAACGGCAGCAAGAATGCGGTGTGGGACGTCGCGCGGAACTATTCACGCGCGGAGTCCGTGTTTCGGGGTGGGCCGGTTATGCGAGACGAAGCGCCGGCCCGGGCAATAACGGGCCGAGGAGGGCCGGGTGACGACCTATGACGATCGAGCGAGCCTTACTGATCTGACCGCCACTGTGGAGCGCGTCCGCAGTTCGGTGGAGGGTGTGATCGAGGGCAAGCCCGAGGTCGTACGGCTTTCGCTGACCGTACTGCTCGCCGAGGGACATCTTCTGATCGAGGACGTCCCTGGCGTGGGCAAGACGATGCTGGCGAAGGCGCTGGCGAAGTCCATCGACTGCACTGTGCGACGCATCCAGTTCACACCCGACCTGCTGCCGTCGGACATCACGGGTGTGTCCATCTGGGACCAGCAGCGCCGGGACTTCGAGTTCAAACCGGGCGCCATCTTCGCCCAGATCGTGATCGGCGACGAGATCAACCGCGCCTCGCCCAAGACCCAGTCCGCGCTGCTGGAGTCGATGGAGGAGCGGCAGGTCACGATCGACGGGCAGACCTATGAACTGCCCAGCCCGTTCATGGTGGTGGCCACCCAGAACCCGGTCGAGATGGAGGGCACCTACCCGCTGCCCGAGGCCCAGCGCGACCGCTTCATGGCCCGGGTCTCGGTCGGCTACCCCAGTGTGGAGGCCGAGTTGCAGATGCTCGACATCCACGGCGCGGTCAACCCCCTGGACGACCTCCAGCCGGTGGCGCACGCGCACGACATCGTGAAGCTGGTCGAGGCCGTCCGGGGTGTCCATGTCGCCGAACCGGTCCGCCGCTACGCGGTGGACCTGGTCGCCGCCACCCGCACCCACCCCGACCTCAGACTCGGCGCCTCCCCGCGCGCGACGCTGCATCTGCTGCGCGCGGCGAAGGCGTCCGCCGCTCTGAGCGGCCGGGAGTACGCACTGCCGGACGACGTGCAGGCACTCGCCGTCGCGGTCCTGGCCCACCGGCTGCTGCCCACCGCCCAGGCCCAGCTCAACCGGCGTACCTCGGAGCAGGTCGTCCAGGAGATCCTGCAGCGCGTCCCGGTGCCCGCGGCCCCCCAGCAGCAGGCGGGCTACGGCGGTCTGGGCCGGGGTGTGCCGTCCTATCCCCAGCAGCCCCCGCGGGGTCTGTGATGGGCGCCCCGGCGGAGGCCGACCGCGAGGAGTCGGGGGGCGTCCGCACGGCGCTCGCCGGGCTGACCACCCGGGGCCGCTCCTTCCTGGCGGCCGGGATCGCGGCGGTGATCTGCGCGTACATCCTCGGCCAGGCGGATCTGCGCCGGGTCGGGCTGCTGCTCGCCGTGCTGCCGCTGATCTGCGCGACCGTCCTCTACCGCACCCGCTACCGGGTGGCAGGCAGCCGCCGGCTCTCCCCGTCGCGGGTGCCGGCCGGCAGCGAGGCCCGGGTCCATCTGCGGATGGACAACGTCTCGCGGCTGCCCACCGGCCTGCTGATGCTCCAGGACCGGGTGCCGTACGTCCTCGGCCCGCGTCCCCGGTTCGTCCTGGACCGGGTGGAGCCGGGCGGCCGCCGCGAGGTGTCCTACCGGGTCCGCTCGGACCTGCGCGGCCGCTATCCGCTGGGCCCGCTGCAGCTGCGCCTGACCGACCCGTTCGGGATGTGCGAACTGACCCGCTCCTTCTCGACGTTCGACACCCTGACCGTCATCCCGAAGGTGGAGCCGCTGCCGCCGATCCGGCTCAGCGGGGAGGCCAAGGGGTACGGCGACGGGCGGCAGCGCTCACTGGCCCTGGCCGGCGAGGACGACGTGATCCCGCGCGGCTACCGCTACGGCGACGACCTGCGCCGGGTGCACTGGCGCTCCACCGCCCGCTACGGCGAGCTGATGGTGCGCCGTGAGGAACAGCCGCAGCGCGCCCGCTGCACGGTACTGCTGGACACCCGGGGCCTCGCCTACGAGGGCGCGGGCCCCGACTCGGCATTCGAATGGGCGGTCTCCGGCACCGCCTCGGTCCTGGTCCATATGCTCGAACGCGGCTTCTCGGTGCGGCTGTTGACAGACACCGGCAGCTCGGTGCCCGGCGAGGGCTCGGACGGTTTCGCGGGCTCCGGCCAGGAGTCGGCGGACGCGGCCGGGCTGATGATGGACACCCTGGCCGTGATCGACCACTCGGACGGCACCGGCCTGTCCCGGGCGTACGACCTGCTGCGCGGCGGCAACGAGGGGCTGCTGGTGGCCTTCCTGGGCGACCTCGACGAGGAACAGGCGGCGGTGGCCGCGAAGATGCGCCAGCGCAGCGGCGGTGCCGTCGCGTTCGTGCTGGACCCGGACACCTGGGTGCGGGAGCCCACCGACGTGCCCGCGCCCGGCAACGCGCACGAGGAGCGGCTGCGGATGCTGCGCGAGTCCGGCTGGACGGCCGTCGGCGTGCCGCGCGGCGCCTCGCTGACGGAGCTGTGGCGGCAGGCCGACCGGGAGCGCATCTCGGTGGCCGCGGCGGGCGGGGAGGCACGGTGATGAGCGGACGGGCGCGGCTGGCGCTCACCGCGGCCGCGGCGACGCTGATGGCGTCCTGCGCCCTGCTGCCCCTGGTCTCCCCGATGACCTGGCTGTTCCAGGCGGTGTTCCTGGTGGCGATCCAGACGGGTGTGGGGATGGCCACCCGGCGGGTGCCGCTGGCGCGGCCGCTGACCGTGGCCGCGCAGGCCCTGGCCACGCTGCTGATGCTGACCCTGGCCTTCGCCCGGAGCCACGCGATCGCCGGGCTGATCCCCGGCCCGGACACCTTCCGGTACCTCGCCGACCTGCTCCAGCAGGGCTCACAGGACGTCAGCCGGTATGCGATTCCCGCACCACTGACGGACGGCATCCGGCTGATGGTGATCGGCGGGGTGCTGGTCATCGGGCTGATCGTGGACACCCTCGCGGTCACCTTCCGCAGCGCGGCCCCGGCCGGGCTGCCGCTGCTCGCGCTGTACTCGGTGGCGGCGGGCCTGTCCGACGGGGCGGCCGACTGGCTGTGGTTCCTGGTGGCGGCGGCCGGCTATCTGATGCTGCTGCTCGCCGAGGGCCGGGACCGGCTCTCGCAGTGGGGCCGGGTGTTCGGCGGGGTCTCGCGGACCCCGGGCGGCCCGGAGAGCGGTGCGGTGGCCCCGGTGCGCACGGGGCGCCGGATCGGTGCCGCCGTGCTCGGTGTCGCCCTGTTCGTGCCGCTGGCCATGCCGTCGATCCAGGGTGGTCTGCTGGACGCCACCGGGACCGGTGTGGGGGTGGGCGACGGGAGCGGCGGCACGATCTCCGCGGTCAACCCGCTGGTGTCGCTGCGGGACAGCCTCAACCTGGACGAGGACCGCCAGGTGCTGTCGTTGCGGACCAGCACCGACGACGTCTCCGACATGTATCTGCGGATCGTCTCCCTGGACGACTTCGACGGCACCACCTGGAAGCCGGCCCAGCGGCACATCACCAATGTGCCGGGCACGTTCCCGACCCCGGCGGGCCTCGGCGGTGACGTCAAGCGGACGACGATCAGAACGACGGTCTCGGCCGCCGACTGGTACGCCCAGGACTGGCTGCCGATGCCGTATCCGCCGAGCGGGGTGAAGATCGCCGGCACCTGGCGCTACGAGCCGGTCGGGATGACCCTGGTCGGCGACCACGGTCAGAACACCCGCGGTGAGACCTACCAGGTCACCAGCCTGGACGTGCAGCCGACGCCGGAGCAGCTTGCCTCGGCGCCGGAGCCGTCGGCGGCGCTGAAGAAGGAGTACACCAAGGTCCCCTCGTCGCTGCCGTCGGTGGTGGCGAAGACGGCCAGGGCGATCACCGCGGGCTCGGCCAGCCACTACGAGCAGGCGGTCAAGCTCCAGGACTACTTCGCCGTGTCCGGCGGCTTCCAGTACGACACCCAGGTGGAGGTCGGCCGGGGCGAGGGCGCGATCGCGAACTTCCTGAAGCAGAAGCGCGGTTTCTGTGTGCACTTCTCCTTCGCGATGGCGGCGATGGCCCGGACGCTGGGTATCCCGGCCCGGGTCGCGGTGGGCTTCGCCCCCGGCACCCCGCAGGCGGACGGCACGGTGTCGGTGGGTCTGAAGGACGCGCACGCCTGGCCGGAGCTGTACTTCGAAGGCGTGGGCTGGACCCGTTTCGAGCCGACGCCGACCCGGGGCACGACGCCGTCGTACACCGTGTCGGACACCCCGGGCTCCTCCGTGCCGGACGAGGTGCTGCCCTCCAAGGGCGCCTCGGTGGCACCGTCGGCCTCGGCCTCCGAGAGCCAGAGCTGCACGGCCCAGCTGCGCAAGCTGGACGCCTGCGCGAGCCCGTCCGCGGCGAGCACGGTGCAGCAGGGCGACGGCGGGCCGCCGTGGTGGCAGCTGGCCCTGTGGGCGCTCGCCGGACTCGCCGTGCTGGCGGTGCCGCTGTCGCCGATGCTGTACCGGCAGCGGGCGCGGGCCAGACGCCTCGGGGCGTACGACCGCAGCCCCGAGGGCGTGGCGGCGCACACGCTGGCGATCTGGCAGGAACTGATCGACACCGCCTGGGACTTCGGCATCCTGCCGGACGACTCGCAGACCCCGCGCGGCACGGCCGACCGGCTCGTCCGGCTCTGCCGTCTCGACCCGGTCACCGGGGCCTCGGTGCACCGGGTGGCGGACGCGGTCGAACAGGTGCTGTACGCGCCACAACCGCGGCCGACGGCGGGGCTCGCGGACGATGTCCGCCGGGTGACGGCCGCGCTGAAGGGCACGGCCGGCGTCCCCGCACGGCTCAGGGCGCTGTTCGCTCCCCGGTCGAGTGTGCGCGTGGTGTGGGCGGCGTCGGCCCGGTGGGCGCGGCTGCGCGAGCGCGCGGCGGCGGCCCGGCCGACCCTGCGCAAGCCGTCGGGGCAGAGCAGCTGACGGGCAGGGCTGCCGCCGGCCCGGCGGCAGCCGGCCTCGACCGACGTCCCGCAATGGCCGACCGGTCTTCGGTGAAGGCTCCGGCCGGACGTCGACTGCCGGACAACGACTGAGGGGTGACCGCCCGGTGGCGGTCACCCCTCAGTCACGCTGTGTTCGGCGGAGCCGTCAGTGGCCCTGCTCGTCGCGGCGGCGCTGCCAGCGCTCTTCGATGCGGTCCATCATGGAGCGCTTCGGCCGGCTCTGACGGCGGGCCTGTGAGCCCGCGGCGGGCTGCTCGCCGGGCTTGGGAGCCTTGCGCCAGCCGGTGACGGCGAGTACCGCACAGCCCAGCATGACGAGGAAGCCCACCACGCTGACCCAGATCTGCTGCGCGGCCACTCCGGCGATGAGGAGCGCGATACCCACGAGGAAGCCGGCTGCCGCCTGGTAGACCCGTCGCCGGGTGTACGTCCGCAGGCCGTTCCCCTCAAGCGCTGTCGCGAACTTGGGGTCTTCGGCGTACAGCGCTCGCTCCATCTGCTCAAGCATTCGCTGCTCGTGCTCCGAGAGCGGCACGGCGTCCTCCTCATCGTGCAGTCGCCGGGGCGACCCGGGGGGTCCCTTCAGGATAGGCAGGGAATCGCCCCCGTGAAACCCGCCCCTCTAGGCCAATTGGCCAACCGGAACCCGCCATGGCAGTCCCGGCTCGCTGAGGCTTCCATTCCCCAGTGGCCGACCCGTCATGCCGGGTGGTCTCCCTCGATCATACGGCGCAAACCCCTCGATCGGGGGGCCTGTGGCGTACTCCATCCGCTGTCGAGCCGCTGATCAGCGGGCTCGTCTCAGGAGCCTCTCAGACTCCGGCCGCCCCCGGTGTCTCGCCGAGCACATGGAGCTGGGTGGCGAGGGCGCGGAAGGCCGGGAGCTCGGCCGCGGCGGCCTCCAGCTTGAGCAGGGCGTCGAGGGCCCCGGGCTCGGTGTCCACCAGGACGCCGGGGACCAGGTCGGCGAAGACCCGCACACCGTGGACGGCGGCGACGGCGAGGCCAGCGCCCTCGACCAGGCCGGTGAGCTGCTCGGCGGTGAAGCGGCGCGGCACGGGGTCGCCGCTGCCCCAGCGGCCGTCGGGGTCGTCGAGGGCCTGCTTGGCCTCCTTGAAGTGCCCGGCGAGGGCACGGGCGACCACGGCCCCGCCGAGCCCGGCGGCGAGCAGGCTGAGGACGCCTTCGGCGCGCAGTGCGGCCACCGCGTTGGCCACGCCCTCGGCCGGGTCGTCGACGTACTCCAGGACGCCGTGGCACAGCACCACGTCGTGGCCGCCGCGCTCGACCACGTCGAACAGGCCGTGGACGTCGCCCTGGACGCCCTTGACCCGGTCGGCGACACCGGCCTCGGCGGCACGGCGTTCCAGTGCGAACAGCGCGTTGGGGCTGGGGTCGACGACGGTGACACGGTGGCCGAGGCGGGCGAGGGGGACGGCGAAGTTGCCGCTGCCGCCGCCGGTGTCGAGGATGTCGAGGATGTCCCGGCCGGTGGCCTTGACCCGGCGGTCGAGGGCGTCCTGGAGGACCTCCCAGACCACGGCGGTACGGAGAGAAGCGCGGGGTCGAGTGGGGTCCGGCACGGCAGTTGACTCCTCGGCGCGGCACCGCCTGTTGCCCGGCGGCGCGAACTCGGCGCCTCCCCGGCCCGGGGTGCGGACGGCGGGAAGGCTTCAGGCGCTCTCCACCCTATTGCCTCCGCTGCCTTGCCTGGTCATCCCGCGTCGGGCAACTCCCTCCCCGGGCTCCCGGAGTCGTCGTCGGGCCGCTCCCCTTCCTGTCGGCGCGGCTGCGGCAGGACCGGCTGGAGGACGAGCATCCGCTCGACGATGCGGACGAACATGGCCACGTCGCGTATCAGGTCGTCGGCGTCCCGGCGGCTGGCCGCGCCCTGGATGCCCGCCTCGGCGCGGGCCCGGCGGCGGGCGCCGGAGGCGAACAGGGCGCTCCACTCGGTGAGCTCGGGGGCGACCTCGGGCAGCACCTCCCAGGCGCTGCGGATGCGGGCCCGGCGCCGGGGCGAGGTCTCGGGGCGGGCGAGGGCGGCGAGTACGGCGGCCGCGGTGCGCAGGGCGGCCAGGTGGGCCGTGGCATAGCGCTCGTTCGGGGTGTCGAGCAGTTCGGCCTCGTCGAGGGCGGCACGGGCCTGGGTGAGCAGGTCGAGGGCGGCGGGCGGGGCCGTGGCCCGGCGGAGCACGGGGTGCACATCGCTCGCCGGGCCGGTCAGTGAGGGGGCAGGGCCGGTGGCGCGGCGCCGGTGGGCGGCGGCCGCTGAAGAGTTGGCCATGACGAACCTCCTGTCGTCTGGGTGACGGCTCCCTCACACGGGGTGCCGTATGTGCCCATCGTGAGGTATGGCACTGACAATCCGTTCTGACCTGGGCTTTTGCTTCGATCGAAGGTTCGGGTTAGTTTTTGCACTGACCAGTCAGTTCAAAAACGGTGCGGATCCGGAAGAGTGGGGGGACCTGTGCACGGCGTATCTGTCACAGCCGAGCGCCTCGGGCTCAAGGGCCCGCGCGGCTGGGCGTTCCAGGGGATCTCCCTGGACGCCGGGCCGGGCGCGCTGATCGCGGTGGAGGGGCCGTCCGGCTCCGGCCGCACCTGTCTGCTGCTCGCGCTCACCGGCCGGATGAAGGCCACCGAGGGCACCGCGACCGTCGGTGCGGCCCGGCTGCCCAAGCAGCTGGCGGCCGTGCGCCGGATCAGCGCGGTGGCCAACGTCGCCGGGGTCACCGACCTCGAACCGGCCCTGACAGTCGGCGAGCACCTGCGCGAACGGGCCCTGCTGCAGCGCCGGTTCGGCGACTCCCTGCGCAACCTGGTGAGGCCGCGCACCGACCGGAGCGCGCGGGCACGGCAGCTCGCCGACGACGCCCTGGCCGCCGCCGGGCTCGACCTGGAGTCGCTGCCGAAGGGCGCCCGCACCGCCGTACGGGATCTGGAGCGGATCGAGGCGCTGCGGCTGTCCGTGGCGCTGGCCATGGTCGGGCGGCCCCGGCTGCTGGCCGTGGACGACGCGGACCTGAAGCTGTCGGAGGCCGAACGGGCCGAGGTCCGGGCGCTGTTGGCGTCGATCGCGGAGTCGGGGACGACGGTGGTGGCGGTGTGCGGGGAGGCGATGGCGGGGGCCGTCGTCGTACGCACCGGCAGCACCGAGGCGGCCGGGACGTCTTCCGAGCCGTCGCAGACATCGAAGGCGTCGCAGACATCGAAGGCGTCGCAGGCATCCGAGACGTCGGAGGCAGCACAGAGGGAGGAGGCCGGCGATGCGCTCGCCGCGACTGGCCGCGCTTGAGCTCAGGCGCTTCGGACGGGGGAAGCTGCCGCGCGCGGCCCTGGTGGCCCTGCTGGTGCTGCCGCTGCTGTACGGCGCGCTGTACCTGTGGTCGTTCTGGGATCCCTACGGCCGCCTGGACCGCATCCCGGTGGCGCTCGTGAACGACGACAAGGGGGCGACCGCGAGCGGGAAGAGGATCACCGCGGGCGACGACATCGTCACCGGACTGCAGGACAGCAGGACCTTCGACTGGCACGAGGTGAGCGCCGCCGAGGCGCGCCGGGGCGTCGAGGACGGCACCTACTACCTGTCGCTGACCATGCCCGCCGACTTCAGTGCGCGCATCGCCTCCAGCGCGGGCGACTCCCCGGAGACCGGCGCACTCCAGGTGCGTACGAACGACGCCAACAACTACATCGTCGGACAGATCTCCCGCACGGTCTTCAACGAGGTGCGCTCGGCGGCGTCCGCCAAGGCGTCCCGGTCCTTCCTGGACCGGATCTTCATCTCGTTCTCCGGCATCCACGGGCAGACGGTGAAGGCGGCCGAGGGCGCCGACACGCTCACCGGTGGCATCGGAAAGGCCGCGAAGGGTTCGAAGGACCTCGCGGACGGCCTGAAGGACGCCAAGACCGGCAGCGGGAAGCTCGCCAAGGGGATCAAGAAGCTGGACGCGGGCGCCGGGACGCTCGCTGACGGTTCGCGGCAGGTCGCGGACGGCACCCAGGCCCTCGCGGACCGGGTCGACGGGGTCTACGGCAAGGTCGGCCCGTATCTGGCGAAGAACGAGAAGACCATCGGTGACACCGCACAGCTGGTCGCCGACTCGGCCCGGACCGTCCGCGGCAACCTGGGCGTCCTGGTGAAGACGGCCCCGGCGGCGGCAAAAACCGCGCACACGGCCGCCGGCACACTCGACGAGGTCTACGCGGCGCGCTGCTCGGCGCAGCTGCTGACCGACCCGGTCTGCCCCGATCTGAAGAAGGCCAGGGAGGCGGCCGACGACGTGGCAGCCGTCGCCGACGACCTGAACACCCTGATCGCGGACCAGAACGGCGACCTGAAGACGCTCGACGCGAACCTCGGCACACTCCAGACGCAGGCGCAGGCCCTCGCCGACCGCGCCCCGCACCTCTCCGAGGACGTAGCCGACGCCGTCAAGAAGATCGACAAGCTGAACGCCGGTGCCTCCCGGGTCGCCGCCGGTGCCGCGAAGCTGCACACCGGTCTCGGCACGGCGACCACCGGTGCGACCGGTCTCGACGCGGGGATCGGCAGGCTCAAGACCGGCGCCTACGGCCTCGACGGCGGGATGTACAAGCTGGTCGACGGCTCCGGCAGGCTGGCGGGCGGCCTGCACGACGGCGCGGACAAGATCCCGGACTACGACAAGAAGGACCGCGACCAGCGCACCGGCGTCATGGCCGACCCCGTCCAGCTCGCCTCGCAGGACCTGCACAAGGCACCCAACTACGGCACCGGGTTCGCCCCCTACTTCATCCCGCTGTCCCTGTGGGTCGGCGCGATGGTCGCCTACATGCTGATCCAGCCGCTCAACCGGCGGGCCCTGGCGGCCGGCTCGGCGGCCTGGCGGATCGCGCTGGCGGGCTGGCTGCCGGTGGTCGCGGTCGGGGTGCTGCAGACGGCCGCCCTGATGGCCGTACTGCACTGGGCGATCGGGCTGCAGATGGTCCGCGCGGCCGGGACGGTGGGCTTCCTGTTCCTGGTGGCCGCATGCTTCGCGGCGATCGTGCAGTGGCTGAACGCCCGCTTCGGGGCGGCCGGCCGGATCCTGGTGCTCGCCCTGCTGATGCTCCAGCTGACCTCGGCGGGCGGCACGTATCCCGTGCAGACCAGTCCGGGCTTCTTCAACGCCATCCACCCGTTCCTGCCGATGAGCTATGTCGTGGCGGCGCTGCGCAGGCTGATCACGGGCGGCGGACCGGGGCCGGTGTGGCAGGCCTGCGCGGTCCTGGCGGCGTTCACTGCGGGCGCGCTGGCGCTCACCGCGCTGTCGGCCCGGCGCCGCCAGGTGTGGACCCTGGACCGGCTACATCCTGAACTGAGCCTGTGAGGACGTTCATGACCTCCTCTTACGTGCCCGCGGGAGCCTCCGTTCCTGTGAGAATCAGGACCATGGAAAGCAGCAGCACCACGGGCGGCAGCACACGCCGTGAGGCCACCCGGCAAAAGCTCTACGAGGCCGCCGTCACACTCATCGCCGAGCAGGGCTTCTCCGCCACCACCGTGGACGAGATCGCCGAACGGGCCGGGGTCGCGAAGGGGACGGTCTACTACAACTTCGCGAGCAAGTCGGTCCTCTTCGAGGAACTGCTGCGGCACGGCGTGGGCCTCCTCACCGCCTCCCTGAGAGAGGCTGCGGAGCGGACCGCGCGGGAGGGCGGCAGCCGGGTCGACGCCCTGGACGCCATGGTCCGCGCGGGCCTCGTCTTCATCGACCGCTACCCGGCCTTCACCCAGCTCTATGTGGCCGAGCTGTGGCGTACCAACCGAGCCTGGCAGTCGACGCTGATGGTGGTCAGGCAGCAGGCCGTCGCGGTCGTCGAGGGCGTGCTGCGAGAGGGCGTCGAGAACGGCGAGTTCAGCGACGAGATCGACGTCCAGCTGACGGCGGCCGCGCTGGTGGGGATGGTGCTGGTGGCGGCCCTGGACTGGAAGTCCTTCCAGCCCGAGCGCTCCCTCGACGACGTCCACTCGGCGCTGTCCCGGCTGCTGCAGGGACGGGTGAGCGGGAAGGGCTGAACCGGAGGTGCGAAGGCGCCGGCCCGCCGCCGGCCGCGTCCCCCGCGGGCCGCCGTCGGACCGGCGCCTTCCGTGCACACCCCCGTGCTTCCCCGTTCCCCCGTGTTCCCCCGGTTTCCCGTTGTTCCCCCGGGTCCCCTCTCCCCCGTGTCTCGCTTCCGCCGACGTGAATCGGCGGAAGGAGCGGTCAAGGGCGCCTGCGCCGTTCCGCCGCCCCGTGTCGGCGGTGCCGGGCCTCGCGCCCCCCTTCCGTGTCTCCACTCTCCCGTTCACGCAGGTCGCGGCCCATCCGCGCGCGTACTCAACTCGTTCTCTAGGTACGTGTACTCAGCCCTGCGCACGCGGGCCCAGGACGCCCGGCCGCCGACTGGCTACGATCGCGTCCGTGTCGGTACTCCCCTTGGTCTTCACCAGCGGCTGGGCCAGCGGAATCAACGCCTATGCGGTGGTTCTGCTGCTCGGCCTGTTCGGCGCGACGGGCCTGAGCGACGACGTCCCCGAGACGCTGCAGCGCCCCGAGGTGCTGATCGTCGCGGGCGTGCTGTTCCTGTGCGAGGCGGTCGCCGACAAGATCCCGTACGTCGACTCGGTGTGGGACTCCGTGCACACGGTGATCCGGCCGGTCGCGGGCGCCTGGGTCGGGGCGCTCCTCGCCGGGCACAGCGGCTCCCTGTCGGACGTGGCGGCCGGACTGGTCGGCGGTTCGACGGCGCTGGCCAGCCACGCCGTCAAGGCCGGGACCCGGATGGCGGTCAACACCTCCCCGGAGCCGTTCAGCAACATCGCGCTGAGCCTGGCCGAGGATCTCGGGGTCGCCGGGATCGTGACGTTCGCGGTGTTCCATCCGCTGCCGGCAGCGATCATCGCGGCGGTGCTGCTGGCCACCGGTCTGGTCGTGCTGGTGTTCCTGATCTCGCGGATCCGGCGGTTCTGGCGCCGCCGGGCCCAGCGCCGGGAGGAACGGCGGCTTGCCACGCAGGTGGGCGGGCCGCCGGGCTGACCGCCCGCCGCACCGCGTTGTCGGTGGCGGTCGATAAAGTCGCGGGCATGGGACGGATTGCGGTGATCGGCGCCGGGATGGGCGCCATGGCGGCGGCCGCCCGGCTGGCCGTGGCGGGCCACCGGGTGACGGTGTACGAGCGTACGGAGACGTACGGCGGCGAGGTGCGCCGCTTCGAGCGCGACGGGTTCGCCTTCGACACCGGGCCGGGGCTGCTGCCGTTGCCGGCCGTGTACCGCGATCTGTTCGTCAAGACCGGCAAGGAGCCGCTGGAGGACTGCGTCGAGCTGGTCCAGGTCGACCCCTCGGCCCGGCATGTCTTCGCGGACGGCACCGAGGTGTCGTTGCCGAACGCGTCCCGCGCGGGTGTCGTCACCGCCCTGGACGAGGCCCTCGGGGCCGGCGCCGGGCAACGCTGGGGCGACTTCCTGGTGCGGGCCCGGGAGGCCTGGGACCGCACCAGGCGCCCGCTCCTGGAGGAGCCGCTGTGGCCCAACTGGCAGGTGCTGGCCGAGCGCGAGCCGTATCCGTCGGTGCCGCACAAGAAGCTGCTGCGCACCCGCCGGGCGAGCACGCTCGCCGAGATCGGCGACTGGGAGCTGCGCGACGAACGGCTCGCGGCCCTGTTGAACAGCCACGCCCTCGCGTACGGCCTCGACCCCCGGGACGCCCCGGCGAGCGCGGCGGTGCTGCCGTATCTGGAGCACGCCTTCGGTATCTGGTATGTGCGCGGTGGCATACGGGAGTTGGCGCGCGCGGTGTACGAGCGGTGCGTGAAGCGGCGGGTGGAGTTCGTGTTCGGGGCGGAGGTCACCGGGATCCTGGCGAAGGACGGCCGGGCGGCGGGGGTGGAGCTCGCCGACGGCAAGGTTGTCGACGCGGACCATGTGGTGGCCGGCGTGGATCCGGCGCGACTCGACACCCTGACACAGCGGACGGGTTGGCAGCTGGACGCGGACGGTGACGTACGGGCCGACGCGGCAGTGGCGCGCCCGGGCCGGTTCAGCGTGCTGCTCGCGCTCCGGGGCGGCCGGGAGGCCGGTGCGGTGCACCGCACGGTCGTGCACGCGCCGGACGACCAGACCGAACTGGACCTGCTGGTCGCGCCCGGCGGCGACCGGCCGGTGCGTCCCACGGTGACCGTGCTGCGCCCCGACGACCCGGCGCTCGGACCGGACGAGAACCACGAGTCCGTGGTGCTGTCGGCGGTGCTGTCGACCGAGGCCGACTGGGAGCAGGAGAGTACGGCCCTCGCCTACACGGACTTCCTGCTCGAAGCCGCCGAGGCCGCCGTGCCGGGGCTGCGGGAGCGCCTGCTCTGGCACGAGACCCGGACACCCGAGCAGGTCACGGACAGCACCGGGTTCGGGGAGATCTCCGCTCCCGCCCTGGCCGCCGGTCAGGGCCGTTTCCTGCACCCGGCCAACACCACCCGGCTGCCGGGCCTGTACCGGGTCGGGAGCTGGTCACACCCGGGCGGCGGCCTGCCGCACGCCGGGATGTCGGGCGCGCTGGTGGCCGGACTGATCGTGGAGGGACCGGAGTTCCGCGGCTCCCAGTGAGCGGTGGGACCGGTTCAGAAACGGTACTGCTGCTCGTCGTAACCGTTGCCCTGGTGACCCTGGTGCTGCTGCTGGCCGTCACCCTGGTAGTACTGCTGCTCCTGCGGGAGTTCGCCGCCGTACGTCTCGTCCGCGCGCTGCTGCGGGACCCAGACACCGCCGGCCGGGGTCTCGCCGTAACCGCCGGTGCCGTACTGCTGCTGGGCGTAGCCCTGCTGGTCGTACTGCTGGGTGCCGTACGACTGGTCGTACCCGGCGCCGCCGTAGGTCTGGTTGCCGATGTACGGGTCGGAGTAATTGGCGTACTGCTGCTGGCCGCTCGCGTCATAGCCGTACTGCTGCTGGCCGTAGCCGGAGTAGTCGTAGGCGTAGTTCTGGTCGGTGCCCTGGGCGGCGTACGACTGGTCCTGGCCCGCGGTCGCGTAGGCGGCCTGCTGCTGGTCACCGGCGGCGGCGTAGCCGGAGTCGCGGTAGACGCCGTAGGAGCCGGTGTCGTCGGGCATCGGCTCCGGCTCGTACACCGTGGTGGACTCGGCCGCGGTCGGCTCCATGGTGCGGGCCGCCGGGGTGAAGACATCGTCGCGGTCGAAGTCGTCGCCGCCGTAGACGGGGGTGCTGCCCGTGGAGTAGGCGGCCTGCTGGCCGGCATAGGCGGCGTCCGCCGCGTCCGGGTCGGTGGCCTCCAGGCCCGGGTCCTCGTCCGGCTCACCACGGCGGCGCTTGATCAGGCTGCCGCCCTCGTCGTCCGCACCGGGGCGCTTGACCGCCCAGCCGGCCTCGAAGCCGCGGCGGAACGACAGCGTGACGTACGTCTGGCCGACCGCGAACGCGATCGCGCCCACGCCGATGACGATCACGGACGGGATCAGAACACCGAAGACGACCCCGAGGAAGCCGACGAAGGCGAGCAGGCGCCAGCGCAGCCGCGCCTTGTACTGCAGCAGTACCTCGCCGAGCAGCCACAGCGCGACGATGCCGAACGCTACGTAGAGGACCGTCCAGCCCATGTACGCCCCTCTCCCATGTGCCCGCTACGCAGTGTGTCGTACTCCGGTGCGGCCGGTCTAGGCCCGCGGGGGATGGTGCAGGCCCAGGTTCTCGTAGATTTCCAGCGTGGCCGTGGAGTTGTTGAGCGTGATGAAGTGCAGTCCGGGCACTCCCTCGGCCAGCAGCCGAGCGCAGAACTCCGTGGCGAACTCGATACCGATGGAGCGTACCGCCGTCGGATCGTCTTTCGCTGTGAGGATCCGCTCTTTCAGGGCGTCCGGGAAGGCAGCGTTGCTGAGTTTGGGCAGCCGTTCCAGCATCTTCACACTGGTGACCGGAAGAATTTCCGGGATGACCGGAGTCTCGCAGCCGGCCGTGGCGACCGAGTCGCGAAGGCGAAGGTAGGACTCGGGCTGGAAGAACATCTGGGTGATGGCGTAGTCGGCGCCCGCGCGGCACTTGTCGACGAAGTGCCGGACGTCGGTGTCCCAGTCGCCGGAGCGCGGGTGCATCTCCGGGAACGCGGCGACGCCCACGCAGAAGTCCCCCGACTCCTTGATGAGCCGGACGAGTTCGGCCGCGTAGGTCAGGCCCTCCGGGTGCGCCACCCAGTCGCCCATCGGGTCGCCGGGCGGGTCGCCGCGCACCGCGAGCATGTTGCGGATCCCGGCGTCCGCGTACTGGCCGATGATGTTGCGCAGCTCGGCCAGGGAGTGGTCGACCGCGGTGAGGTGGGCGACCGGGGTGAGCGTGGTGTCGGCGACGATCTGCTCGGTCTCCTTGACCGTGCCCGCGCGGGTGGAGCCGCCGGCGCCGTAGGTCACGGAGACGAAGTCGGGAGCGACCGCCTCGACCCGCCGGAGCGCGCTCCACAGGTTCCGCTCACCCTTGGGGGTCTTCGGCGCCGAGAACTCGAACGAGTACGTGGTCTTGCCGGTGGCGAGCATGTCACGCACGGTGCGCGCGCGATCAGTCCTGGTGGATGCGGTTCCTAGGGCCATACCCGCAGGTTAGTCAGGGGTGGACGGTCACCCAACCACACTCGGGAAAATTGCCCGAATTGTCGACCTCGTGTCCGGATACTGGACAAGTTTCCGGACAGTCGGGGCGAACAGCCGGGGTGAACAGAGCGTCACGCCGACCGCAGTCGCTTCGCGAACTCGGCCGCTGCGGCGCCCGGATCGTCGGCCGCGGTGAGCGCACGGACGACGACCGCCCGGCGGGCGCCCGCGTCCAGCACCTGGTCGAGGTTGCCGAGGTCGATGCCGCCGATGGCGAACCAGGGGCGGTCGGTGCCGAGGGCGGCGGTGTACCGCACCAGGTCCAGGCCGGGGGCGGGGCGGCCGGGCTTGGTGGGGGTGGGCCAGCAGGGGCCGGTGCAGAAGTAGTCCACGCCGTCCTGGACGGCGGCCGCCGCGGCCTCGGACTCGGCGTGCGTGGAGCGGCCGATCAGGACGTCGGGGCCGAGGATCGCGCGGGCGGCCGGTACCGGGAGGTCGCCCTGGCCGAGGTGGAGCACGTCGGCGGCGGCCGCGTGGGCCACGTCCGCGCGGTCGTTGACCGCGAGCAGCTTGCCGTGCCGGGCGCAGGCGTCGGCGAACACCGCGAGGTGCTCCAGCTCCTCGGCGGCCTCCATGCCCTTGTCGCGCAGCTGCACGATGTCGACACCGCCCGCCAGGACCGCGTCCAGGAACTCGGCGAGGTCGCCCTGCTCCTTGCGGGCGTCCGTGCAGAGGTAGAGACGGGCGTCGGCGAGCTGGGCGCGGGCGGTGTCGGACATCGGTGTGTTCCCCCGTTGTGTCGGTGCGGGTTTCCTCAGACGGCGAGCGCCTGGGCGCGGCGCTTCACCTCCGTGCCGCGATTCTCGCTGAGCGCCTGGGCGGGGGTGCCGGGCAGGGTCTCGTCGGGAGTGAAGAGCCACTCCAGCATCTCTTCGTCCGTGAAGCCGTCGTCCCGCAGGAGCGTCAGGGTGCCGGCCAGGCCCTTGACGACCTTGTCCCCGTCGATGAAGGCGGCGGGTACGTGCAGCGCGCGGTTCTCGCCACGGCGTACGGCGATGAGCTGGCCCTCCTTGACCAGCTGCCGCACGCGGGTCACCTCGACGTCGAGCATCTCTGCGATGTCGGGGAGGTTGAGCCAGGCGGGGACGAGAGCATCGATGTTTGCGTCAATCTCGGTCACGGGATCCAGGGTAGGCGCTCTGCCGGTTCGACCGCGATGGGTGGTCGTCCTGGTGCGGCGTCCCATGGCATCGGCGCCGCGCGCTGTCAGGCCTGGCGGGCGTGGGACGCGAGGCGGTCGGCGAGCGCGACGACGAGGTCGCGCAGTTCCTCGGGCCGTTCGATGACGAACGGCCGGTCGAGTGAGGCGAGCACCCCGGGCAGCCAGTCGAGCCGCTCCGCCCTCAGCTCGACGCGCAGCCAGCGCTCGGTCGCCCCGTCCTGGTCCGCCGCCGGCGTGAGCTCCTCCAGGATCGCGACGCCGGCGGGAAGGCGGGCGCGGATCTGCCCGGCCGTCCCGTGGATCCGCAAGGTCACCTCGTGCCGGTACTCGGCCGTGGCGAACCCCGACAGCACCCGCTGTGCCGGATCGGTGTCCTCGGGCGCTTCGAACGAGCCGGACAGGGTCCTCGCGTCCGCGATGCGATCGAGCCGGAAGGTCCGGTCCTCACCGATCCCGGCGTCCTTGCCCGTGACGTACCACCGGCCCGCGTGGGCGACGATCCCGTACGCGTGCAGCGTGCGTTCGGTGCGCCGTCCGTCGCGGTCGGTGTAGCGGATCGAGACCGGCCGGCGGTGGCGCACCGCGTCGGCGACGGTGAGCAGGACCTCGGCGTCCGGGGTGTCGGACTCACCGGGCCGATCCGTGAAGGCGAGAGTGTCCAGGAGTGTGTCGAGCCGACGGGCGATGTGCCTGGGCAGCACCCGC
The DNA here is from genome assembly GCF_044767525.1 of Streptomyces sp. NPDC101234. Classification (NCBI taxonomy): domain Bacteria; kingdom Bacillati; phylum Actinomycetota; class Actinomycetes; order Kitasatosporales; family Streptomycetaceae; genus Streptomyces; species Streptomyces sp. NPDC101234. The sequence continues at coordinate 190,106 of NZ_JBIWOA010000004.1, read as the reverse complement.
CGGATCTTCGCCGACGCCGTCTCGCTCGCCGTGCGCTGCGTCGTCGTCAGCCCTGCCCGGCGGCCGGCGACCAGGCCGAGCAGCACGGCCAGCGCCTCGTCGTCGCTGAACATGAGCGGCGGCAGGCGGTACCCGGGGGCGAGCCGGTACCCGCCGTAGCGGCCGCGCACCGATTCCACGGGCACGTCGAGGTCGATCAGCTGGTCCACATACCGCCGCACGGTGCGCCCCTGGACGCCGAGCCGGTCGGCGAGTTCGGCCACCGTCCGGGTGCCGCCCGACTGCAGCAGTTCCAGGAGTGTCAGCACGCGGCCGGTGGGTCGAGGCATGTGCGCAGCCTAATGCGAATACCGGACCGATTCTGTCCACTATTTTCCCTAGCCTGCGGCGTGCACGCCTTCAGCACAGCCAAGGAGATTCCCATGGACTTCGTCTCGATCCGCATCATCACCGGCGACGTGGCACGTCTCGTCGAGTTCTACGAGCGAGCCACGGGGGCAGCGGCGACGTGGGCCACCGAGGACTTCGCCGAACTCAGGACCGCGGGCGCCACCCTCGCGATCGCCGGCACCCGCACCGTCCCGCTGTTCGCCCCGGACTCCGCCCGCCCGGCGGCCAACCACAGCGTGATCACCGAGTTCCTCGTCGACGACGTGGACCGCGTCCACCGGAACCTGACCGGCTTCGTCACCGACTTCGTCACCGAGCCCACCACGATGCCCTGGGGCAACCGGTCACTGCTGTTCCGCGACCCCGACGGCAACCTCGTCAACTTCTTCACCCCCGTCACCCCGGCGGCCATCGAGAAGTTCGCACGCTGACGCCACGCACAGCCGCTCACACGGCGGCTCACGCAGCTCACGCAGCTCATGCGGCTCACGCGCCTCACGTGGTGAAAGCATCGCGGCGGCGGCCGACCGCCCGTCGGCCGGACCGCCGGGAGCGGCTACGGCTCCGCGGTGGCGCCTTTCAGGGGGCGGGCGGGATCGGCCAGTGCCTCCGGGTCCATGTGGCGCCCCGCCTCGATCAGCCGGCGGCCTTGCGCCAGGTCGCGCGGGCGGCCCACCGCCAGCAGGGCGACCAGGCGGCCCTCGCGAAGCCAGCACACCGTCCACGCGGGGCCGGCGGGGTCGCCGCGCCAGACCGTGCGGTCGGCCACGGCATGGTGGCCGGCGTACTGGACGAAGCGACCGAACTGCTCCGACCAGAAGTACGGCACCGGGTCGTAGACCGCGTCCGACTCGCCGAGGATGTTGGCGGCCACCGTGCGCGGGCCCTGGAGGGCGTTGTCCCAGTGGTGGACCAGCAGGCGCTCCCCGTAGCGGCCTGACGGGAAGGAGGCGCAGTCGCCGACCGCGTAGACGTCCGGGACGCCGGTGCGCAGGCGGTCGTCGGCGACCACCTCGCCGTGAGCGCCCAGTTCGATGCCGGAGCCGGTCAGCCAGGCGGTGGCGGGGCGGGCGCCGATGCCGACCACGACGGCGCCCGCGGGCACCCGTGAGCCGTCGTCGAGGACCACCGCGCCGGGCTCGACACGCGTCACGCGCGCGTGCGTGCGCAGTTCGGCGCCGCTGTCGGCGTACCAGGCGGTCATCGGTGCGGCGACCTCGGCCGGGAGCACTCCCGCGAGCGGGCGGTCGGCGGCCTCCACGACGGTCACCGCGCAGCCGGCCTCGCGGGCGGCGGTGGTGAACTCGGCGCCGATCCAGCCCGCGCCGACCACCACGATGTCGTGCTGCCGGGCGAGTACCGGCCGCAGCCGGTCGGCGTCGTCGAGGGTGCGCAGCAGATGGACGCCGGGCACGCCCTCGGTGCCGGGCAGCGTGATCGGCTCGGCACCGGTGGCGAGGACCAGGACGTCGTACGGCACCGGTCCGGCCTCGGTGTCGAGTTCGTGGTCGGCGGGGCGCACGGCCAGCGCCTCACGGCCGAGCGCCAGCTCGATGCCGAGCGCGTCGAAGTCGACCTCGAATGCGGAGCCCTCCGCCTTGCCGAGCAGCACGGCCTTGGAGAGCGGTGGCCGGTCGTACGGCTGGTGGGGTTCGGCGCCGATCAGGGTGACGGTGCCGGTGAACCCCTGCTCGCGCAGGGCGACGGCGGTCTGCACCCCGGCCATGCCCGCACCCACGACGACCACGCGCCGCGCCTGTGACGTGCCCCGTTGCTGCGTCTGCTCGTTCACTCGATCACCATGGACAAGAACGATAGACAACTGACGAAGAGTCAGTCAGGGGGCGTGCCGGGTGACCTGTTGCACAGCGCCCGCAGAGGCCGTCTTACAAGGGCGGAGCGGTGCGGGCTAGGGTGGCGTACAAGCACACGCGGGAGCCCGGACGCACCGGGCTGAGAGGGAGGCTGGCGGCCTCCGACCGTACGAACCTGATCCGGGTCATGCCGGCGAAGGGAGGGGCTGGACGCCCATGTCCTCACGTACGTCCGACGTCCTCGTCATCGGGGGCGGCATCATCGGCCTGGTCACGGCCTGGCGAGCGGCTCAGCGCGGGCTCTCGACCACCGTGGTCGACCCCGGGCCCGGCGGCGGAGCCGCACAGGTCGCGGCCGGGATGCTGGCCGCGGTCACCGAACTGCACTACGGCGAGCAGACCCTGCTGGGGCTCAACCTGGCCTCCGCCCGCCGCTATCCCGAGTTCGCCGCCGAGCTCACCGAGCTCACCGGCCACGACCTCGGCTACCGGCGCTGCGGCACCCTCGCGGTCGCCCTCGACGCCGACGACCGCTCCCATCTGCGCGAGCTGCACGCCCTGCAGCAGCAGTCGGGGCTGGAGTCCGAGTGGCTGTCCGGGCGGGAGTGCCGGCGCCTGGAGCCGATGCTCGCGCCGGGTGTGCGCGGCGGGCTGCGGGTGGACGGCGACCACCAGATCGACCCGCGTCGGCTGGCGGCGGCGCTGGTCGCCGCGTGCGAGCGGGCCGGGGTGGTGTTCCACCGCGACTGGGCGGAGCGGCTGACGGTGGTGCGGGAGCGGGCCGCCGGTGTCGTCACCCGCGCGGGCGATGCGCTGGACGCGGACCAGGTGGTGCTGGCCGCCGGGAGCCGGAGCGGGCAGCTCGCGGGCGTGCCCGCCGACGTGCTGCCGCCGGTGCGGCCCGTGAAGGGGCAGGTGCTGCGGCTGACCGTGCCCGCGCGGTACGCGCCGTTCCTGAGCCGGACCGTGCGGGCCGTGGTGCGCGGCGGCAACGTCTACCTGGTGCCCCGGGAGAACGGCGAGCTGGTCGTGGGCGCGACCAGCGAGGAGCTCGGCTGGGACACGACGGTCACGGCGGGCGGCGTCTACGAGCTGCTCCGCGACGCGCACGAACTGGTTCCCGGGATCACCGAGCTCCCGCTGACCGAGACCCGGGCCGGGCTGCGCCCCGGCTCCCCCGACAACGCGCCGCTGCTCGGGCCGACCCGCCTCGACGGGCTGCTGCTGGCCACCGGGCACTACCGCAACGGGGTGCTGCTCACGCCGGTCACGGGGGACGTGATGGCGGAGCTGCTGGCCGGTGGCGAGCTGCCGGCTCTGGCCCGTCCGTTCACGCCGAGGCGATTCGGCGCCGTACTCGTGGAGCAGACCGCATGAACATCTCCGTCACCGTCACCATCTCCGTCAACGGGGAGCGCCGGGAGATCGCCCCGGGCACCGCTCTCGACACGCTCGTACGGTCCCTCACGGCAGCGCCCTCCGGGGTGGCCGCGGCGGTCAACGAGACCGTCGTACCGCGCGGGGAGTGGCCCGGCACGGCGCTCGCCGAGGGTGACCGCGTGGAAGTTCTCACCGCCGTGCAGGGGGGCTGAGCCATGGCCGACGATCCGTTCGTCCTCGGGGGTACGACTTTCTCCTCCCGGTTGATCATGGGGACCGGGGGTGCGCCGAGCCTGGAGGTGCTGGAGCGGGCGCTCGTCGCGTCCGGGACCGAGCTGACGACGGTCGCGATGCGGCGGGTGGACCCGGGGGTACGGGGTTCCGTGCTGTCGGTCCTGGAGCGGCTGGGTATCCGGGTGCTGCCGAACACGGCGGGGTGCTTCACCGCGGGGGAAGCGGTACTGACGGCCCGGCTGGCGCGGGAGGCGCTGGGGACTTCGCTGGTCAAGCTGGAGGTCATCGCCGACGAGCGGACGCTGCTGCCGGACCCGGTCGAGCTGCTGGACGCGGCGGAGACGCTGGTCGACGACGGGTTCACGGTGCTGCCGTACACGAACGACGACCCCGTGCTGGCGCGGAAGCTGGAGGACGTCGGCTGTGCGGCGGTGATGCCGCTGGGGTCGCCGATCGGGTCGGGGCTCGGGATCCGCAACCCGCACAACTTCCAGCTGATCGTGGAGCACGCGCGCGTGCCGGTGATTCTGGACGCGGGGGCCGGTACGGCGTCGGATGCGGCGCTGGCGATGGAGCTGGGGTGCGCGGGGGTGATGCTGGCGTCGGCGGTGACGCGGGCGCAGGATCCCGAGCGGATGGCTCACGCCATGCGGGCCGGGGTGGAGGCGGGGCGGTTGGCCCGGCTGGCCGGGCGCATTCCCCGCCGGCACTTCGCGGAGGCGTCGTCTCCTGCGGAGGGCCTGGCCGTGCTGGACCCGGAGCGCCCCGCGTTCTGACCCCCGGCCCGGTCCCGCCCCGCCCTCCCACCCACGCACCACCCGAAACCGTCCACCGAGAAGCGAAGCTCTCCCGTGGGGGCCGAGCACCATCGGCGGCCTCGGGCCTGCCCGTCGGTCCGGTCTCGCCCTGTTCTCCCACCCACGCACCGCCCGAAACTGTTTGCCGAGAAGCAGAACTCTCCGGTAGGGGCCGAGCACCATCGGCGGCCTCGGGCCGTGCGGGGACAGGACGGAGGCGTCGGGCCGCCGGTCCGGTGCCGCCCCGTTCTCCCACGGGTCAGGTGTTGGTGAGTTCGGCGTTTGCGCGGGTTGTGATCAGGGTCAGGACGCGGCCGGCGATCGCGAGGTCCTCCTCCGGGATGCCCGCGTACAGGCGGGCCGCGATCTCGGCGCTCTCGGCGGAGACGGTCTCGTACAGTTCCCGTCCGGCGTCCGTGACCCGCAGCCGGGACGTGTCCGCCGGGTCCGCCTCCACCAGCTTCGCGGCCGTCAGCTCCTCGATCGCGCCGCGCCCGACCGACTCGCCGGTCTTCAGCGCGCCGGTGATCTCGCCGACGAGATCGTCGCGGCCGATGGACTCACCGGCGACCGCGACGAGCCGGAGCGTCAGATTCTGGTGGAACGTGGTGCCGTGGCGGGCCAGCACGCCCTCCAGAAGGGCACGCGGGGCGTGGTGCGCCAAGCCGATGACGCGGGCGTTGACCAGAGGCGTGGTGGTCATGACTGCTCCTTCTCGGTCTCGTTCTCGGTGTGCGGATCAAGAGGTGCGGCGAGCAGGGTCCCCAGCTCGCGGGTGAACTGCCGTGCGCGCGGGTCGTCCCGTCCTCCGAGCGGCGCGAGCAACTGGTCCAGCAGTCCCTGGACCACCTTGATCGCCCGGCCGGTGACATCGCGGCCCTGTTCGGTGAGCGACAGCTGCATGGCGCGCGGGTCGTACGGGTCCCGGGTGCGGGCGACGAGGCCTGCGGTCTCCAGGGCGCGGGCCAGCTTGGAGACGTACAGCGGTTCGAGCCCGGTGTGGTCGGCGAGCGCGCGCTGACTGGGCCGTACCCCGGAGCGCGCGATGCCGTACAGCGACGCCATCAACGCGTACTGGGCGTGGGTCAGACCCAGCGGCCCGACCGCCCGGTCGACGGCCACCCGCCACTTCATCGACAGACGCCAGACCAGAAACCCCGCCGTGGCGCCCTCAGCTGCAGTGCTCATGGACACATACGGTACATGGACACTATGTACATGGCTACTATTTTGCAGCGTCACAGGTCCGCTGCAGTCCCGGGGAGAAAACAGTCTCGCCCGGGAGGCCGTCGGTACGGGCTCGTACACTCGCCTGCGTGGATATGACCCTTCAGGACCCTCTCGTCGGGCAGGTGCTCGACGGCCGTTATCGCGTCGACGCGCGGATCGCCGTCGGCGGGATGGCCACGGTCTACCGGGCCCTGGACGTCCGGCTGGACCGGGTGCTCGCGCTGAAAGTGATGCATCCGGCGCTCGCCGCCGACGGCGCGTTCGTCGAGAGGTTCATCCGGGAGGCCAAGTCGGTCGCCCGGCTGGCCCACCCGAACGTCGTCCAGGTCTTCGACCAGGGCACCGACGGGACGTATGTCTATCTCGCCATGGAGTACATCGCGGGGTGCACCCTGCGCGACGTGCTGCGGGAGCGCGGCGCACTGCAGCCGCGGGCCGCGCTGGACATCCTGGAGCCGGTGCTGGCCGCGCTGGGCGCCGCGCACCGCGCCGGGTTCGTGCACCGGGACATGAAGCCCGAGAACGTGCTGATAGGGGACGACGGGCGGGTCAAGGTCGCCGACTTCGGGCTCGTACGGTCCGTGGACTCGGTCACCAACACGACGGGGGCCGTGCTCGGCACCGTGGCCTATCTCGCGCCCGAGCAGGTCGAGAGCGGGGCCGCCGATCCGCGCGTCGACGTCTACGCGTGCGGTGTCGTGCTCTACGAGATGCTCACCGGGGAGAAACCGCACGACGGGGACTCGCCCGCGGTGATCCTCTACAAGCACCTCCACGAGAACGTGCCGGCGCCGTCCGTCACCGTGCCGGGGCTGGCGTACGAACTCGACGAGCTGGTCGCCCTCGGCACCGCCCGCAACCCCGAGGTCCGGCCGTACGACGCCGTCGCGCTGCTCGCCGCCGCGCGGGAGGCGCGGGGCAGGCTGAGCGACGCGCAGCTGGACGCCGTACCGCCGCAGGCGCTGTCGGAGGCGCATGACATCGCCGAGGACCGGACCAGCGTGATCCCGCGGTCGCTGACGGTGCCCCGGCCGCTGCCCGTCAACGAGGAGGACGAGGGCGTCCTGCGGACCAGCCGGTTCGAGGCACCCCCGCCGGCTCCGGACCGGCGGCGCGGGGGCCGCCGGTCCCGGCGCGGGCTGGTGACGCTCATCGTCGCCGTGCTGGTCCTCCTCGGCGCCGGGGCCGGCGTCTGGTACATCAACTCCGGGCAGTTCACCAAGGTCCCGCCGCTGCTGGCCAAGACCCAGGCGGAGGCCACCGCGCGGCTGAAGGAGGCCGGGCTCGACGTCAGGTCGGTCGAGCACGCCTACAGCGACACGGTGAAGCGGGGCACCGTGATCAGCACCGACCCGGCGGCCGGCGCGCGGATCCGCAGCAACGACTCGGTGGCCCTGACCGTCTCCGACGGCCCGGAGACCGTCAACGTGCCGGACGTGCAGGGACGGACCCTGGCGAGGGCCAAGGCGCTGCTCAGGGCCGACGGCCTCGAACCGGGCATGGTGACAAGGGAGTTCAGCGAAGACGTGCCCAAGGGGTCGGTGATCAGCACCGATCCGGGGGCCGGGGCGAAGCGGCACGCCGGAGCGGCCGTCGCCTTCGTCGTCAGCAAGGGCTCGCCGGTCGACGTTCCGGACGTCACCGGTGACAGCCTGGACGACGCCCGGCAGGAGCTGCAGCAGGCCGGGCTGAAGGTGACGGTGTCCGCCACCGAGGTCAGCTCCCAGTACGACCAGGGGCAGGTCGCCCAGCAGACCCCGGCCGGCGACGCACAGGCCGCGGCCGGCGACACGGTGACGCTGACGCTCTCCAAGGGCCCGGAGATGGTCGAGGTGCCGAACGTGGTCGGGGCCAGTGTGGACGCCGCGACCAAGCTGCTGGAGCAGTCCGGTTTCCAGGTCAAGGAGGACCGCGGGCTGCTCGGGCTGTTCGGGAACACCGTGAAGAAGCAGTCCGTGAACGCCGGGGAGCAGGCGCCCAAGGGGTCGACGATCACGATCACCATCCGCTGACGGGGACCCGGCCGTGTCATGACACCCTTGACGGGTGAAGAGTCAGCGGTCCGGTCCCTCCCGCAACCCCGTCGGCGGTCATGTCCCCGTGGCCGGAGGCCTGCACTCCGTGGGGCTGGCGTACGCCCGTGAACTGAAGGCCGAGACCGTGCAGGTCTTCGTCGCCAACCCGCGCGGCTGGGCCACCCCGGCCGGCAACCCCAGGCAGGACGAGGCGTTCCGCACAGCCTGCGCGGAGGGGTCGGTCCCGGCGTATGTGCACGCCCCCTACCTGATCAACTTCGGCTCGCACACCGAGGCGACCGTGGAGAAGTCGGTGGAGTCACTGCGGCACTCGCTGCGCCGCGGGCGGGAGATCGGCGCACTGGGTGTGGTCGTGCACACCGGGAGCGCGACCGGCGGGCGGGCCCGGGAGGTCGCGCTGAAGCAGGTACGGGCTCAGCTGCTGCCGCTGCTGGACGAGCTCACCCACGACGACGACCCGTTCCTGCTCCTGGAGTCCACCGCCGGCCAGGGCGCGTCCCTCTGCTCGCGGACCTGGGACTTCGGGCCGTACTTCGAAGCGCTGGACGCACATCCGAAGCTGGGTGTCTGCCTGGACACCTGCCACATCTTCGCCGCCGGACACGACCTGACCGGGCCGAGCGGGATGCACCGGACACTGGACCTGCTGGTGGACACCGTCGGCGAGGGGCGGCTGAAGCTGATCCACGCCAACGACTCCAAGGACGTCGTCGGCGCGCACAAGGACCGGCACGAGAACATCGGGTCCGGGCACATCGGCGAGGATCCGTTCCGTGCGCTGATGACCCACCCGGCGACCGCGGGCGTACCGCTGATCATCGAGACGCCCGGCGGCAGGGAGGGGCACGCGGCCGACGTCGAGCGCCTCAAGCGGCTCCGCGACGACTGACACCCCTCGGACCCGGGCTCACCCCACCGCCAGCGGCACCACCGCCAGCAGCAGACCCGCTCCGAGCAGCGCCATCGAGCGGCGCAGCCAGCGGTACTTCGCCGACAGGATGACGCTGACGTCCTGGAACTGGGTGAGCAGCCAGCCCACCCGGTCCGCCCCGGCCTCGGCGGCGGCGCGGCGCAGCGCCTCCCGGTCCACGCCGCCCAGCGCGTCGGCGTAGAAGGTCGGGCCGGGTGCCGAGCGGACCGTGCGGGTGCGGGGCACGATCACCGCGAGCAGCAGCAGCGTGCCGGCCGCCCACAGCGCCCCGCCCGCCGCGAGGAAGGCCAGGGCGGTGCCGGAGGTGCCGGACGGCGCCCCTCTGCCGAGCGCCAGCGCGGGCACCGCGACGGCGCCCGAGAGCAGGACGGACGCCTTCACGTCCGCCCTGCCCAGGTCCTCACGCACGGTCAGCAGCAGCCGTTCGGCGACGTAGTACGCGGCGGCGTCGGGACCGAGATCAGGACCAAGACCGGGACCGAGATCGGGACCGGGATCGGGGCCTGGACCGGGGCCTGGACCGGGACCGGGATCGGGGCCTGGTCCGAGACCGGGATCGGGGTCTGGGTCGTCTGGGTTCATCGGCGGGCCTCGGGGCTGGAGTCGTCCTCCACCCCCGTCCCCTCACCGGGGATGACGTCCGCCGGGAAGACGGGCGGGGCCGGCGGGAGCGGGGGCGGCGCGTCGGCCGGGAGCAGCGGGGGCGCGGGCGGCATCGGCGGTACCGGCAGCGAGGTCGGGGCCTGCGGCAGGCCGCCCGGGAAGACACCGGTGGAGACCGAGCGGCTGTAGTCGATCAGGGCCTGGACCTGGTCGTCGATCTGGTGGCGCTGGACCACGCCCTGGTTGATCAGGTTGGTCAGGTAGTCCAGGGCGCCCTGGCGCTGTTCACGGGCCTGCTGCTGGAGCACGCCGAGGATCTCGTGCGCCCGGCTCGGGTCGGCGGCCAGCATATGGGCGTACTGGGCCGTCTCGCCCGCCCCGATCAGCTTCTGCGCGTCGTCGAGGTTGGCGGCGATCCGCGCCTTGTTGGCGGTGTCGATGGCCTCCTGGACCACACTGTCCTTCTCCACCGCGACCATCTGGGCCTGGTGGTCGGCGGCGGCCCGGCCGAGGTCGATACGGACGAACACCTGGGTGGCGAGACCGAGTTCGGCACCGAAGTCGGCCCACCGGCCGCTGACCAGCTCGTCCTGGATCGCCTCGTCGACCTGCTGGGCCGAGTCCAGGCTGTAGCGGCGGCTGAGCCCGCGCAGCCTGGCCTCCAGCGACGGGCGGAGCATCCGCTCGACGTCGACCACACGCTTCTCGGCGGCCAGATAGAAGTCGCGGACCTCCCAGTTGACGTCGGCGCCCGCCCTGAACTGGGAGCGGTCCCCGTAGGTGGGCAGGTCCATCTGGAAGGAGACCTGGTGCTGGCCGCGGGCGATCCAGCACACCGAGGTGGGCTTGCCCATCAGCGGCTTGTTGAAGTGCTCGGCACCGCGGACGGTGATGATGCTGTGCCCGCCGTTCTTGTAGTAGAGCACCGACGCCACCTGGCTGTTGCGGTGCCGGTAGGCGGCCTGCGGGGCGAACTCGCGGACGAAGGGGCCTCTGAGGTCGAGCGGCAGGACGAACTCCTCGTCCTGCGGCTGCCACGGCTGCCACTGGTTGTGCGTCATGGTGTACTCGCTCCCTGGACCGCCCCCCACAGGCGGCGGACCTGCTGTTCGTTCAGTGGTTGGTCGGGGTCTTCGGCGATTTCCTTGATGAGGGACAGCAGCCGGTTGCGGTCGTCGTGGCTGTGCACGAGCAGCGGCAGGAACCGCTCCAGCTGTCCGGCCCAGGGCTGGTCGGCGCAGCCGCGCAGCCAGTCGGACACGGTCTCGACGGCGGCCTCGTAGGACCGCGGGGTCTGCAGGGCCGTCCACAGCAACCCGGCGAGTTCCGTGGCGAGCGCGGGCCGCACGGCGGCGAGGGCCAGCATCAGCGGCCAGTCGCCGTGGTCCTCCAGGTCCTCGTGCCGGTTCCAGAGGTCGCTGGCGGGGAGTCCGGCCAGGTAGACCGTGGACTGCAGGCCGAGGTCCTGCTGAGGCCGGCGTTCGTCGGAGAGCCAGGCCCGGATCCGGTGCAGGGTCCGGGCCTCGGGGTGGGCGCCGGCGAAGTGGGCGACCTGCACGGCCGCACCGGCCCGCAGCTTGCCCTCTTCCCAGACGCCGATGCCGCCGAGCAGGTCGAGGGACTCCCGGACGGTGTCGGTGGCCCGGCCCCGGCCGAGTACCGCCCCTGCGGTCCAGCGCAGTTCCTGGTCGCCGTACCGGGCCCAGGAGCCGACCAGGGCGCGGATGGCGGTGCCGACCTCCGGGGAGCTCAGGGCCACGTCGAGGACGGAGGCGGCGAACAGCCTCCGGCGGGCCCGTTCGGACTGGGCCATGGGCTGGACCAGTTCGTGCACGGTGTGGGAGAGGTCCAGGCGGCACAGCCGGCCGGCCGCCACGGCGGCCCGGACCCAGACCTGGGGCCGGGTGTCCTCGCAGAGCCCGGCCAGCCAGCGCAGTACGGGTCCGCGCGCGTTGTGCCGGTGCTGCCACAGGTGGCCGAGGACGGCGGGGGCGAGTGCGTCACCGCCGAACCGCACGGTGCGTACCGGCACTTCCTCGGTGCCGACCAGTTCGGTGCCCAGTTCGGCGACCGCACGGGCGGAGACCAGCCGGGCGTCGACACCGTCGCTGAACAGCAGGCGCCCGGGGGTGGCCTCGGGGTCGACGGTGACGGCCAGTTCCCAGGCGAGTATCTCGGCGGCCTCGGCGACGGCGCTGAGCGAGGCCCCGTCCAGGACGGCGACGGCGATCCGGTAGGCCGCGTCCCGCAGCCGCTCCGGGGTCTCGGAGCGGCCCCCGCCCGCGAACCATTCGGCGGCCTGGTTCTCGGCGAACTTCCGGCATTCGTCGATGAGTTCGTCGTGGGTGAGCTTGCCCTGGGTGTGCCGGGCCAGGAGGGTGGCGAAGTGGGCCGCCTCCGCCGGCCGTAGGTCTTCCAGTCCCCGCGCCGCCAGCACATCGGGGTCGATGGCGGTCGCCCGGGCCCGTTCGTAGTCGGGTCCCACGCCGCCGAGTTCGAGGGCGAGGTGGCCTTCGAGTACGGCGGTCTGGGCGGCCGGGGTGTGGGCGCGGTGGTAGCGGGCGCTGCGGGAGAGCACGTCACCGGGTTCGGGGGTGGCGAGCAGGACCGCGTAGGCGTTCTTCCTGCCGAGCAGTTGGCAGAGCCGGTCCAGGCCGGTCTCGTCGGGCAGCGCGGCGCCGGGTTCCAGCGCGTAGCCGTGGCCCTCGCTGATCTGGTCGTCGTCGAGCTTGTCCAGGTCGGTGCGCGGGTCGAGCCGGGAGACATGGCCGTCGGTCAGTCTGTCCAGCAGGGACAGGGCGGTGTAGGCGCGGCCGGTGCCGGGCTGGCCGAACAGCACCAGGAGCCGTCCGGCGGTCAGCCGGCCGAGGTGGTCGTCGTAGTCCGCGGGCTGTGTGAAGACCTGGCGGAGTCTGCGCAGTTGGTCGGGCGGGAGCGGGCCGGCGAGCACGCGTTCCGTGGTCTGCCGGCCGTAGAAGTTCATGGTGCCGACGGATCCGGAGCTGACGAGGGTGCCGGATCCGTGCTGGCTCACGGTCGAGCGGTAGACGCGGGAGGCGGCGGCCGCGGCGCCGGGCAGCGCCGCCTCGCCGAGCGGATCTGCGGCGGAGCCGCCGATGACATCGGCCTTCTCCGGCTCGGGTGCGCCGACGGACTCGGCGCCCTGCGGCTTGTCGGGTTCGGCCTTCTGCTGCGGCTGCGGCTGCGGTTGCTGCGGCGGCGGTTTCGGGGAGCCCTGGGGCGGCTGGGGGCCCGGTGCGTTCATCGGCCACCGCCGTCGGAGAGGTCGATGTTGTCGACGGTGCCGGCGACCACGATCCGGCCGGTCCCGTGCTGGTGGACGGTCTGGACGACGCGGTCACCGGTGGCCGCGTCGTCTCCGGCGGCTGCGGTGCCTGCGGTGGGCACGTCGTCTGCGGCGGCTGCGGTGGCCGCGTCATCTGGCGTGCCTGCGGTGGGCGCGTCATCTGGCGTGCCTGCGGTGGGCGCGTCATCTGCGGTACCTGCGGTGGGCGCGTCGCCCGCGGCGGCCGGCGGCTGCGGCGGGTGGTCCGTCCGCGGTCCGGGCTGTTCCGGCGGACCGCCCGGTCCGTCCGCCGTCGGCTCCGGGTGCTGTTCCGCGTACGGCTCCGGCGGTTCGCACCGGCCGGGGACCATGAACCAGGCGGTGGTGCGGCCCTCCTTGAGGTCCACGTCGTACCGTCGGTAGTACTTGGGGTCCACCCAGCGTCCGCCGGGCAGGACGAAGTCCTCGTGCACCCGGTCGGAGGCGGCCACCACCAGGGGTGCGTCGGCCGCGGCCCTGAGGATCGCCTTCGCGGTGCCGCAGTCGCACAGCCGGCAGGCCAGGTCGACGGCGCGCCCGGAGCGGCCGAAGGCGTCTGCCGTGACTCGGCCGATGTGCAGGCCCACGCGCAGCCGCAGCGGCTTTCTGAGGTCCCGGTTGGTCTCCCGCAGGTTCTGGTGGAGATGCTCCACCCACTCCCCCACGACCCGGACGGGCGGCACATCGGGTGCCAGCACACCGAGGATGCCGTCGCCGCGGTCCTCCTGGTAGAGCCGCGGCGGGCGGATGCCGGCCTGTTCGAAGGCGGTGCCCGTGACGTCGTAGAGTCTGCGCCGCATCTCGGGTTTCTCGGTGTCGGACAGCAGGCCCGAGCCCTGTGCGTCCACGTTGACGATGAAGCCGTACGCGGCTTCCCCCTCCATCGCTTTCTCCTCCCTGCCGTCCCGCCGGACCACCGGCCGCCTGGCTGCGATGGTCGCGGAGCCGGCCGGTTGTCGCTGTAGCCGTTTACACAGCCCACGGGACTCGGTGTTTCTAGGTCTCGTGCGGTTGTCCGGCGGCGAGCAGGCGGAGCGGGTCCAGATCGGCCACGGCCAACGTGCCGGGACCGGTGCGGACCAGGCCCTGTTCGCGTAACAGGCGCAGTGCCTTGGCGACGGCCTCGCGGGTGGAGCCCACGGACGCGGCCAGTTCGTGCTGCGCGAGGGGCAGCCGTATGGTCACGGCCTCGTTCTCCGGGCGGCCGGTGCGGTCGGCGAGTTCGACGAGGCGCTCGGCGAGCCGCTGCAGCACGGTCATGGAGGCCAGCGCCCGGCGCTCGTGGTCCGCGCTGCGCAGCCGCTCGGCGAGCTGGTTCATCATCAGCGCGTTGGCGTGCGGCCGCGAGGCCAGGAACCGCCGGAACCGCTCACCCGGTACGACCAGACCCGTCACCTGTCCGAGCGTGCTCACCGAGGCGCTGCGCGGGCGGCCGTCGAGCGCCGCCATGTCGCCGATGACCTCGCCGGCCCGGCGCAGGGCCAGGATCAGCCGGCCGCCGCGCTCGGTCGGTGTCCACACCGTGCACCAGCCGCTGAGCAGGACCACCGCGAACGTGGTGCGGTCGCCTTCCGCGATCACCGTGTCGTACGGCGGGTACTCGTGCCGGGCACCTAATCCCGCCAGTGCTTCCCGGTCCCCCGGACCGAGTCCCCCCATGAAGGTATGCCGCTCTCCGAACAGCCCCACCGTCGTCCCCCGACCGCTCGCCCCCGAACCGGATCACAAGCGGAACCCCACGGGCCCCCCGGATCCGTCTCCGCCCGGCGCGTCTCCCGCCAGGCAAGGATCTCAGCGTAGCGCTCTGGGCACGGAATGTGCCCGCCGTTACCGGAACGAGCCCCGAACCCTTCCACGGAATACCCCAGGGGGGTATACATGTTGGCGTCACAGAAGGATCCGCACCTGACACCGGGGGTCAGCCATGGACCACGAACACGCCATTCACGAGCACGCCGTCCACGAGCACACCGAACACGGCGACACCGAACACACCCACACCGCGCACACCCACACGGCACACGGAGCACATGGCAGCACCGGCACCTCCTGGGCCATGGCGGCACAGGCGACCCTGCACTGCCTCACCGGCTGTGCCGTCGGAGAGGTGCTCGGGATGGTCGTCGGTACGGCGTTCGGCTGGGGGAACCTGCCGACCACGCTGCTGGCGATCGTGCTGGCGTTCTTCTTCGGCTACGCGCTCACGATGCGCGGGGTCCTGAGGGCGGGCGTCGACTTCCGTACCGCGCTGCGGGTGGCGCTGGCCGCGGACACCGTCTCCATCGCCGTGATGGAGCTGATCGACAACGGCACGATCCTGGTCTGGCCGGCCGCGATGGACGCCCAGTTGGACGACGCGCTGTTCTGGATCTCGCTGACCGTGTCGCTCGTGCTCGCGTTCATCGTGACCACACCGGTCAACAAGTGGACGATCGGGCGGGGCAAGGGGCACGCGGTGGTGCACCGGTACCACCACTAGAGCACCGGCACCGGCGGCTCAGAGTTCCGGACCGTCCCCCGGACCCTCCTGGTAGGAGTAGCGCTGCTCCTTCCAGGGGTCGCCGATGTTGTGGTAGCCGCGCTCCTCCCAGAAGCCGCGGCGGTCGGCGGTCATGTACTCGATGCCGCGGACCCACTTGGGGCCCTTCCAGGCGTACAGATGGGGCACGACCAGGCGCACCGGGAAGCCGTGCTCGGCGGTGAGGAGTTCGCCGTCCTTGTGGGTGGCGAAGACGGTGCGCTCGGCGGCGAAGTCCGCGAGGCGCAGATTGGAGCTGAAGCCGTACTCCGCCCAGACCATCACATGGGTGACGCCGGGGGCGGGCGGAGCGAGCTCCAGGACGGTCCGGGCCGGGATCCCGCCCCACTCCGCGCCGAGCATGCTGAACTTCGTCACACAGTGCAGATCCGCGACCACGGTGGCGTACGGCAGGGCGCTGAACTGCTCGTGGTTCCAGCTGTGCGCGCCCGCGTCGGCGGTGGCGCCGAAGACCCTGAACTCCCAGCGCTCGGGCCGGAACTTGGGCACCGGGCCGTAGTGGGTGACCGGCCAGCCGCGCTGCAGTCGCTGTCCCGGCGGAAGCTCGGACCCTGCAGCTTCTCGCGACGCGCGCTCCACCGGATGACCCATGCCTTCCATCCTGACAGACCGCAAGCGGTGCACCCGACCAGGCATACCCCTCGGAAGTCGTCAAAACGGCCAACTGGCATCAAGCATGCACGTACTTACTAAGTACGCACTTACTGGACGATCTTCTGTGCCGGTGCAATCATGCGCCGCAAACACCCCAGTCCGTGGAAGGAGCCTCTGCGATGCAGGGCGACCCCGAGGTCATCGAATTCCTCAACGAGCAGCTCACCGGTGAGCTCACCGCGATCAACCAGTACTTCCTGCACGCGAAGATGCAGGAGAACTTCGGCTGGTACAAGCTCGCGAAGTACACCCGGCACGAGTCGTTCGACGAGATGAAGCACGCCGAGGTGCTCACCGACCGGATCCTGTTCCTGGAGGGGCTGCCCAACTACCAGCGGCTGTTCCACGTGCGCGTGGGGCAGACCGTGAAGGAGATGTTCGAGGCCGACCGGCAGATCGAGGTGGAGGCGATCGACCGGCTCAAGCGCGGGATCAAGGTGATGCGCGAGAAGGGCGACATCACGTCCGCGAACATCTTCGAGGACATCCTGGCCGACGAGGAGAACCACATCGACTACCTCGACACCCAGCTGGAGCTGGTGGAGAAGCTCGGTGAGGCGCTCTACATCTCGCAGATCATCGAGCAGCCCGAGAGCAGCTAGGCGCTCCGCGGGAGGGGCCGAGACAGGTCGTCGGTCGCCTGCGGGTCCGTCGCGGCTGATCGCGCCCGCGCGGCGGTAGCCGCATATCCAATACCGCCCCGCGCCCCTTCGGGGCGCTCACCCTGCAACGCCGTCAGGACAGGCCTGCCCTGGTCGGCCAGCTCGCGGCGGGGACAGGCGCCCCGGCCGAGGATCGCCTGGATCCGGCGGACGCACGATCCGCAGTCCGTGCCCGCCTTGCAGGCGGACGCTATCTGGCGAGGGGTGCAGGCGCCGTCCTCCGCATGCTGCTTGACCTGCGCCTCGGTCACTCCGAAGCAGCTGCAGACGTACACGCGGATTCACCTCCCGCCGGGATCGATCAGTGGTGCCGTACCGATGGACGGTGAGGCAAACCTAACCTTACCCATCACTCGCGGGCCGCAAAAGTGGAAGGGGCGCGGATCATTTGTGATCCGCGCCCCACTGCACTACAAGACCTGCTACTGGTCCCGGTACATCTCCGCCACGAGGAACGCCAGGTCAAGGGACTGGCTGCGGTTCAGGCGGGGGTCGCAGGCCGTCTCGTAGCGCTGGTGCAGATCGTCGACGAAGATCTCGTCGCCGCCGCCCACGCACTCGGTGACATCGTCACCGGTGAGCTCGACATGGATGCCGCCCGGGTGGGTGCCGAGGGTCTTGTGGACCTCGAAGAAGCCCTTGACCTCGTCGAGCACGTCGTCGAAGCGGCGGGTCTTGTGACCCGAGGCCGCCTCGAAGGTGTTGCCGTGCATCGGGTCGGTCACCCAGGCCACCGTGGCGCCCGAGGCGGTGACCTTCTCGACGAGCTCGGGGAGCTTGTCGCGGACCTTGTCGGCGCCCATCCGGACGATGAAGGTCAGCCGGCCCGGCTCGCGGTCCGGGTCGAGGCGGTCGATGTACCGCAGCGCCTCCTCGGCCGTGGTCGTCGGGCCGAGCTTGATGCCGATCGGGTTGCGGATCTTCGAGGCGAACTCGATGTGCGCGCCGTCCAGCTGCCGGGTGCGCTCACCGATCCACACCATGTGCCCGGAGACGTCGTACAGCTCGCCGGTGCGGGAGTCGACCCTGGTCAGGGCGGACTCGTAGTCCAGCAGCAGCGCCTCGTGCGAGGAGAAGAACTCGACGGTCTTGAACTCCTCCGGGTCGGTGCCGCAGGCCCGCATGAAGTTCAGCGCGTTGTCGATCTCGCGGGCGAGCTGCTCGTAGCGCTGGCCGGACGGGGACGACTTCACGAAGTCCTGGTTCCAGGCGTGCACCTGGCGCAGGTCCGCGTAACCGCCGGTGGTGAAGGCACGCACCAGGTTCAGCGTCGAGGCGGACGCGTTGTACATCCGCTTCAGCCGCTCGGGGTCCGGGATCCGGGCCTTCTCGTCGAAGTCGAAGCCGTTGACCGAGTCACCGCGGTACGTCGGCAGCGTCACGCCGTCGCGGGTCTCGGTCCCCTTGGAGCGCGGCTTGCTGTACTGGCCGGCGATCCGGCCCACCTTCACCACGGGCACCGACGCCGCGTACGTCAGCACGGCACCCATCTGGAGGAGGGTCTTGAGCTTGCTGCGGATGTGGTCGGCGGACACCGCGTCGAAGGCCTCGGCGCAGTCGCCGCCCTGGAGGAGGAACGCCTCTCCCTTGGCGACGGCCGCCATCCGGGCGCGCAGCTGGTCGCACTCGCCCGCGAAGACGAGCGGCGGATACGACTCCAGCTCCGCAACGACTGCGCGCAGAGCCTCGGGGTCGGGGTACTCGGGCTGCTGCGCCGCGGGCAGGTCTCGCCAGGTGTTGCCAGCGCTCGGGCTGGTCTTAGCGTTCACGGTCACCTCGTAAACATTACGGGGTCGTGTCCACGGATATTTCCGTGGCTCGACTGATGAGACGGAAAGATTGTCCCGTGGACAGAGGGTGGGGTGCGGTACTGTTTCCCGCATGTTCGCGTATTCGACCTGCAACCAGATCCAGAACTGGTGGTGGACCGCTTCTCCGGCGGCCCACTGATTACGCGTACGCAAGACTTCGCGAAGGCCGCCCGAGGGGCGGCCTTCGGCGTTTCCGGGGTCGTTCCTCCCTTACCAGCCCTATGAGGCAGAGGAACCCATGGACCTGACCCGGTTGCTCCACGACGACCGCCCCTTCGCCCTGCTCCGCCGCCGCACGCCCGGCCACGACGAGAACACGGTGGAGGTCCTGGTCGGTCCGGTCACCGCCCACGACCGGCTCGCCGACCTGCCCGACGAGGGACTGGCCCTCGTGCCGTTCCGGCAGATCCGGGAGCGGGGGTTCGATGTGCGGGACGACGGGACGCCGCTGCTGGTGCTGACACCGACGGTGGTAGGTCACATTCCACTGGACGAGGCCCTGGCGACCCTGCCGTCCCACGACGTCCGCGTCCGGGCCGGCGGCTTCGACGTCGACGACGACGAGTACGCGGAGATCGTCGGCCGGGTGCTGCGCGAGGAGATCGGGCGGGGCGAGGGCGCGAACTTCGTGATCCGGCGGACGTACGAGGGCGAGATCCCCGGTTTCGGACGCGCCGACGCCCTCGCTCTCTTCCGGCGGCTGTTGGAGGGCGAGCGGGGCGCGTACTGGACGTTCGTCGTCCACACCGGGGACCGGACGCTGGTCGGGGCCAGCCCCGAGGTGCACGTCCGGATGTCCGGCGGCACGGTCGTCATGAACCCGATCAGCGGCACCTACCGCTACCCCGCCGAGGGCCCCACCCCCGAGCACCTCCTCGGCTTCCTCGCCGACGGCAAGGAGATCGAGGAGCTGTCGATGGTCGTCGACGAGGAGCTCAAGATGATGTGCACGGTCGGGGACATGGGGGGTGTGGTCGTCGGGCCCCGGCTGAAGGAGATGGCCCACCTCGCGCACACCGAGTACGAGCTGCGCGGGAAGTCCTCGCTGGACGTGCGGGAGGTCCTGAAGGAGACGATGTTCGCGGCGACCGTCACGGGCTCGCCGGTGCAGAACGCCTGCCGGGTGATCGAGCGGCACGAGGTGGGCGGGCGCGGCTACTACGCGGGCGCGCTGGCGCTGCTGGGACGTGATTCCGGCGAGGCCCAGACGCTCGACTCCCCCATCCTGATCCGCACCGCCGACATCGACGCTCGGGGGCGGCTGCGGGTCCCCGTCGGCGCCACGCTGGTGCGCGGCTCGGACCCGGTGAGCGAGGTCGCGGAGACGCACGCGAAGGCGGCGGGGGTGCTGGCGGCCCTGGGCGTGCGACCGGCACGGCCGCGGGCGGAGGGGGCACGGCCCCGGCTGGCCGACGACCCCCGGGTGCGGGCCGCGCTGGACGGGCGCCGGGCCGCGCTGGCGCCGTTCTGGCTGCGGATGCGGGAGCGGACCGGGGAGCTGGCCGGGCACGCGCTGGTGGTGGACGCCGAGGACACGTTCACGGCGATGCTCGCGCATGTGCTGCGCGCGGGCGGGCTGGACGTCACCGTCCGGCGGTACGACGAGCCGGGGCTGCGGGCGGCGGTGCTCGCGCACGAGGGGCCGGTCGTGCTCGGCCCGGGGCCCGGCGACCCGGGTGACCTGGACGATCCGAAGATGCGGTTCCTGCGGGAGCTGACGGCGACGGTGATCCGGGAACACCGGTACGGGGTGCTGGGGGTCTGCCTCGGGCACGAGCTGGTCGCGGCGGAGCTGGGGCTGGAGATCGTCCGCAAGGAGGTCCCCTACCAGGGGGCGCAGACGACGGTGGACCTGTTCGGGCGTCCGGAGACCGTCGGCTTCTACAACAGCTTCGTGGCGCGCTGCGACGACGACGCGGCGCGGGAGCTGGCGGCGCACGGGGTGGAGGTGAGCCGGGCGGCGAACGGCGAGGTGCACGCGCTCCGGGGTCCCGGGTTCGCCGGGGTGCAGTTCCATCCCGAGTCGGTGCTCACGCTGAACGGGGCGGTGATCGTGCGGGAGTTGGTAGGGCAGTTGCGCGGTACCGGAACAGTTCGGGCTTGAGTTTCGGGCGCGGGTGCGTGGGGGCTTGTCGCGCCCACGCGGCGGAGCCGCATATGGATGCAGCCCCGCGCCCCTCAGGTGTCTCGCCGTAGCCGTTGGGTCAAAGTTCGGCCTCGCCGGACGCCTCCGTGCGCCGTCACGGTCACCGTGACGGGGCACGGAGGTCCGTACAACCGCGCGTGCGGGCGGCGGAGCCGTCAGCCGAAGAACACCCCGACCTCTTCGTACAGCTTCGGGTCCACGGTCTTCAGCTTGGCCGTGGCCTCCGCGATCGGGACCCGGACGATGTCGGTGCCGCGCAGGGCGACCATCTTGCCGAAGTCGCCGTCCCGGACGGCGTCGATGGCGTGCAGGCCGAAGCGGGTGGCCAGCCAGCGGTCGAAGGCGCTCGGGGTGCCGCCGCGCTGGATGTGCCCGAGGACGGTGGTGCGGGCCTCCTTGCCGGTGCGCTTCTCGATCTCCTTGGCGAGCCACTCGCCGACCCCGGAGAGCCGGACGTGCCCGAAGGAGTCCAGCGACTCGTCCTTGAGGACCACGTCGCCGTCCTTGGGCATGGCGCCCTCGGCGATGACCACGATCGGGGCGTACGACGCCTTGAAGCGGGAGGTGATCCAGGCGCAGACCTGGTCCACGTCGAAGCGCTGCTCGGGGATGAGGATGACGTTGGCGCCGCCGGCGAGGCCGGAGTGGATGGCGATCCAGCCGGCGTGCCGGCCCATCACCTCGCAGACCAGGACCCGCATATGGGACTCGGCGGTGGTGTGCAGCCGGTCGATGGCCTCCGTCGCGATGCCGACGGCGGTGTCGAAGCCGAAGGTGTAGTCGGTGGCGGACAGGTCGTTGTCGATGGTCTTCGGGACGCCGACGACGGGCACGCCGTACTCGTCGGTGAGGCGTGCGGCGACTCCGAGGGTGTCCTCGCCGCCGATCGCGATGAGCGCCTCGACCTCCAGTTTGGCGAGGTTGTCCTTGATCCGGCGGATGCCGTTCTCCTGCTTGAGCGGATTGGTGCGCGAGGAGCCGAGGATGGTGCCGCCGCGGGGCAGGATGCCGCGCACCGCGGGGATGTCGAGGCGGACGGTGTCGCCTTCGAGGGGTCCGCGCCAGCCGTCCCGGAAGCCGACGAAGTCGTAGCCGTACTCCTGCACGCCCTTGCGGACGATGCCCCGGATGACGGCGTTGAGCCCGGGGCAGTCGCCGCCTCCGGTCAGTACTCCGACCCGCATGGAAATGTCCCTTCGCCGCGGTTGCCTGGTGAGGCTCACGCTAGTGGTGATCCAGGTCACACAGGGATGGGCGGGACAGGCAATTCCGGTGAATTGGTGGGCGGTTGGTTTACTTGCCGTCAAGCGCGAAGATCACATCACCTGTGGATCATTCATCGTCGAGGCCGCGCTCTATGGCATAACGGACCAGTTCCACCCTGTTGTGCAGCTGGAGTTTGCCGAGGGTGTTCTGGACGTGGTTCTGGACCGTGCGGTGGGAGATGACCAGGCGTTCGGCGATCTGCTTGTAGCTCAGCCCCTTGGCCACCAGGCGCAGCACCTCGGTCTCGCGGTCGGTGAGCCGGGGCGCGTCCGGCCCCTCGGCGTCCGCGGCCGGGGCCGGTTCGGAGGCCAGCCGGCGGTACTCGCCGAGGACCAGTCCGGCGAGGCCGGGCGTGAACACCGGGTCGCCTACGGCGGTACGGCGGACCGCGTCCAGCAACTCCTCCGTCGAGGCCGACTTCAGCAGATAGCCGGTGGCGCCGGACTTCACCGCCTCCAGTACGTCGGCGTGCTCCCCGCTCGCGGAGAGGACCAGGACCCGCAACGCCGGGTTGTGGCCGACGAGTTCCTTGCAGACCTGGACGCCGGGCTTGGCGGGCAGGTTGAGGTCCAGGACGAGGACGTCGGGCGCGGCGGCCTTGGCGCGGCGCACCGCCTGGTCGCCGTCCCCCGCGGTGGCGACCACCTCGAAACCGGACTCGGCCAGGTCCCGGGCGACCGCGTCGCGCCACATGGGGTGGTCGTCGACCACCATGACCTTGATGCTCATCGCCGCTCCGCCTTCCCCGGGGAGACCTTCGGTACCGTCAACTCCACTTCCGTGCCCTGCCCGGGGACCGAGACCAGCTCGGCGCTGCCGCCGAGGTCGCGCAGCCGCCCCCGGATCGACTGGGCCACCCCGAGCCGCCCCTCCCCCTCGGCCTGGGCGAGCCGCCCCTCCGGGATGCCGGGGCCGTCGTCCCGTACGGTCACCACGATCTCGCCGGGCTCGTCCTCGACCAGGATCCAGGCGCGCGCCTCGTCCCCCGCGTGCCTGCGCACATTGTCCAGGGCGGCGCCGACGGCGGCGGCCAGCTCACGCGCGGCACCCGGCGGCAGCTCCACCGGGGCGCCCGGCTCGGCCAGACTGACCCGGGACCCGGCGTAGGGCGCGAGCAGGGCGCGCAGATCGACGGGGCCGGAGTCGTCCGGCTCGTCCTCGACCAGGCGTACGAGCGCCCCCTGGGCCGCGTCCTCCGAGGCCCGCGAGGGCGGCACCAGGCCCCCGGAGACCAGGGTGCGCAGGGCCACCTCCTGGTCCCCCGCCATCCGCCCCAGCTCGGCCGCCTCGCCACCGAGGAGCACACTGCGCCGCTGCACCATGGCCAGCACCTGGAGCACGCCGTCGTGGATGTCCCGGGCGAGCCGCTCCCGTTCCCGGGTCGCCGCCTCGATCTCCAGGGCGCGGGCGAGGGTGCGCTCGGAGGCCCGGGCGACCTCGACGACATACCCGATGGCGATGGAGGCGACCCAGACCAGGATCACGTTGTGCACGGTGTCGCGGGCCGGGTGGCCGCGCTCGACCAGGTTGGCGACGGCGACCGGCGTGGAGGCGAACGCGGCCCAGCGCCAGCCGCCCTTGATGGCGTAGGCGAGGACCGAACCGGCGGTCCATATCGACGGCAGGGTCGGTCCGCCGCGGTCGATGTGGCCCTGGGTGACCACCCAGGGCGTCAGGACGATGCCGGTGATCGCGATCGCGAGGTCGACGGTGAGGAAGCGCTTGGTGCAGGCAGCCGCGCTCTGCACCCGGGGCAGGGTCGCCAGCGTCCAGACCGTCAGGACGGCGAAGTAGGCGATGGCGACGCCGGGGCGGTCGTAGTCGTCGTAGGCGGAGGCGAACAGGCCGATCGCGTACAGCAGGGTCAGTACGCGGTAGCCGGTGAGCGCACGCCACAGGGGCTGCTCGACCGACATGCGGATGACGCGTTCCCGCTTGGCCATGACCCCTGTCCCCCCTGTCCCCCCTGCCGCGGGCCTACGACCCGGCGGCCTTCTTCTCGGCCTTCTCGACCTTGGCGGCCTCCGCGATCTGCCGCTTGGCCGCGGTCGCGTAGATGTCGACGTACTCCTGGCCGGAGAGCTTCATGATCTCGTACATGACCTCGTCGGTCACCGCGCGCAGCACGAACCGGTCGTGCTCCATGCCCTGGTAGCGGCTGAAGTCCAGGGCCTTGCCGATCCGGATGCCCGGCCGCATCAGCTTGGGCATCACCTGCCCCGGCGGCTGGATCTTCTCCGTGTCGATCATGGCCACCGGGATCACCGGGGCGCCGGTCGCGAGCGCCACGCGCGCGAGGCCGCCGGGCTTGCCCCGGTAGAGACGGCCGTCGGGCGAGCGGGTGCCCTCCGGATAGATGCCGAACAGCTCACCGCGCTCCAGTACGTCTATGCCGCTCTTGACCGCCGCCTCACCGGCGCCGCGCGCACCGGAGCGGTCCACCGGGAGCTGGCCGACGCCCTTGAAGAAGGCGGCCGTCAGCCGGCCCTTCACACCGGGCGTGGTGAAGTACTCGGCCTTCGCGATGAAGGTGACCTTGCGGTCCAGCACCGCGGGCAGGAAGAACGAGTCCGAGAAGGACAGGTGGTTACTCGCCAGGATCGCCGGACCCTCGGCCGGGACGTTCTCCAGGCCCTCCACCCAGGGCCTGAAGGTGACCTTGAGCGGTCCCCCGATAGCGACCTTCATCGCGCCGTACAACAACCGAGTGCCTCCTGTTTCCGTCGATCAGACCTTAACCCGGACCGCCGGGAATGAGCCCGACGACCCTGGTCGGTGTCAGTGCCGTCGCGTACGGTGAAGCACAACTGGAGTCGTCGTTCGTGCCCCTTCCAGTTCCCGCCCTCTCATGAATTGGAGACCGAAGGTGCCGGTTCTCCCCGGAGCCGAGCCGTACCGCCATGACGGCGGGGAGGTCGGTGTCCTCCTCTGTCACGGCTTCACCGGTTCACCTCAGTCGCTGCGCCCCTGGGCGGAGCACCTTGCGGCACACGGCCTGTCCGTGTCCCTGCCCCTGCTGCCCGGGCATGGCACCCGCTGGGAGGACATGGCGGTCACCGGCTGGCAGGACTGGTACGCGGAGGTGGACCGCGAGCTGCGGCTGCTGCGGGAGCGCTGCTCCCGGGTGTTCGTGGCGGGCCTGTCCATGGGCGGCACGCTGGCGCTACGGCTGGCCGCGAAGAACGGTGCGGGTGTGGACGGTGTGGTGGTCGTCAACCCGGCGAACAAGGTGCACGGCCTGTCGGCGTACGCCCTTCCGGTGGCCCGGCATCTGGTGCGCACGGCCCCCGGTATCGCCAGCGACATCGCCAAGCCGGGCGCCGCGGAGGTGGGGTACGACCGGGTGCCGCTGCACTGCGCGCACTCCCTGCGGAACTTCTTCCGCAAGGTGGACGGCGAGCTTCCGCAGGTGACCCAGCCGCTGCTGCTCCTGCGCAGCACCCAGGACCATGTGGTTCCGGCGGTCGATTCCGCCCGGATCCTGAGCCGGGTGTCCTCCACGGACGTAACGGAGGTCGTGCTGGAACAGAGTTACCACGTGGCGACGTTGGACCATGACGCGGACCGGATCCTCGAGGAGAGCCTCGCCTTCATCGGCCGGCTCGCACCCAGTGTCGGCAAGGAAGGGACGGCCGCAGTTGGCTGAGCACGACTCCGACCGCGAGGACCGCGAGCCGGACGAGAAGGGAGTGCCCTTCGACGAGGCGGCCGCCTGGGCGGCGATCGTCGCGGGGTACGGCGAGGAGCCGGCGGACCCGCCGGGCTCGAAGCCGTACAAGCCGGTGGAGGATCTGGCGCTGCCGGCGACCGAAGAGGACGAGACCGACACCGACAAGGGGGCGGCCGAGGAGCAGCGGCCCGCGAAGCCGCTGGGCAGCTCCATCTCCTTCGCGCCCGGGGTGGGCGGCCCGCGTGACTACACGGCGCCGGAGCCGTCCGAGGACGACTTCGACGATGACGACGAGGGGCACTTCGTGCCGCCCGAGCCGCCGCCGCTGCCGACCGCCGACGCCACGGCCAAGTTCGCCTGGCTGGGCGTGGCGGGCGGACCGGTCCTGCTGCTGCTCGCGGTGCTGCTCGGCTGGGACATGACCTGGTGGCTGGCGACGCTGGGAATCGGCGGGTTCCTCGGCGGGTTCGTCACGCTGGTGACCCGTATGAAGACGGATGACGACGAGGACGGCGACCCCGGGCGGGGTGCCGTCGTCTGACCGATCAGCTCCCGCCCGAGAGCCCGTCCGGAGTCGCTCCGGACGGGCTCTCGCGTTTCCGGGCACGGCCCCTGTCCCGAAAGGGAACCCGATTCCGCCGAGCGGCGAAGGAGAGGTGAACCAACGAGCCCAAGCCTTCGAGGCGTTCGGACGAACGAGAGGAGCCCCGATGACCGTCGAACCGGGCGTCGGTACCCGCGCGGAGGATCGCGGGGAGAGTGACGCCTGCGTGATCGAGCGGTCCCGGGACGAGCCCGAAGCATTCGCCGCGCTCTACGACCTCCATGCCGACGCCGTGCACCGTTACGCGGCGAGACGGCTCGGTCCGGAGGCGGCGGAGGACCTGATGGCGGAGACCTTCGTCACCGCCTTCCAGAAACGCAAGCCCTACGACCTCACGCGTGCCGACGCCCGTCCGTGGCTGTTCGGCATCGCGACCAACCTCGTGGGCCGGCACCGCCGGGCCGAGGCACGCCGCTTCAAGGCGCTCGCCAAGGTCCCGACTCCGGTCGAGCACGAGGAACCGGTCGCGGACCGCGCGGTCGCCAGGGCCGGTGCCACGGGGGTGCGTCGGGACCTGGCGGCCGCGCTGGCCGGGCTGTCCGCCCGGCATCGCGATGTGGTGCTCCTGGTGGCCTGGGGCGACCTCGACTACGAGGAGGCGGCCCTGGCGCTGGGAGTGCCGGTCGGCACGGTCAGATCGCGGCTGCACCGGGCCCGCAGCAGATTGCGCGAAGCACTGGGCGGCACCGATCCGACGGCTTTCCGAGAGGCAGACGCCCATGCGTGACATCGACGAACTGCGCGAACTGAGGGACTTCGACACGGGGGCTCCCCGCTCGACGACGAGACCAGACGGCGGGTGCGGGCCCGCCTGCGCGCGGCCATCGACGGGCCGCCCGCGCCCGTACGGCACCGCGCCCCGTCCTGCGCATCGCCCTGACGGCCGGGCTGGCCGCCGCGGTCGCGGCCGGTGTGCTGGTCGCCGTACGGGACGACGACGGCACCCGCACGCACCCCACGGCGAAGCCGTCGGCCACCAGCGCGCCCGCCATGCGGAACGTGAGCGCGCAGACGGTGCTCAAGGGGGCCGCCGCGTACGCGCGCGAGCATGAGCGGACGGTCAGTCCGCGTGACGACCAGTTCATCTACACCAAGGAGATCATCAAGGAGACCGAGCAGAAGACGGGTGTCACGAAGAGCTACGTCGACGAGAACTGGCGCTCGGTGGACGGCTCCAAGCGGTCCTGGGTCATGGAGATCGGCAAGGGCTGGTGGTCGCCGCCGTTGAAGGCCGACGAGCGTATCTGGCCGCCACGGGACTGGGGCACGCTGCGGAAGCTGCCGACCGACCCGAAGCGGCTGATCCTGTCGATCGCGAACGACTTCGGCGGCAGGGGCACTTCCCTCGACGACCTGAGCGACGAGGACTGGTCCCAGGTCCACTTCAGTCTCGCCGGACTGCTGAAGCTGGTCCCGGTGATGCCGGACGGCCTGCGTCCGGCGGCGTACGAGGCGCTCGGCATGGTGCCGGGTGTGAAGGTGCTGCCGGGTCAGAAGGACGCCAAGGGGCGTACCGGCGTGGCCATCACGTACGACGACCCGACGCTCCCGAAGGGCGTCACGGACTTCACCGGCTATTTCATCTTCGACCCGGTGACCTACCGGTTCCTGGGCTTCCGTGACACCCGTACCTCGGGGGACGGCGCGGCCATGAAGAAGTACACCCAGCTCTCGTATCTCGACAGCTGGGCCATCGTGGACAGGGTGAAGCAGCGGCCGTAGAGCGCTAGGAGGCGGCGGGGACCCTGAGGGCGGCCAGGACCGGGAGATGGTCGGTGGCCGCCCTCAGGTCCGCGTCGGTGATGCCGGGGAGGTCTGCCGGTACGCCGCAGCCGAGCACCTCGATGCCCTTCGTCGCGAAGATCGCGTCGATGCGCTGGTGGGGAGCGGTGGACCAGGAGGTGAACTCGCCGCCCCAGGGCGCGGTGGTACGGCAGTCCTGGAGGGTGTCGGCCAGACGGCGGAAGGTGCGGCCGTCGGGGCGGTCGTTGAGGTCGCCGCCCGCGATGGCGTGCTCCACGCCCAGGCCGGCGAGCCGGTCGAGGAGCATGCCGCCCTGCTCGTAGCGCTCGTCCTGCTGCAGGCTGAGGTGGAAGCTGGTGACGCCGAGACGGGCGCCGCCGAAGCGGACGGTCGCTGTGGCGAAGCCGCGGCGGTGCAGGCCGGAGGTGAGCGGGAGCAGGACGTCCTCGGTGCGCTCGACGGTGGCGCGGAGGTCGCAGAGGATCGCCGGGCCCGCCGCGGTGGCGCCTCCGGTGAGGATCACCAGGTCCGCGGCCGAGGCCAGGCGGGCGAGCTTCTTGCGCCAGCGGAAGAAGCGGGGGGCTTCCTGGACGAGGACCAGGTCGGGGGCGCAGGCCTTGATGACCCGGGCGAGAGCGTCGGTGTCGTCCCGCATGGAGCGGATGTTGTAGCTGAGGACGCGGATGACGGCGGAACCGTCGGGCTCTGTGTGGGAGTTGGGGAGCGGCGCCATGTGGATCAACTGTACGCGGCAGCGGAAACGGCCGCGCCCCCAATGGCTCGGGGCGCGAGGTCCGTGCGCGACCGCCGGTGCGTGGTGGCTGGTCGCGCCCACGCGGCGGCGGCCGCACATCAAACACAGCCCCGCGCCCCTTGAAAGCAACTGGGACCAGTGGGCGGCGTCTACATGATCGGGTCGGGTTCCCGTGCCAGGTCGGCCGCGCCCACCAGGCCCGCCTCGTTGCCCAGCTGGGCGGCGATGACCTCGGCGACCGGGCGCCAGTTGCCGCCGACGAGCCAGCGCTTGTAGGACTTGCGGATCGGGTCCAGGACCAGTTCGCCCTCGTCGGAGAGGCCGCCGCCGACGATGAAGGCGGAGGGGTCGAAGAGGGAGGCCAGGTCGGCGAGGCCGGCGCCGGCCCAGCGGGCGAGCTCGCGGTAGGAGTCGACGGCGACCGGGTCGCCCTGACGGGCGGCCATGGAGATGTGCTTGCCCTCGATGCCGTCGGGGCTGCCGTCGCCGAGGCCGAGCAGGATCTCGGCGGCCTCGGGGGTGGCGTTGGCGCGCTGCTTGGCGTAGCGGACGAGGGCGCGGCCGGAGGCGTACTGCTCCCAGCAGCCCTGCGAGCCGCAGCCGCACAGCAGCCCGTCCGGGACCATCCGGATGTGACCGAACTCGGCGGCGACGCCGAAGTGCCCGCGGCGCAGCTTGTTGCCGATGATGATGCCGCCGCCGAGGCCGGTGCCGAGGGTGATGCAGATGACGTTGCGGTGGCCCTTGCCGGCGCCGAACTTGTACTCGCCCCAGGCGGCGGCGTTGGCGTCGTTCTCCACGACCACGGGGAGGCCGACGCGGGCCTCGACCTGCTCCTTCAACGGCTCCTGGCGCCAGTCGATGTTGGGCGCGAAGTAGACCGTGGAGCGCTGCCGGTTCACGTAACCGGCCGCGCCGATGCCCACGCCGACGATCTCGTGCCCGGCGCGGGCGCCCTCTACGGCGGAGGCAATGGCGTCCACGATGCCCTCGGGCGTGCCCGGGGTCGGCACCTTGTGGGTCGAGAGGATGTTGCCTTCCTCATCGACCACGCCGGCCGCGATCTTCGTGCCGCCGATGTCGACGCCGATGGTGAGTCCCATGAATCCCTCAGTTCCGGTCGAACCCCGCTACGGCCAACCGTACCCGAGGCCCTGCCGTCGGGTTCCCGTCGTCCGCCCGGAGGGCTGGCCGGACGGCGTGTGGTGCGTGCAGCCGCGAGGCGGAGGAGGGAGTCGACGCGGAGCGACGGGGGTCCCCCGCGCGAGCGAAGCCGAGCGTGGGGGAGACCGACGACAACGCCGCTGTGGGCACCCCTCTGGGGGAGTGCCTGCCACACGCCGCCCGGCTTGGGGACACCTCCCACGCCCTTCAGCCAGTGGGGGCCAGTGGGGGGAGGGAACCCGACGGCAGGGTCTTCAAGGGGCTGTCAGTCGAGGTCGATGCGTTCGCCGGGGCCGGGGTCCTCGCCCTTGTCGTGGTCGCCGGAGGTCCAGCGGGTCTCCTGGTGCTGGACCGCGGAGCGGTAGGCCGCGAGGAGTTCGCTGCCGGCGGCGGCCAGGTGGTCGAAGACGTCCGGGTTGCGCTCTATGACGGGGTCGACGGCGTTCTTCGCCTGCTGTACGACCTGCCGGACCACCTGCTGGGCGGCGGGGCCCGCGACCGCCCCGAGGAGGGGGGTCTGGAGGCCGGAGAGCTTGTCGGCGACGGCGTCGACGAGCTTGCGCAGTTCCTCGGCGGCCGACCCGGGGGTCGGCCCGTACTCGGAGCGGCGGCGGGCCTTCTCCCGCGCCAGGTCCTCGGCACAGGCCGTGGCCCAGGCGTCGTCGTCGGTCGCCCGTACCTGGTCCGCTTCCTCGGAGGCGTCGGCTGTGGGGCGCTCTTCGCTCATGACGGACTCCTGACTACGGTTCGTCTCTACGACGTTACCCGAACGGGCGTACCGGTTTCACCGTCAGCGCGGCCACAGATCGGGGTCGGGCGCGAAGCGGAGCCGCAGCTCGCCGTCGCTCAGGGCGGCCCCGGCGACGGTGCAGCGGCGCAGGGCCGACGGCAGGGCGACGATGCGGCGGAAGCCGCCCACGGTGATCACGACCTCGTCGCCGCGCCGGACGAGGTCGAGGCCGTCCCGTATCGCGCCGGGCAGCGGGATGTGCCAGACCAGGACGCCGTCCGCCTCGATACGGTCGGCGACGGGCCACTCGACCGGGGCGGGCACGGTGTTGACGCCGGACACGGCGAGCGCGGCGAGGTCGTCGGTGCCGCGCGGGTCGTGGCCGAGGTGGGGAACAGGGGTGACGTCGAACGCCTCTCCCCACTCCGCGAGGGTCTTGCGCTGCTGGGCGACGAGGTTGTGCAGGGGTATGGCCTCGGGCAGCACCCGGTTGGCGACCAGGGTGTCGGCGCGCAGGCCGCGCAGGGCGAGGCCGAGGCGGGCGGTGCGGACGGCGTCGGCACCGGCCGGGCCGGGTTCGGCGACCAGGCGTACGGCGGTGCGGCGGTCGGCGAGCACGGCCTCCACGGCGGCCAGCTCGACGTCCCAGCGGGCTGCCGTCTCGTACAGCCAGTCGGCGGGCATGGGGACGCCGGCGAGGCGGCCGAGGACGGGGCGCAGGGCGCGGGCCGCCTGCCGCTCGGGCGGGAGCAGCCGGCGCAGATAGCGGCGCAGCTCCTCGGGGAGGGCGAGCAGGGCGAGGGCCGGGGAGACCGGCGGGAGGTCCACGACGAGCAGCTCGTAGCGCTCGGAGAGGGCGGCGTCGCGCAGGGCGCGGAGGAAGGAGAGTTCCTCGGCGCCGGGGAGCGGGGTGAGCTCCTCGGCGTCAAGACGGGAGGCGCCGAGGAGGTCGAGGACGTTCGCGGCGCGGGTCTGGAAGGCGGTGAGGTCCTCACGGAAGCGGGCGGCCGCGTCGGGGCGCCAGGCGGTGAGGGTGTCCGTGACGGGGGTCGGCTCCGGTCCTGTCGCCGTGCCCAGGGCGGCACCGAGGGTGTCCGTGCGGTCGGCGCTGAGTACGAGGGTGGGGGTGCCCTCGCCTGCGGCGCGCAGGGCGGTGGCCGCGGCGACGGTCGTACGGCCGCTGCCGCCTGGGCCGGTGATCAGGATGGTGCGCATGAGGGTGAACCGTAACTGACGCGCCCTCTCTCGGAAGGCACCGGAGTTGCAGCTGGCGCGGGGGTGGGTTCGCTTACCGGCGCTTGCAGGGTGCCGTCGCGCCCACCCGTGCCGCCCTGGGGGTCCCCCCTCTGGGGGAGGCACGCATGCCCGCGACTGAAGAGAGACGGCTGGTGCAGCGCCCCGTCAGGGGCGCTGGGGGTACCCCCGGCCGAAGGCTGGGCGAGGAACTGCGCGACCAGCCCCCACCCACCCGCAGCCGAACGACTACTCGCCCGACTCCACCCGCTTCTTCAGACCCGCCAGTGCCCGGTCGATGATGACCTTCTCGGCCTTGCGCTTGATCATCCCCAGCATCGGGATCTTCACGTCCACCGTCAGCGAGTACGTGACCTCGGTCGCCCCCGCCCCCGCCGGCTTCAGCAGGTACGACCCGTCCAGCGACCGCAGCATCTGCGACTTCACCAGCGTCCAGGAGACCTCGTTGTCACCGGTCCACGTGTAGCCCAGCGTCTGGTCGTCCTTGATCGCACCGGCGTCCATGACCAGACGGACCTGTTCGGCCCGGCCCTTGGCGTCGGTCTTCAGCACCTCCGCCTCCTTCACCTCACCGGTCCAGTCCGGGTACCGGGCGAAGTCGGCGATCACCGCCATGACGTCGGCCGGGGCCGCCTCGATCGTGATGCTCGAGCTGGTGTGTTCCGCCATCGCCGTGGCTCCTCCAGATGCGGGCCGGTAAGAACAGACGCTCACCGTGCGCGGGCGTGCGCACGCGTGTGCAGCGTGAAGGCTACCGCGCGTCCGACCAGCCGACTTCACCCCCTCGTCCGGGGCTGTCACCATTCCAGTACCCAGGGCCGCCCGGTACCGGCGAAGTGCCCGACGTTCACGCACTCGGTGGCCCCGATCCGCATCCGCTTCACCAGCGGCTGGTGGACATGTCCGAAGAGCGAATAACGCGGCCTGGTACGCCGGATGGCGTCCAGCAGCGCCCGGCTGCCCCGCTCGAAACGGCGCGCCACCGTGTCGTACACCAACTCCGGCACCTCCGGCGGGATGTGCGTGCACAGCACGTCGACCTCGCCGAGCGCCTCGATCTTCGCCGCGTACTCCTCGTCGGAGATCTCGTACGGGGTCCGCATCGGCGTCCGCAGCCCGCCGCCGACGAACCCGAACACCCGTCCCCCGATCTCCACCCGCTCGCCGTCCAGGACCCGCGTGCCGGGTCCCGCGTACTCCGGCCACAGCGGCGGCATGTCGACATTGCCGTAGGTGGCGTACGTCGGCGTCGGGAACGCCGCGAACATCTCGGCGTACTGCTTGCGCACCGCCTTCTCTATCGCGGTCGCCCGGTCGACCCCGATCCCGCCCCACAGCCGGGCGCCCAGCTCCCGCGCCTCCGCGAAACGGCGGGCGGTGCGGAGTTCGACGAGCCGGTCGGCGTTCTCGACGCCGAACAGGTCGGGGAAGATGCCGCGGGAGTGGTCGGCGTAGTCGAGGAAGAGGACGAGGTCGCCGAGACAGATCAGGGCGTCGGCGCCGTCGCCGGCTCTGGCCAGGTCACGGGTGTTGCCGTGCACGTCGCTGACCACGTGGACGCGGGTCCTTCGGGGGCCGGTGGGTGTGGCTGCCATGGTGATCAAGCGTAGGTCGAGCAATGCACTTGTGAACAGGCGATGGGCGGACCTGCGGTTACTGGTCAGTCACTAAAGCGGTGGACTACCGTACGCGAAGGAACACCAACCTGTGTGACGCACCGAACATCTCGCCGGGACCCCCTGTCGAAGAAGCCATACCGGCGGGTAACGTCCGGGCAGTCCAGTCGTGCTCAGGATTTCAACCAACGGATCATGTGGCCCGCGGGTGAGCCCTGAGCACCTGCCCGAGCCTTGGACCGCACCGTCGCATCGCACAACGTCGTGGCGTCGGCGCCCTATGAGGAGCAGCAGTCTTGCGCGAGTTCAGCCTTCCGGCTTTGTACGAGGTCCCCGCGGACGGCAATCTGACCGACATCGTCCGCAGAAACGCCGCGCAGCATCCCGACGTAGCCGTCATGGCCCGCAAGGTCGGGGGTGTGTGGCAGGACGTGACCGCCACCACCTTCCTGGCCGAGGTGCACGCGGCCGCCAAGGGCCTCATCGCCTCCGGCATCCAGCCGGGCGACCGGGTCGGCCTGATGTCCCGCACCCGCTACGAGTGGACGCTCCTCGACTTCGCGATCTGGAGCGCGGGCGCGGTCACCGTACCGGTGTACGAGACCAGCTCGCCGGAGCAGGTGCAGTGGATCCTCGGCGACTCCGGCGCGACCGCCTGCATCGTCGAACTCGACAACCACACGGCCACCGTCGAGTCCTTGCGCGAGACGCTGCCCGCCCTCAAGCACGTCTGGCAGATCGAGGCCGGCGGCCTGGAGGAGCTGGGCCGGCTCGGCCAGGGCGTCACCGACGCCACGGTGGACGAGCGCAGCTCGCAGGCGAGAGCCGACGATCCGGCGACCATCGTCTACACCTCGGGTACGACGGGCCGCCCCAAGGGCTGTGTCCTCACCCACCGCAGCTTCTTCGCCGAGTGCGGCAACATCGTCGAGCGCCTGCGCCCGTTGTTCCGCACCGGTGAGTGTTCGGTCCTGCTCTTCCTCCCGCTCGCGCATGTCTTCGGCCGGCTGGTCCAGATCGCCCCGATGATGGCGCCGATCAAGCTGGGCTGCGTCCCGGACATCAAGAACCTCACCGACGAGCTGGCCGCCTTCCGGCCGACGCTGATCCTCGGCGTCCCGCGCGTGTTCGAGAAGGTCTACAACTCGGCGCGCGCCAAGGCACAGGCGGACGGCAAGGGCAAGATCTTCGACAAGGCCGCGGACACCGCGATCACGTACAGCAAGGCGCTGGACACCCCGGCGGGCCCGTCCCTCGGCCTGAAGATCAAGTACCGGACCTTCGACAAGCTCGTCTACAGCAAGCTGCGCGCGGTGCTCGGCGGCAAGGGCGAATATGCGATTTCCGGCGGCGCCCCCCTTGGCGAGCGCCTCGGCCACTTCTTCCGCGGCATCGGCTTCACGGTCCTGGAGGGCTACGGCCTGACCGAGTCCTGTGCGGCGACCGCGTTCAACCCCTGGGACCGGCAGAAGATCGGCACGGTCGGGCAGCCGCTGCCGGGCTCGGTCATCCGGATCGCGGACGACGGCGAGGTGCTGCTGCACGGCGAGCACCTGTTCAAGGGCTACTGGAACAACGAGGCCGCGACCGCCGAGGCGCTGGCCGACGGCTGGTTCCACACGGGTGACATCGGCACCCTCGACGAGGACGGCTACCTCAGGATCACCGGCCGCAAGAAGGAGATCATCGTCACCGCGGGCGGCAAGAACGTCGCCCCGGCCGTGATCGAGGACCGGATCCGCGCGCACGCGCTGGTCGCGGAGTGCATGGTGGTGGGCGACGGGCGGCCGTTCGTGGGCGCGCTGGTCACCATCGACGAGGAGTTCCTGGGCCGTTGGGCGGCCGACCACGGAAAGCCGGCGGGTGCCACCGCGGCGTCGCTGCGTGACGACCCGGATCTGATCGCGGCGATCCAGGACGCTGTCGACGACGGCAACGCCGCGGTGTCGAAGGCGGAATCGGTGCGGAAGTTCCGCATTCTGTCCTCCCAGTTCTCGGAGGATTCGGGCCACCTGACGCCGTCCCTGAAGCTCAAGCGCAACGTGGTGGCGAAGGACTACGCGGACGAGATCGAGGCCATCTACGCGAAGTAGTACGGCCCTTGGCTCACATGTCCTCGGCGAGAACCCGTTCCATCGTCCGCTCGGCGAGCGCGGTGATGGTCACGAACGGGTTCACGCCGATGTTCCCGGGGACCAGTGAGCCGTCGGTGACGTACAGCTTCGAATACCCCTTCACCCGGCCGTAGTCGTCGGTCGCCTGGCCCAGCACGCAGCCGCCGAGCGGGTGGTAGCAGAAGTCGTCGGCGAACACCTTGCTGGACGAGCCGAACAGGTCGTACCGGTAGATCGTCGCGTTGGCCGCGTTGATCCGGTCGAAGAGCTTCTTGGCCATGGCGACCGAGACCGCGCTCTGGGCGGCGGTCCAGCCCAGCTTCACCCCGTCGCTCGCGGAGTCGTAGGTGAACGAGGCCCGTTGGGGGTTCTTGGTGATCGCCAGATACAGGCTCACCCAGGTCTCGAACCCGATGGGCAGCGGGGCGATCTCCGCGAAGACCGGGTTGTCGGTGTTGGCCCAGTCGTCGATGCCCATGACCGGCATGGTCGCCTGGTTGGCCCCGGTGGTGTCCCAGATGTGGTTGGCGCGCCCGAGCATGGTGTTGCCGTTGGTGCTCCACCCGGCGCCCACACTGGAGTTGAGGGCGGGCAGCGCACCGGTGTCCCGGGCCCGGACGAGCAGTTCGGTGGTCCCGAGACTGCCGCCTCCCAGGAACAGGTAGGTACAGCTGTACTGCTTGCTCTCCACGACGGCCCCGGTCGTGTCGATCCGGTCCACGCTCAGCAGGTACGACCCGTCGCTCGCCCGCGTGACCGCCTTGACCTTCTCCATGGTGTGGATGGTGACGTTGCCGGTACCGAGGGCGGCGGCCAGATAGGTCTTGTCGAGGCTCTTCTTGCCGTAGTTGTTGCCGTAGATGACCTCCTGGGCGAGCGCGGACTTGGTGGCGGTGCCGGCGGCCTCCTGCTGCATGTACCCGAAGTCGTAGACGTTGGGCACGAAGGTGGTCGTGAGCCCGGTGTTGGCGGCGGCCTTCCGCGAGGTCCGGGTGAACTGGTACCACTCGGTCGACTCGAACCAGGTGGCGTCGATGGTGTTGACGCCGAGCATGGTGCGGGCGCGCGGGAAGTACGTGTTGTACATCGCGCTCGCGTCCACGGTCGGGAACTGCTCGGTGAAGTACGACTGGCGCGGGGTGACCGCCATCCCCCCGTTGACCAGCGACCCGCCGCCCACACCGCGCCCCACGTACACGGACATGTTGTCGTAGTGCACCCGGTCGAGCACTCCCGGATAGGCGGTGATGTCCTTGTTGACGACGTCCAGCCAGAGGAAGGTGGCGAGCGGCGCCTCGGTCCGGGTCTTGAACCACATGGACCGCTTGTCCGGGGCGGCGGTGGAACAGAAGATCTTGCCGTCGGAGCCGGCCGTGTTCCACAGCTGGCCCATCTCGATCATGAGGGTCCGCACGCCCGCCTGGCCGAGCCGGAGCGCGGCCACGGCCCCGCCGTAGCCCGAACCGACCACGATCGCGGGCGCGTTGTCGACGGCGGCGGCCTCCTCGGCGGCCTGCGCCGACTGGAGTCCGATACGGGTGAGACCGGCCGCGGCGGCGGTCTGGAGGGCGATCATGCCCAGGATATGACGTCTCGTCAGCTGACGCTGCATCAGTTTTGCTGTCATGCGCGCAGCATGTGCGGATTTTCCGGTTCCGCCTAGCCCTACGACAGAGTTAGTGACAACGCGCCCCGAAGGGGTGCGGGGAACTGCGCGACCAGCCACAACGCACCCGCAGCCGAAACACGACCCACGGCTCTAGAGCAACTCCTTCAGCCTCTCCGCAAGGAGATCCCACCGCCACCGCTCCTCGACCCACTGCCGCCCGCGCGCGCCCATCCGCTCACGCAACTCGGCGTCTCCCAGAAGCACCACGATCCGCTCGGCGGCCTCCTCCGCGGACCCGCCCCGCACGACCCACCCGGTCTCCCCGTCCAGCACCGCGTCCGGCGCGCCCCCGGAGTCCCCCGCCACCACCGGCAACCCGGTCGCCGAGGCCTCCAGATACACGATCCCGAGCCCCTCCACGTCCAGCCCGCCCCGCCGGGTCCGGCAGGGCATCGCGAACACGTCCCCCGCACCGAAGTGCGCGGGCAGCTCGGCCCAGGGCACGGCCCCCGTGAACCGCACGGACGCCTCCACCCCGGTCTCCCGCGCGAGCCGCCTCAGATCACCCTCGTACGGCCCGCCGCCCACGATCAGCAGCACCGCGTCCGGCTCGGCGGCCAGGATCAGCGGCATCGCGAGGATCAGCGTGTCCTGCCCCTTGCGCGGCACCAGCCGCGACACGCACACGACCACCGGCCGGTCGGTGAGTCCGAGGCGCGCCCGCACCCCGTCGCCCCCCGACCCGGGATGGAAGGTCTTCTCGTCCACCCCCGGCGGCAGCTGCACCATCCGCGCCGCCGCCTCCGCACCGAGCGCGCCGGCGATCCGGGACCGCGTGTACTCGCCGAGATAGGTGATCGTGTCGGTCGCGTCCCCGATCCGCCGGAGCAGCTGCCGCGCGGCGGGCAGCTGGGCCCAGCCGGCCTCGTGCCCGTGGGTGGTGGCGACCAGCCGCTCGGCGCCCGCCTTCCGCAGCGCCGGCGCCATCAGCCCCAGCGGAGCCGCGGCCCCGAACCACACGGACGTGCACCCGTGCTCCCGCAGCAGCCCGACCGCCGTCCGGGTCGCCGCGGGCGTCGGCAGCAGCATCGTCGTACGATCGCGTACGACGGTGAAGGGCTGCTCCGTGTCGAACTCGGCGGTCGCCTCGACGCCCTCCCGGCTCCGCTTCCACGTGGACGCGTAGACGACCAGCCGCTCGGGGTCCAGGCGCAGCGCCATATTGTGGAGGAAGGCCTGGATGCCGCCCGGCCTGGGCGGGAAGTCGTTCGTCACGATGAGGGTCTTGTGCATCGCCGCAGACCTTACCTGCACAGTGTGTTCGGCCGTGCTTCATGGCCGCCGCACAGGGCGACGGGGGATCATGTGGCCCACTCGACACGGCACGCCGAAGGACAGGGGCTCAGGTGGACAGGACGGGCGTGAAGCGTGCCCTCGCGTTGCTGCTGGTCGTCTGGGGAGCCGGCCGGCTGGTGCTGCTGCTGTTCGTCCTGAAGGTGTTCGTGTTCCCGGGCGCGGACGTCACCACCGACGTGTCGGTGATCTACCAGGGCTGGTACGAGGTGCTGCGCCACGGCACGTTCCCCCTGGACGACGTCACCTGGCAGTACCCGCCCGCGGCGGCCCTGGCGATCCTCTCCCCCGGGCTGCTGCCCTTCCTGGACTATCCGACCGCCTTCTTCGTCCTGGCCTTCCTCGCCGACCTGGCGGTCCTGGTCCTCCTCCTCTACACGGGCCTGCGCCCCGGCCGCACCCTGCGCGGCGCCTGGGTCTGGGTGCTCGGCGTACCGCTCCTCGGCCCGACCGTCTACGCCCGCTACGACCTGATGGTCACCGCGGTCGCGGTCGCCGCGCTGCTCGCCGGGGCCAGGCATCCGAAGATCATGGGCGCCCTTGTGGGCTTCGGCGCGATGGTCAAGGTATGGCCGGCCCTGCTCCTCGTGGGTGCCGTACGACGACGGGCCTGGGTGTCGGCGGCGGTCACCGCGGGTGCGGTCGGCGGGCTGTTCGCGGTGGCCATGCCCGGCGCGTTCTCCTTCCTGACGTTCCAGCGGGACCGGGGCACCGAGGTGGAGTCGCTCGGCGCGCTGGTCTTCCACATCGCCCGGCACTACGGCTGGCACGGCCAGGTACTGCTCAACTACGGCTCGATCGAATTCCTGGGCCCGCAGGTGAAGGCGGTGAGCACGGCGGCCCTGCTGCTGACCGTGCTCGCCTTCGGCTGGCTGCTGCTGTGGCGGCTGTCGGCGGTCCGCTTCCGGAACCACACGCTCGCGGACGCCGCCTTCACCGCCGTCCTGATGTTCACGGTCACCAGCCGGGTGATCAGCCCGCAGTACATGGTGTGGCTGGTGGGCCTGGCCGCCGTCTGCCTCTGCTTCCGGGCCGGCCGGATGACCGTGCCGGCGGTGCTGGTCGTGCTGGCCTCCTTCGTGACGGTCCTGGAGTTCCCGGCCGGCTTCGCGCACGTGGTCGTGAGCGACTGGTACGGCGTCACACTGCTGCTCCTGCGCAACGGCCTGCTGGTCGCGGCGACGGTCACTGCGGCCCGGGCGCTGTGGCGCTCCACCGCGGCCGACGATCCCGTCGCCCCGTTTCCGTCTCAGGCCGCCCGAACCAAGGAGAACTCGGTCTCCTCCTGAGCCCGGGTCAGCAGCACCGCGACAGCCGCGCACTGCACGCCCATCGCCAGGGCCAGGGCCGGACAGATCCCGGGCAGCCCCAGCCCGGACAGGGTGTGGGCGAGCAGGAGTTGCACGGCCGTGCCCAGCAGGGTGACCCGCAGCAGCGCCGGCGCTCCCCCGCTGCCCTCGAAGACCCCGCCGAGCGCGATGAAGCCGGCCATCAGGAGCAGATACGGCCCGACGCGGCGCAGGAACAGCACCCCCTGGTGGGCGACGGCGGGCCCGGCGCCGAAGGCGGCCATGATCCAGGGTGCGGTCAGGGCAAGCAGCAGCGCGGCCGTCAGCCCGAGCGCCCCCGACACCAGCACGGCCTGCCGGCCGATCTCCCTGCGGGCGTCGCCGCCCCGGCCCCGCGTGTGCGCGGTGTGGATGGAGGCCGCCTGGCGCACGGCGTAGAAGGCCGTCGTCGCGACGTACATGACCTTGTACGCGATCGCGTACGCGGCCACCGCCGTCACCCCGAGCCGGGCCACGATCGCCACCAGCACCAGCGCGCCGCCCTGCCGGACGGTGAAGTCGGCGGACATGGGCAGCCCGGATGCGCAGCGTCCGGCGCAGCGCGGCCGCCACGGGTTCGGCGGGGGGCGCCTGCAAGGCCCCGCGCAGCACGGCGTTGCGGCGCAGGGCCCACAGCCCCACGCCCAGGGCCGCGCAGCGGCACAGCACGGTGGAGACGGCGGCGCCCCGGACGCCGTAGCGGTGGATGAGGAGCGGGTCGCAGACCAGGATCAGGCCGTTGGCCAGGAGGGCCAGGCGCATCGGGGTGCGGGTGTCGCCGGCGCCCTTGAGGATGCCGTCGACCAGTTGCTGGGCGAAGAAGACGGTCATGCCCGGCAGGGAGATCGTGAAGTAGGCGGTGGCGAGGGGCAGGGCCGGGCCCGGGCCGCCGAGGACCAACCGGGCCAGGGGCTCGCGCAGCAGCAGCCCGCCGGCCACGACGGCCGGCGTGACCAGGCCGCACAGCGCCCAGCCCCCGCGTACGGCGGCCCGTGTCGCGCCGGGATCCCGGGCGCCTCTGGCGTGTGCGACAAGCACCGTCGTGCCGGAGGCGAAGACCGGGGCGATGCCGAGCAGCACGTTCTCGGCGTTGGTCGCGACGGCGACGGCGCCCTCTATCCGGCGATCACACGGCTGGTCGCGGCCGGCAAGCTCGACCAGCGCACCGAGGACGGGGCGGGCGCGGCCCCGCGCCGGGTGCTGTCGCTGACCGAGAAGGGGCGGTCGGAGCTGCTCGACCGGCTGCGCACGCCCAAGCAGGCCGAGATCACCGACCACGTCCGCTTCAACACGGTCCTGGCCTTCCTGCGCCACCTGCCCGACCCCGCGGCGCAGGCG
Source organism: Streptomyces sp. NPDC101234 (assembly GCF_044767525.1). Lineage (NCBI taxonomy): Bacteria > Bacillati > Actinomycetota > Actinomycetes > Kitasatosporales > Streptomycetaceae > Streptomyces > Streptomyces sp. NPDC101234. Next base: position 149,011 of record NZ_JBIWOA010000004.1, on the reverse strand, counting down.
GCCGTACTGCGGCGCCGGCTCGACTTCCTGGAGGCACCGTCGAGCTTCTTCTACCGGGGGACGGCGAGCCGGTGCGGGCGGAGGAGAGCGGGGATCTCTTCCGGGAGGGGATGCTGCGGGTCGCGCGGGCGACCGGCACCGCCGAGCGGGCCTGGCTGAAGGAGGCGATCGAGCGGCTGGCTCAGCCGCCGAGCTGATCCGTCAGATACTCCCGCCAGCGCTCGGTGAAGTCCGTCAGGGTGGTGCCGAGTTCCTTCCGGAGCGCGTCCTCCACCGCGCCGGCCCGCTCCTTGTGCGCGCCGACGGCCCGGTAGAAGGCGCCGAGCCGTTCCTCGCCCCAGTGGGCGGCGATCATCCGGCAGGCCAGCCAGCCGCCCTCGTAGGCCTGGGCCAGCTTGGTGGGGTCGTCGGTGAAGCCGAAGTCCTTGTCCGCCGGGAGGCCGGCCGGGGCCTCCCCGCCCTGGACGGCGCGGGCGAGTTCGGGGGCCGCCTCGGTCGGGGTGCGGCCGGTGTGGAGATAGCCGATCCAGTCGGCGTAGCCCTCGGAGAGCCACAGGGGGGTGGCGGGCGTGGTGTGGGCGCGGGTCGCCACATGGGTCGTCTCGTGCGTCAGCACCACCTGTCTGCCCACCTGGCCCAGGACCGCGTACGCCTCCGGGTTGAGGATGACCCGGTCCGCCGGGGTCGTGCCGGAGCCGCCCGCCTCTCCCGTGGTGACGGCCGCGATGCCCTGGTAGTCGGAGGCGGGGGCGCCGAGCAGGCCCGCCATGCCGTTCAGCGACTTCGGCACGAGCAGTACGACCCGGCGGGTCCAGTCCGTGCCCCAGACCGCGGAGACCGCGGGGACGGCGGTGTCGGCGAGCCGGGCGTAGCCGCGCAGCGCCTTCTCGGACTGGCCGACCCCGAGGACGAGACTGTGGGCGCTCCTGACGGCCGTCACCTCGCCCTGGTCCCAGAGCTGCTGTCCGGCCTTCTTGGCGGGCTTGTCGTAGGTGACGTACCACTGGCCGTCGGCGGTGCGGTCCAGGTCGAGCGTACGGTCCGTAGTGACCGGCGCCTTGTCATAGCCCCGGATCCGGTAGCGGAGCTGGGCGTCGACGGTGGCCCCGGCGCCGTCCCGGTGCACGGCGGTGACCCGGTAGCGCCACTCGGCGAGCGGTACGGCCCGCAGGTCGGCGTACGAGCTCCGGGTGCCCGTCCGGCCGTACGCCGTCTCGTCATGGCCGAGGACCGCGGCCGAGCGCCGGTCCAGGACCTGCTGCACCTCGTTCACCGCCGTCGCGGTCGGCGACTGTCCGCCGCCGCATCCGGTCAGCGGCAGGAGCAGCAGACACAGCCCCACCGCTCCTGAGCGCCACACCCGCCTACGACCGGCCACTTTCCGATCGTACGGGTCGGGGCCCGAAAGTCAGGGCCGGGTGACCGAGGAGACGGGCATCATCCCGACCGGGTCGTAGCGGACCGGGGCGCCCGGGTAGGGGGCGTGGATGACCTGGCCGTGGCCGACGTACATGGCGACATGGCTGGCGTCGGAGCGGTAGACGACCAGGTCACCGGGTTGCGCCTGGGAGAGCGGGACCTGGTGGCCGGCGTAGCGCTGCTCCTGCGAGGTGCGCGGGAGGTGGATCCCGGCGTGTGCGTACGCCCACTGCATCAGGCCCGAGCAGTCGAAGCCGGAGGGGCCGCTCGCCCCCCAGACATAGGGCTTGCCGAGGGCGGCGCGGGCGGCGGCGATCGCGGCGGCGGCTCGGCCGTTCGGGGGAACGAGACCGGAGAGGTCGGGCAGGTCGTCGCGGCCGTCACCCCGGGAGGCGTGCTCGAAGGCGGCGCGGTCGGCGGCGGACATCGTGTCGAGCAGGTGCTGGGCCGCGGCGAGCTTCCGCTCCACGGTGACCTTGTGGGTGGCGACCGCCTCGCGGCTGCGCTCCAGTTCGGCGAGCTCGCCGGCGGCCTCGGAGCGCTCCTGGGCGAGTTCGCGCAGCGCCGCCCGCAGCTCCCTCAGCTGCCCGGCCCGGCGGACGTCGATGCGGTCGAGGAGGGACGCCTTGGCGAGGTAGTCCTCGGGGTCGTCGGAGAACAGCAGGGCCACGGTGGGGTCGAGGCCGCCGGAGCGGTACTGGGCGCCGGCCAGCGAACCGAGCGCCTCCCGCATGGTGTTGATGCGCTGCTGCTGACGGGCGATCAGGTCCTGGGCGTCGCTCACCTCGCGGCGCAGCGCGACGGCCCGCTCGTCGGCCTTGTCGTAGGCCTGGGTGGCCTCCTCGGCCTGCTGGTACAGCCGGTCGACCTCGGCGCGGCCGTCCCCGTGCGGGGCGGCGTTCGCCGGTACGGCGCCGAGCGCGGCGGCCGCGGCCGACAGCACGCAGAGGGCGGCACCGGCGCCCCGGTCGAACCCGGACGGCACAGGCCGTCGATGGGACCTCACAGGAAGCCGCACTCCTTCGATCGTCGGACGCCGACGGTCTCCCCCGGCACCGGGGGAAACGCGCCGGACATTGACGTCCTCCCCTGCCCAGGGCAGCGGATTCCGGTCCGCACCGCTCAGCGGCGCCACCGCGGGTTCCTGTTTCACAGGCCGCTGCCGACCCGTGTGGGTCGGTCTCACACAGCCTCCGCAGGCGTGACTTCCCGCCCGTCCGGCGGTAGGTCCGACGACTTCCGTCGCTGGACGCGGCGATGCTAGCCGCGCGGCCGCGCAACGGCCAAAGGCTCGCCCTGGGCGCACAACACGATGCCCCGCCTCCGACGCAGGTCAGGGGCGGGGCGGGGGTCACATCAGGCCGACGCGGTTCGCCCGTTCGGACGACCCCATGTCGTGATCTTGAGCGGCCTCGGAGTCTCGGCGGAGGTCAGATCCGGACGCCGAACTCGAAGGTCATGTCGCTCATCGCCTCGTAGCGGACCACGGCGCCGGTGTGCGGGGCGTGCAGCACCTGGCCGTTGCCGGCGTAGAGGCCGACGTGGTGGTAGTCGCCGAAGAAGATGACCAGGTCGCCGACCTTGAGGTCGCTCGCGCTGTAGATGCGGGTGCCGGCGTTGGCCTGCGCCTCGGAGGTGCGCGGGATGGTGACGCCGGCCTGGGCGTAGGCCCAGGAGGTCAGGCCCGAGCAGTCGAACGAGGAGGGGCCGGAGGCGCCGTAGACGTACGGCGAGCCGATCACACCCTGGGCGGCGGTGAAGGCCGCGGCGGCCCGGCTGGAGGCGGAGCCCGTGTTGCCGAGGTCCACGCGGGCGGTGGAGCGGCTGGCGGCCTGGGCCTGCTCGGCGTCCAGGGCGGCCTTCTCCTTGGCCGTCAGGGTGTTGAGCAGCTTCTGCGCGTCGGCGAGCTTGCCCTGGACGGCGGTCTTCTGCTTGGCCAGCTCGGTGCGGGTGGCGGAGAGGTCCTTGAGCTTGTCGGAGGCCTCTGCCCGCTCCTGGGCGAGTTCGCGCTGTTTGTCCTGGATCTTCTTCAGGGCCTCGACCTGCTGGCTGCTCAACTGGTCGAGCGTGGAGGCCTTGTCGAGGTAGTCGTCCGGGTTGGACGAGAGGAAGAGCTGGACGGACGGGTCTATGCCGCCGGAGCGGTACTGCGCGGTGGCCAGCGAACCGAGGCTGTCGCGCAGCTTGTTGAGGTCTTCCTGTCCACGGGCCACGTTGTCCTGGATCGTGGATATCTCCTTCTGCAGCTTCTGCTGCTTGTCCTTGGCGCCATCGAGCTTCTCGGTGGCCTGCTCGGCCTCCTCGTAGAGCTTGTCGACCTTGGCCTTGACCTCGTCCTTGCTCAGCTTCTCACTGGGCGCCGCGTTGGCGGCGTTGGCACTGAGGACGACGGCAGCGGCGGCTGCGGTGGTCAGCACGGTCACGCGCGCGCGACTCGGCTGCTTGGGTCGACGATGGGACGCCACGGAGACGGGCTCCTTCGTTTGAGTGATCACCCGTGTGGAGGTTCGAGGCCAGACCCTAGTGACCTTCTTGTGATCAGTTCAAATCCCAACAGCCAAAAATCTGGTCACGCAACACACTCTTTGCACATAACTAACGTGCCGTGACGTTTGATTGACCCAACGTTGCTCGACGCATCGGTCAATTCGGGCATTGCGTATGCGAATTGAACGTTCAGGACAGTCGCTTCAGAAGCATCGCAGAAGCCACCGGTCGGGCACCCGCCTTGGCGACCCCGTCGGCGACCTCGCGGTCGGTCGAGGCGACGATCACCGGACGGCCCGGCGGCTCGGCCCGCACCAGCTGACGGATCAGCTCGTCCGCCGTGACACCCGGCTTCGAGAACAGCACCCGGACGCCGCGCGGCGGGGCGAGCAGCACCGGCGCGACCAGTTCGGCACCGTCGAAGACACACGTGACCTCCGCGCCGGTCTGCGCGGCGAGCTGGGAGAGCTGACCGAGCAACCGTAGCCGCTGCTTCTCCAGCGGCATCTGCGGATAACCGGTCTTGGTCACGTTGTAGCCGTCGACGACCAGATGCGCCTGCGGCAGGGCGAGCAGCTGGTCGAGGATGGCGGGATCATGCTCGGACAGCGCACGGGCGGCGATGTCCTTCGGGGTCATCCGTCCCGGTTCGACCGCGTCCACGGTGTCGGCCGGCCGCAGCGACACCGGCGGCAACGCCAGCTCGCGGCGCAGCCCCTGGGCCGAGTCGAGAACGGTGTCGAGCAGCAGCCGCAGCCGCATGTCCTCGAGGCTGCGTCCCTCGCGGGCGGCCCGGCGGCTGGCCTCCAGGGCGGCCTCGACCTCGCCGAGCCGGGCCTTGAGCCGCCGGCTCTCGCTCTCGGCGGCGGACACCTGGGCCTGCCCCTCGGCCCGCCCCGCCTCCATCTCGCCCTGCAGCTTGCGCAGGGCGGCCTCGCCGCGCTTGACGTCACTGAGGGCGGCACGGAGCTTGCGGTGCAGCGAGTCCGCTTCCTTCTTCGCCGCGTCCAGCTCGACGCGCAGCCGCTCCGTCTCGAAACGGGTCTGCTCCCGGGCCCGGTCGAGCTCCTCGTGCAGCCGCTCCAGCTCGGCGCGGCTCTCCTCGTCGGCGCGCTCGGCGTCGGCCCGCTGGGCCTCCTCGCCGGCCGCCGCGACGAGCTTCACCCAGCCCGTGGGGCGCAGTACATAGGCCGCGGCCGCCACATCGAGCGGGTCCGCGGCCGGGGGCGGGGAGCCGGAGTCGAGGGCGCCTGCGAGTTCCGGCTGGGCCTCTCTCAGCTTCTCCCCGATCCGCTGCCGGAAGAGGGTGTCCGTCTCCAGCGCGGCCGCCATCGCGTTCCCGGCGAACTTGGCCCGACGGTTCGGGGCGAAGCGCGCGTACTGCCGCAGCTGTGCGGGGAGTTCGGCGATCGTCAGCCCGCCGAAGCCCTCCGACACGATCTGTACGACCCGCCGTCGCACGCCGTCGGGCAACGGACGGTCAAGCACCTCGGCGGTGCCGTCGCCCGGCCCCCCGCCTGTGGTCTCCACCATCCGTCACACCCCATCACCTGTGCGGGGCCGCCTCCCGGTCTCAGGAGTCGGCGCCCGGCCTGTCCACGAGTTCCACCTGGTCCACCGCGTTGCACCAGCGGCAGCGCACCGACTCGATGGTCTCACTGACCACCTCGCGCTCCTCGACCTTGGCCTCCCCGGCCAGGTCGAGGTGGACGTACTCGACGACCTTCGACGAGCGGGTCACGTCGAAGCGCGTGAGGTTGCCGCAGAGTGTGCAGCGCCACCGCGTCGTGGCGGTCGGCAGGGGAACCGTCATCGTGACTGTTCGCTTCCTTCTAGTGTCCGTGACGCGCCGTCCCGACGCGTGTGGCTCGTAACCCTACGGCCTGGCGGGTACTCGACGCCCGCCTGTCCACGGCGGCGAGGCGATCTGCGCCGGTGCGTCCCGTTACGCCATGCTCTATGTCCATGATCGGCAACTGGAACACGACGGCCGGCCGGGCCCTGCGGAGCCTGAGGAACACGTCGGCGCCCATGACGTACACCCTCATCGCCGTGTGCTGCCTGATCTTCGTACTCGGCCCTGCTTCCGGCCTGACGCCGTCCTACGGCACCGGGGAGACCCTGGCCGCCGCCCAGCGGGCGTATTTCCGCCACTGGGGGGTGGTCCCCGCCGAGCTGTTCGACGGACCGGCGCGGGAGGCGCTCACCCCGGCCACGGCGCTGTTCATCCACGGCAGCTGGGTGCACCTGCTCGGCAACATGCTCTTCCTCTTCGTCTTCGGGGCGATGACGGAGGAGCGGATGGGCCGCGTGGCGTTCACCTTCTTCTACGTCGGCTGCGGCTATCTCGCGCTGCTCGGCTACGCGGCCGCCAATGCCGCCTCCCAGCAGTCGCTGGTGGGGGCCTCCGGGGCGATCTCGGCGGTCCTCGGAGCGTTCCTGTACCTGTTCCCCAGCGCTCGCGTGACCAGTCTTCTCCCCTTCCTCCTCTTCCTGCCCCTGCGTTTCCCGGCCTGGGTGGTGCTCCCGTTCTGGGCGGCGCTGCAGTGGCTGGCCCTGGGGCAGGCCGCCGCCGGACCGGGTGTGGCCTACCTCGCCCACCTGGTCGGTTTCGGGCTCGGCTTCGGCTACGCGTGGGTCCGCTACGGCCGTAGGACTAAAGTGAGGACCGCCCGAGCCCCGGCACCCGAGGGAGAGAACCAGCCGTGATCACCGCGATCGTCCTCATCAAGACCAGCGTGGACCGGATCCCCGAGATCGCGGAACAGATCGCCGGGCTGGAGAGTGTCAGCGAGGTCTTCTCCGTCACCGGTACGTACGACCTGATCGCCATGGTCCGGGTCCAGCAGCACGAGGACCTGGCGGAGGTCATCCCCGGGCGGATCAGCAAGATCCAGGGCGTGGAGGCGACGGACACGCACGTCGCGTTCCGCACGTACTCCCAGCACGACCTGGAGGCCGCGTTCGCCATCGGGCTGGACAGCTAGGACCTGTCCGGCCGGACAGGTCCTAGTCCCCGAGGGCGAGGACGGTGATGCCGTCGGCGGTCGCGACGTAGATCCGGCCGTCGCGGACGACCGGGCTCTGGGTGCCGACGGACGCCCCGCCCTCGACGCGCTTCCGCCAGGTGCGCCTGCCCTTGCGGTTCACGCCGTAGAGCGTCGAGCCCTGGCGTACATAGAGGGTGTCGCCCGCGACCGTGGGGTCGCTGTACTGGGTGCCCTCGTCGGTGAGCGCGAAGGTCCACGCCTTCGATCCGTCGGCCGGGTCCAGGGCGAACAGCTCGAAGGCGCTCGCGGTGACGGCCAGGCCGCCGAAGGCCACGCTCGTGAAATAGCGGCTCGCACTCGGCAGTTCGTTGCCGGCCCGGTTCCAGAGCGCCTTGCCCGCCCGGCTGATGCCGTGCAGCATCTGCTCGCCGCCCGACCCGACCACCAGGACGTCCCCGACCGGCGTGGGCCGGCCGGTGTCGCTGCCGGCGGCCGTCGCCCAGAGCCGTTTCCCGGTCTTCGCGTCCAGAGCCTGCAGCCGGTCCCCGAACGTACCGACGTACACCACCCCGCCCGCCACCATGGGCTCGCCGGTGGGCGCGGGCCCGGTCGGCGCGGACCAGGCCACGCCGCCGTCGGGGGCGTAGGCGCGCACCCCGCCCGCGTCCGTCGAGCCGTAGGACACCAGGACCAGCTCGCCCGCGGCCACCGGGAACTGGCTGCTCCCGGCGAGCGGCCTGGTCCAGCGCACCCTGCCGTCCCGGCCGAGCGCACAGAGCCTGGTGGAGCCCTCCCGGTCGTCGAAAAGCAGGCAGTACGCGCCGTCGGCGGTGGCGAGCGGGGGCATCACCGGGCCGCCCAGCGGGGTGCTCCAGAGGGGACGGCCGTTCAGCTCCAGCCCGTGCAGCGAGCCGTCCGCCCCGCCGACGTACACCAGGCGCCCGTCCGGCGACACCGCCGCGCACGGGCCGCGGCGGCCGCCGAGCCCCTGGACCCGGCACTGCCAGCCCACCTCGGCCGCCGCCGACGAGACCGTGCCCTTGCCTCCGCTCCCTCCCCGGACCACCAGGCCCGTGCTCCTGGAGGAGTCCCGCAGCCACAGCCACCCGCCGACACTCCCGGCCGCCACGAGTGCCGTACCGCCCGCCAGGGCCGCCAGCAGGCGTCGCCGGGAAGGCGGGGCGGGGTCCTCCGAGGTGACCGTGGGGGTGTCCGTGACCGTCACCGGCGCCATGTACTCGACCCGGCTGTCCCGCTCCCCCGAGCCGTCCTCCGGCATCCAGCGCGCGCCGCTGTCCGGGATTCCCCGCTCTGTCGGCGGGCCGCCCGTGTACCAGCCCGCCCGCAGCCCCTTTCGCAGACTGTCCGCCGTGTGCCCCACCGCCGCGACCACGTCGGCGGGTGCCGGCCGCGCCCCGGGATCGTCGCGCAGACACGACTCCACGAGCGCCAGACGGTCCTTCGGTACGGCGGACAGGTCGACGTCCCCGGTCAGGATCCGCAGCAGTACGACCGAGTCCTGGCCCTCGCCGAAGGGCTCCCGCCCGCCGGCGGCGTACGCGAGGACCGCGCCCAGCGAGAAGACGTCACTGGCGGGTCCCACCCGGGCGCCGTTGCGGATCTGCTCGGGCGAGACATAGCCGACCGACCCGACGATCACCCCGGTCCGGGTCAGCGCCGTCCCCTCCAGGGCCCGGACGATCCCGAAGTCGATGACCCGGGGGCCGTCCGCCGCCAGCAGGATGTTGGAGGGTTTGAGGTCCCGGTGCACCAGGCCCCTGGCGTGGATCGCGGCCAGCGCCTCGGCGAGCGCGGCCGCGAGCAGCCGTACCGCGTCGCCGGGCAGGGGGCCGCCGTCGAGGATCGCGTCCCGCAGGTTCGGCCCGTCCACGTACTCGGTGGCCATCCACGGGCGGGATGCCTCGGTGTCCGCGTCCACGACCCGCGCGGTGTAGGTCCCCGCCCCGCCGACGGTCTGCGCGGCCCGCACCTCGTGCCGGAACCGGGCCCGGAAGGTGCGGTCCTCCGCGTACTCGGCCCGCACCACCTTCACCGCGAGCCGCAGGCCACCGCGTGCCTCGGCGAGGTACACCTCGCCCATGCCGCCGGATCCGAGTCTGCCCCGGACCTCGTAGGGACCGACGGTCCGAGGATCCGTGTCCCGCAGCTCCCGCACCCCGTGCTCCCCCTGCCCTCCGTAGTGCCGCCGAGAGGAGCGTATACGCGCGGCCGGGCTTCAGTACGTCAGACGGCCGGTACGCAACGGCCGTCCTCCGTACGGTAGTTCCACTTCGCGCCGTTGCGGACGAGTTCCTTCACCGCGTTGACGAAGCGCTCGACGTGCTCATCCGGCGTGCCCGCGCCGAAGCTCACCCGGATCGCGTTCAGGGACTTCTCGCCCGGTGCCGCCTCCGGTGCCCCGCACTCGCCCTGGGTCTGGGGGTCGGAGCCGAGCAGGGTGCGGACCAGCGGGTGGGCGCAGAAGAGGCCGTCGCGGACGCCGATGCCGTACTCGGCGGAGAGGGCGGCGGCGAAGTGGGAGCTGTTCCAGCCCTCGACGACGAAGGAGATGACACCGACGCGCGGGGCGTCGTCGCCGAAGAGGGAGAGGATCCGGACCTCCGGGACCTCGGCCAGACCGGACCGCACCTTCTCGATCAGGTACCGCTCGCGGGCGACCAGGGTGTCGAAGCCGGCTTCGGTCAGCGCCTTGCAGGCGGAGGCGATGGAGTAGGCACCGATGACGTTGGGCGAGCCCGCCTCGTGCCGGGCGGCGCTCTCATGCCACTCCACGGCCACTCCCCCGTCCTCGCGCCGGGTGACCCTGCGGCTGGCGCCGCCGCCCGCGAGGTACGGCTCGGCCGCCTGCAGCCAGTCGGCGCGGCCGGCCAGGACGCCGGAGCCGAAGGGGGCGTACAGCTTGTGGCCGGAGAACGCGATCCAGTCGACGTCCAGGTCCTGCACGGACACCGGGTGGTGGGGGGCCAGCTGGGCGGCGTCCAGGACGATCCGGGCGCCGTGCGCGTGGGCGGCGGCCGCGAGTTCCCGTACGGGCCACAGCTCGCCGGTGACGTTGGAGGCGCCGGTGACACAGACCAGGGCCGGACCGTACGGGTCGCGGTCGGCCAGCGCGCGCTCCAGGGTCTCCACCGCCTGCCGCGGGGTGCGCGGGGCGTCGAGGTAGCTGACCCGGGCGTCCTGCCAGGGCAGCAGGGAGGCGTGGTGCTCGGTCTCGAAGACGAAGACCTGGCAGTCGGCGGGGAGGGCGCGGGCCAGGAGGTTCAGGGAGTCCGTCGTCGAGCGGGTGAAGACCAGCTGGTCGTCGGGGCGGCAGTCGAGGAACCCGGCGACGGTCCGGCGGGCGTTCTCGAAGAGGTCCGTGGACAGCTGGGAGAGATAGCCGGCGCCGCGGTGGACGCTGCCGTAGTAGGGGGCGTACGCCGCCACGTCGTCCCAGACCCGCTGGAGGGCGGGGGCGCTCGCCGCGTAGTCGAGGGCGGCGTAGGTGACCTCGCCGCCGGTGACGAGCGGGACGGTGACATCTCGTCCCAGAACGGGCAGCGGGGCACAAATGGTCTGGCCGGAGGCAGCGGTGGAGACGGACATGGCGGAACTCCTGTGAGGGTGCGCGGGACCGCCGTGCCGGACGGTGTGTCGACGGCACGGGGAAGGGCGAAAAAAGAGGTACGCGGAGGCGGGGCTCGACGCCCTATCGCATTCGCTTGCTCACAGAAGGCTCCCTCGTACGACCAGGACCCCTGGTGTGTCGAGGGGTCCGCGCTTGCCGTAGACCTCGCTGCCTACGACCTGGTCTTCACCCGGGGCACCCCGCCACGGACGGAGGGTTGCCGGACAGTCGGCCGGGGCCTCATGACTGTCACTCATGACCTGGATGGAAACGTACGGGAAGTGATCGCCGCCGCGCAACTCCTGTCCGGATGACGGGACGGGGAGTTTCTCTTTTCTCCGCCGAGACGGCGATCAGCCGCGACGGCGCGGTCCGGCGGTGCCGGACCGCGCCTCAGCCCGGCGGCCGCGGCCCCTACTTGTGCGTCGCCGCTGCCCAGCGCTCCAGTGCCCGCTTGGCCGCGCCCGAGTCGATGGACTCCGCCGCCCGGTCCATACCGGCGCGGAGCTGTTCGGCCAGGGTCCCGGCGCCCGGGTCCAGGGCGACCAGGGCCGCCGCCGAGTTCAGCAGTACCGCGTCCCGTACCGGGCCGGTCTCGCCGTCCAGGAGTCTGCGGGCGACCTCCGCGTTGTACGACGGGTCGCCACCCCTGAGCGCCTCCACCGGGACCAGGTCGATGCCGACGTCCCTCGGGTCGAAGGTCTCCTCCGTGACCTTGCCGTCGCGGACGATCCAGACCCGGGACGTGGCGGTCGTCGTCAGTTCGTCGAGACCGTCGTCGCCGCGGAAGACCAGGGAGGAGTTGCCGCGTTCCGCGAAGACGCCCGCGACGACAGGGGCCATGCGCGGGTCCGCGACGCCGACCGCCTGGGCCCGCACCCGGGCGGGGTTGGTCAGCGGGCCGAGGATGTTGAACACCGTGCGGATGCCCAACTGGCCGCGCGCGGCGCCCGCGTAGCGCAGCGCCGGGTGGAACTTGATGGCGAAGCAGAAGGTGATGCCGGCCTCCTCGGCGACCTCGGCGACCCGCTGCGGGGTCAGGTCGAGGTTGACGCCCAGCTTCTCCAGGACGTCGGAGGCCCCGGACGCGGAGGAGGCCGCGCGGTTGCCGTGCTTGACGACCTTCGCCCCCGTGCCGGCCACCACCAGCGCCGACATCGTCGAGATGTTCACCGTCTTCGCGCCGTCACCGCCGGTACCGACGATGTCGACGGTGCGGCCCGGCACCTCGATGACGTTGGCGTGCTCGTACATCGTGCGGACGAGGCCGTTGATCTCCTCGACCGTCTCGCCCTTCGCCCGCAGGGCGACGACGAAGCCCGCGATCTGCGCGTCGGTCGCCTGGCCGCGCATGATCTGGTCCATCGCCCAGGCCGTGGCGTCGGCGCTCTGGTCCTTGCCGTACAGCAGCGCGTTCAGTACCTCGGGCCAGGAACGGCCCGCCGCGGTGTCGCCTCCAGCGGGGGTCACAGCGCTCATAAGGCCGCTCCTGATCGTCGTACCAACGAATAGTGGTTGTGAACCCCACCCTATCCAGCTCCGAGCACGGCGAAGGGCCCCCGTCCGTACACCGGACGGGGGCCCTTCGACCGAGGCGTGGCGACGCGTCGATCAGTGGTGGCCGTGGCCGCTCGTGATCTCCTTGTACTCCTCGACGGACGGCTTCGGGATCTGGTTGTCCTCGCCGTAGTAGGCGTTGCTCAGCTTGGCGCGGAGCTTCTCGGACCCCTTGATCTTGCGCTCGACACCGTTCTCGTCGACCGCCGGACCGACCTGGGCCGGCTCGTACTGGTGGTGGGCCGTGAGGGTGTGCAGCTGCTCCTGCGAGAGCGGCTCGTGGACCTCGATGAACTCACCGTGCGGCAGCCGCTTGATGATGCCGGTCTCGCGACCGTGCAGCACCTTCTCCTTGTCCCGGCGCTGCAGGCCGAGGCAGATGCGCTTGGTGACGATGAACGCGATCACCGGTCCGGCGAAGAAGAAGATCCGGACGAACCAGGTCACGTCGTTGATCGACAGGTGGAAGTGGGTGGCGATGAGGTCGTTGCCACCACCGATCAGACCCACCATGTACACGGTCACCCAGGCGACGCCGAACCCGGTGCGGGTCGGGGCGTTGCGCGGGCGGTCCAGGATGTGGTGCTCGCTCTTGTCGCCGGTGACCCAGGACTCGATGAACGGGTAGAGCGCGATGGCCGCGAGGACCAGACCGAACAGGACCAGCGGGATGAAGACGCCCAGGACCAGGGTGTGGCCCCAGATGTTGATCTCCCAGCCCGGCATGTACCGGATCAGACCCTCGGCGAAGCCCATGTACCAGTCGGGCTGGGCGCCGGTGGACACCTGGTCCGGACGGTAGGGGCCCATGGCCCAGATCGGGTTGATCTGGGTGGTCGCCGCGATGGCCGCGATGACACCGAAGACCAGGAAGAAGAAGCCTCCGGCCTTGGCCATGTAGACCGGCAGCAGCGGCATGCCGACGACGTTCTTCTCGCTCTTTCCGGGGCCCGCGAACTGCGTGTGCTTGTGGTAGAAGACCAGGATCAGGTGGCCCACCATCAGGCCGAGCATGATGCCCGGCAGCAGCAGGATGTGGATCGAGTAGAACCGGGCCACGAAGTCGTGGCCGGGGAACTGCCCGCCGAAGAGGAAGAACGAGATGTAGGTGCCGACGATCGGCATCGACAGGATCGCGCCCTCGGTGAAGCGGACACCGGTGCCGGAGAGCAGGTCGTCCGGGAGCGAGTAACCGGTGAAGCCGGTGAACATGCCCAGGACGAACAGCAGGAAGCCGAACAGCCAGTTGATCTCACGCGGCTTGCGGAACGCGCCCGTGAAGAACACGCGCATCATGTGCACGAACATGCCGGCGAGGAAGATCAGCGCGGCCCAGTGGTGGATCTGCCGGATGAGCAGACCACCGCGCACGTCGAAGGAGATGTGCAGGGTCGAGTTGAACGCCTCGGACATCAGCTGTCCCTGGAGCGGGACGTAGCTGCCGTGGTACGCCACCTCGTTCATCGAAGGGTGGAAGAACAGCGTCAGATACACACCCGTCAGGATGATGATGATGAAGCTGTACAAGCACACTTCGCCCAACATGAACGACCAGTGGTCGGGGAAGATCTTGCGCATGTTGGACTTGGCCAGGGAGTAGATCCCGAGCCGTCCGTCGGCCCAGTCGGCGACACGCTCGCCGGCCGGTGCCTTCCCGCGCTCGTCGCGGGACTCGGAGTTCTCGTTAGTGCTCATCCGCGCTCCCAGAAGGCAGGACCGACGGGCTCCTCGAAGTCGCCCAGCGCCTGGAGGTAGCCCTCCTCGCTCACACCGATGCGCAGCTGCGGCAGGGCGTGACCGGCCGGGCCGAAGATCACTCGGGCACCGTCGGAGAGGTCGAAGGTGGACTGGTGGCACGGGCAGAGCACGTGGTGGGTCTGCTGCTCGTACAGCGAGATCGGGCAGCCCACGTGGGTGCAGATCTTCGAGTAGGCGACGATGCCCTCGTGCGACCACTCGAGCTCGCGCTTGTCCTTGATGTTGTCCGGCTGCAGCCGGATGATCATCAGGGCCGCCTTCGCCATCACGTTCTGGAAGTCCTCCTGGGACTCCTCGACGCCCTCGGGCTTGGCGAACGTCAGCGAGCCGACGGCGACGTCGGAGGGACGCAGCGGCTCGTTGGTGTTCATGTTGACGAGCAGCTTGCCCTTCGACCACGCCGTGTGGCGCAGCGAGGTGCCGGGCAGCGGGCCGAGGTCGCGCAGCAGCACGACACCGGAGAGCGGGACCAGGGTCAGCGCGCCGAACATCGTGTTGCGGATCAGCTTGCGCCGGCCGATCGCCGACTCCTTCGCGCCCTGCTTGAAGTCGGCCAGGACCTTGGCCTTGACCTCCGGCTCGGCCGAGATGGCGTGCCGCTCGTCGGCGACCTCCACATCGGACATCAGGGTGCGGGCCCAGTGGACCGCGCCCGCGCCGATGCAGAACAGCGCCGCACCGAGGGTCAGGCCCAGGGCGAAGTTCAGCGCGCTGATGTGACCGATCGGGAAGACGAAGATCGCCTTGTCCTTCGGGATCGTCACATAGGAGGCGATGAAGCCGACCGTGGCCAGCATCGACACCGTGAACAGCATGGCCACGACGCGCTCGGACCGCTTGGCGGCCCGCTCGTCGATGTCCTGGATCCGGTGCTCGTGGGGCGGCAGACCCGGGTCCGCGAACGGGTTCTTCTCGTCCGCGACGCTCACGGCGCCGTGCGCGTGGTGGTCCTGCTCAGCAGGCAGGTTCTCTTCTGGAATGTCTTGGCTACTCATGACTTCTTGGCCTTTGCGGTCCGAGCGGCGACCCAGACGGCGACCGCGATCAGCGCACCGAGACCGAAGATCCACGCGAACAGACCCTCGCTGACCGGCCCGAGGCCGCCCAGGTCGAGACCGCCGGGGTTCACCGTCTTGCTGCTGTTGACCGAGTCGAGGTACGCGATGATGTCCTTCTTGTTCTTCTCGGACAGCGTCGTGTCGGGGAAGGACGGCATGTTCTGCGGGCCCGTCTGCATGGCCTCGTAGATGTGCTTCGGGTCGACGCCCTGCAGGTCCGGCGCGAACTTGCCCTTGGTCAGCGCGCCACCCGAGCCGACGAAGTTGTGGCACTGCGCGCAGTTGGTGCGGAAGAGCTCGCCACCCGCGGCGATGTCGGCACCGTCAGGGCCGTACTGGTCCGTGGTCGGAACCGCGGGACCGGCACCCAGCGAGGCGATGAACGCCGCGAGCTGGTCGATCTGGGCCTGGGTGTAGATGTTCTTCTTCTTGACGACCTGCGGGCCCTGCGACGTGGCGGCCGGCATCCGGCCGGTGCCGACCTGGAAGTCGACGGCCGCGGCGCCCACGCCCACCAGGCTGGGGCCGTCGGACGAACCCTGACCGCCGGTGCCGTGGCAGCTGGCGCAGCCGACCGAGTAGAGCTTCTTGCCCTCCTCGATGGTCAGGGACTGGGACGTTTCATCGGCCTGCGCCTTGCTCGCGGGTGCGAACGCGGCGTACAGCCCTCCTGTGCATGCCAGCGCGAGGAGTAGGACGACGACCGCCGCCAGCGGATGGCGTCGTCGTGCGGAGAGCTTTTTCACGGATTACCCCGGTGTCAGGATCTTCTGCGTCGATGCGTTTGGTTGTGCGCTTCTACGGCGCGTGGGGCCGGCCCGGCTACTTGATCAGGTAGATCGTGGCGAAGAGGCCGATCCAGACGACATCGACGAAGTGCCAGTAGTAGGACACGACGATGGCCGCGGTCGCCTGCTCGTGCGTGAACCTCTTCGCCGCGTAGGTGCGCCCCAGGACGAACAGGAAGGCGATGAGGCCGCCCGTCACGTGCATGCCGTGGAAGCCGGTGGTCAGGTAGAACACCGAACCGTACGGGTCGGAGGAGAGCGAGATGCCGTCCTCCTTCACCAGGCTCGTGTACTCGTAGATCTGACCGCCGATGAAGATCGCGCCCATGATGAAGGTGACGATGAACCAGCCCCGGAGCTTCTTCACGTCCCCGCGCTCGGCGGCGAACACGCCGAGCTGGCAGGTGAGGGAGGAGAGCACCAGGATCGTGGTGTTGGTCGCCGAGAAGGGGATGTTGAGATGACTCGCCATCTCCTTCCAGTGAGCCTCGCCGGTCACCGATCGCAGGGTGAAGTACATCGCGAAGAGGGCCGCGAAGAACATCAGCTCGGAACTCAGCCAAATGATGGTTCCGACGCTGGTGAGGTTCGGCCTGTTGACCGACGGGTGCGCGTGCCCGGTTTCTACTGTCGTTGCTGTCGCCACGACCGACATTATGTCGGTCGCTTATCTCGCGCTCACTCCGGGGGGTGCCGTTCGGAGTGTCCGCCCCGTGTGTAGTGCCCGGATGGCCCATCGAAGCGGTGTTCCAACAGGTGTTGACGAGGTGTTCATGGGAGTAGCATCCGGCGCATCGGTCCTGTCCGTACGACGCTGACGTCTCGGAGGAACAATGCAGCCGACCGCCACGGTGCTGGTCTACAGCGACGACTCCAACACCCGCGAGCAGGTACGGCTGGCCTCCGGCCGGCGGCCGGCTCCCGATGTGCCCTTCGTCGAGTTCCTGGAGTGCGCGACGCCCCAGGCCGTCATCGCCGAACTGGACAAGGGCGGGATCGATGTGTGCGTCCTGGACGGCGAGGCCGTGCCCATGGGGGGCATGGGGGTGTGCCGTCAGATCAAGGACGAGATCTTCAACTGTCCGCCGGCGCTGGTGCTGATCGGGCGGCCGCAGGACGCGTGGCTGGCTACGTGGAGCCGTGCGGACGCGGCTGTGACGCTGCCGGTGGATCCGGTGGAGTTCGCGGCCGCGCTGGCGTCTTTGCTGCGGCAGAAGAGGCTGCAGAGCGCCTAGGACGCAGCGGGGCGCGGTGGATGCGCGAGTGCCGGTCGTTCGTGGCTGGTCGTGCCCGCGGGGCGGTAGCCGCATATCGGCTACCGCCCCGTGCCTCTGGTTTCTCACACCGACGTCGGCTGCAAGCGCTCCGCGTCCTGCGGAGTCGGGGCGTCCGGGGTGCCGTTGACGAGGGCGCTGCCGTTGCGCCAGTCCTTCCAGGCGATGTTCCAGTCGCCGAAGCCGTTGCCGAAGTGCTCCATCTCCTCGCCGTTGGAGTTGACGACCTTCACCAGGTCGCCGGGGCGGAAGGTGTCGAAGAACCACTCGGCGTTCGAGGTGTTCATGCCGGTGCAGCCGTGACTGACGTTGGCATAGCCCTGGGAGCCCACCGACCAGGGGGCCGCGTGGACGTACTCCCCTGACCAGGTGACCCGGGTGGCGTAGTAGACCGGGAGGTCGTACGAGTCCGAGGTGCCCTCGGCGATGCCGACCGTGGTGCCCTTCATGCGTACGAAGTACTGCTTCTCCAGTACGACCTTGACACCGTTGCGGGTCTCGTAGCCGGGCTTGCCCGTGGTGATCGGGATGGTGTTGATCACTTTGTCGTTCTTGTAGACCGTCATCTGGTGGGCGCCGGCGTCCGTGAGGGCGAGGAGCTTGTCGCCGGTGGTGAGTGTGACGGGCGTGGCCGCGCCGCCCCAGAGGCGGTCGCTGATCCTGACGCCGTCCAGGTTGCTGTGCACCCGGATGGTGGCGTGGGCGGGCCAGTAGTCCATGGGGCGGTAGTGGAGTTCCTTGTCGCTCACCCAGTACCAGGAGCCCTGCACGGCGGGGACGGAGTCGACCCTGAGGGCGCGCTCGACGATGGCACGCTGGGCCTTGTCCTTGACCGGCTGGTCGAGTTGGGCGGTGACGGGCTGCCCCACGCCGTACTCGTCCGACTTGGGGCCGAAGGTGACCTTCAGCCGCTGCCTGGTGGTGGGCACGCTGGTGTCGAAGGTGAGGACCTTGCGGCCGGGTGCGCCGTCCGCGTCCTCCGTGCTGATCTGGACCGTGTAGTGGGCATTGGCGGCCAGCGGGGAGGTGCTGTGCCAGCGGCGGCCGTCGGCGTCGAGTTCGCCCGCCACATGGCGCCCGGTGGCGTCCTCGGCCGTGACGTCCGTGATGCGGTCGTCGTCGTTCTTGGCGACGACCTCCAGGGGCTTGTCCGGGTCGGCCCGCTTCCCCTCACCGGTGGGGGCGCTGAAGGAGATCTGGTCCGCCGCGTCATACGGCTTGTCCGCCAGCGGATTGCCGCCCGAATGGCAGGCGGTGACGCCTACTCCGAGGGCGATCACCAGCAGGGTGCAGCTGACGACGGTACGGGCGCACGGAGAGTGACTCATATTGTCAAGCTATGAGATGTTTTCGGTACCGGCACGGTGGGTCACCCGTACGAGGGACCGACACTGCACCGAAAGTGACCTGAGGCGCGAATGCCGGGAGCCCGGACCCTCCTGATGGAGGATCCGGGCTCCCGGTGCGCTCGGCGCATGCCTACTGGGTGCGGTTCTCACCGCGGTAGTACTCGAACACCCAGCCGAAGAGACCGAACAGGATGATGGGCGCCGAGAAGTACAGCAGCCACCAGCCGACGGCTACACCGAGGAAGGCCAGCGCGCCACCGACACCGAGGGCGAGCGGCTGCCAGCTGTGCGGGCTGAAGAAGCCCACCTCGCCGGCCTCGTCCGCGACGTCGGCCTCCTTGTTGTCCTGGGCACCGGCGTCCACCCGCGAGGCCGTGAAGCCCAGGTAGAAGCCGATCATGATGCACAGGCCGAAGGCCATGAAGAGCGCCGTGGTACCGGCGGCCTCCTTCGACCACACGCCATAGACGATCGCCATGGCGAGGACGAAGACGCTCAGCCACACGAACATGCGGCCCTGGATCTTCACTTGCCGGCCTCCTTGCTGCCCGTGACAGCGGCGGCGGCGTGACCGTGCTCCAGCTGCTCCAGGGCGGCGATCTCAGGGTGGTGCAGGTCGAACGCCGGGGATTCGCTGCGGATCCGCGGCAGGGTGAGGAAGTTGTGCCGCGGCGGCGGGCAGGAGGTCGCCCACTCCAGCGAACGGCCGTAACCCCACGGGTCGTCGACCTCGACCTTCTTGCCGTACTTGGCCGTCTTCCACACGTTGTAGAGGAACGGCAGGATCGACAGGCCGAGCAGGAAGGAGCTGATCGACGAGATCGTGTTCAGCGTGGTGAAGCCGTCGGCCGCCAGGTAGTCGGCGTAACGACGCGGCATGCCCTCGGCACCCAGCCAGTGCTGCACCAGGAAGGTGCCGTGGAAGCCGATGAACAGCGTCCAGAAGGTGATCTTGCCGAGCCGCTCGTCGAGCATCTTGCCCGTCATCTTCGGCCACCAGAAGTGGAAGCCGGAGAACATCGCGAAGACGACCGTACCGAAGACCACGTAGTGGAAGTGGGCCACCACGAAGTACGAGTCGGAGACGTGGAAGTCCATCGGGGGCGAGGCCAGGATGACACCGGTCAGACCACCGAAGGTGAAGGTGATCAGGAAGCCGGTGGCCCAGAGCATCGGTGTCTCGAAGGACAGCGATCCCTTCCACATGGTGCCGATCCAGTTGAAGAACTTCACACCGGTCGGTACCGCGATCAGGAAGGTCATGAAGGAGAAGAACGGCAGCAGCACACCGCCGGTGACGTACATGTGGTGGGCCCACACCGTCACGGACAGACCGGCGATCGCGATGGTGGCCGCGATCAGACCCATGTAGCCGAACATCGGCTTACGGGAGAAGACCGGAATGACCTCGGAGATGATGCCGAAGAACGGCAGCGCGATGATGTACACCTCTGGATGGCCGAAGAACCAGAAGAGGTGTTGCCAGAGCAGTGCTCCGCCGTTTGCGGCGTCGAAGACATGTGCCCCGAATTTCCGATCCGCCTCCAGCGCGAACAGCGCGGCGGCGAGGACGGGGAAGGCCAGCAGGACCAGCACGGCGGTCAGCAGCACGTTCCACACGAAGATCGGCATGCGGAACATGGTCATGCCCGGCGCACGCATGCAGATGATCGTGGTGATGAAGTTGACCGCACCGAGGATGGTGCCGAAGCCGGAGAAGGCCAGACCCATGATCCACATGTCGGCGCCGATACCCGGCGAACGGACCGCGTCCGACAGCGGGGAGTAGGCGAACCAGCCGAAGTCGGCCGCACCCTGCGGGGTGAGGAAGCCGCCGACGGCGATGGTCGAGCCGAACAGGTAGAGCCAGTAGGCGAACATGTTCAGCCGCGGGAAGGCGACGTCCGGCGCGCCGATCTGGAGCGGCATGATCCAGTTCGTGAAGCCGGCGAACAGCGGCGTCGCGAACATCAGCAGCATGATCGTGCCGTGCATCGTGAACGCCTGGTTGAACTGCTCGTTCGACATGATCTGCAGACCGGGGCGAGCGAGCTCGGCGCGCATGAGCAGCGCCATCACTCCACCGATCAGGAAGAACGCGAACGACGTGACCAGATACAGCGTTCCGATGGTCTTGTGGTCGGTGGTGGTGAGCCACTTGATGACCACGTTGCCGGGCTGCTTGCGCCTGACCGGCAGCTCATCTGCGTAAGAGCCTTCAGCTGCCGCGGCACCCTGGGGTTCGTTGAGGATGCTCACAGGTTGTTCGTCTCCCGGTTCTTCTCGTGGCTCGTCTGCGCGATGCCGGCGGGAATGTAACCGGTCTGCCCCTTCTTGACGAGGTCCTTGAGGTGCTGCTGGTAACGCTCGGGGGAGACGACCTTCACGTTGAACAGCATCCGGGAGTGGTCGACGCCGCAGAGCTCGGCGCACTTGCCGAGGAAGGTGCCCTCCTGGTTCGGAGTCACCTGGAACGCGTTGGTGTGACCCGGGATGACGTCCATCTTCATCAGGAACGGCACCACCCAGAAGGAGTGGATGACGTCACGCGAGGTGAGGACGAAGCGGACGGTCTCGCCCTTGGGGAGCCAGAGCGTCGGACCGGGGTTGCCGGTCTGCGGGTTCTTCGTGCCCGGCGTACCGACGTCGTAGACACCGCCGGCGGCGGCCGGGAACGCGTTCTTGAACCGGTCCGGAATGGCGCTCAGGTTCGGGTCGGTCTTCGCGTCGCCGGTGACACCGTCGACGGGCGTGATGTAGTTGAAGCCCCAGCTCCACTGGAAGCCGACCACGTTGACCGTGACGTCGGGCTTCTTGTCGGTGAGGCTGAGGAGCTTCGTCTCGTCCCGCGCGGTGAAGTAGAACAGCACCGAGACGATGATGAGCGGGACCACCGTGTACAGGGCCTCGATCGGCATGTTGTACCGGGTCTGTGCCGGGACCTCGATCTTGGTGCGGCTGCGCCGGTGGAAGATGGCGCTCCAGATGATCAGACCCCACACCAGCACGCCGACGGCGAGCGCGGCGGCCCAGGAGCCCTGCCACAGGGAGAGGATCCGCGGAGCCTCTTCCGTGGTCGGGGTGGGCATACCAAGGCGGGGGAAGTCCTTGTATGTGCAACCGGTAGCGGTCGCAAGGACCAGGCCCGCGGTCATTGCCTGCAGCAGCTTCCGCCGCATCGGGCGCCGCGGCGAGCGGTCGGAGCCGTTGGGACTCACGTAGCGCCTTCCCGAGAGTCTCGCCCGGCGGTTCGGCTGCGGCCTTCTCGCTGGTCGGTCGCCGCCCTGCGTCGGGCAGGGGTTTGGATGTTTATGCGGACCAAACCCTAGCCGACGCGATTCGGGGGGTCGCGGGGAGGGGGGCATACGCGCCGCGGGTCACTCCTTAAGGGTGGGATTGGGCGCCTGTTAGCTCGGGTTGTCGCGGTTTGCGTTGCGGGTGAGGGTGCGTGGGGGCTGCTCGCGCAGTTCCCCGCGCCCCTGGGTCGGCTGTCCTTGGGAACGCTTTAACGTTGCTGCGTGTCCTACTTTGACGCTGCGTCCGCTGCCCCTCTTCACCCCGTCGCCCGTCAGGCGTTGTCGGCCGCCCTCGACGACGGTTGGGCCGACCCCTCTCGTCTCTACCGTGAGGGGCGGAAGGCTCGGATGCTGCTGGATGCCGCGCGGGAGGCGGCCGCCGAGGCCGTCGGCTGTCGGGCGGACGAGCTGACTTTCACCTCTTCCGGTACGCGGGCCGTCCATACGGGCATCGCCGGGGCGTTGGCCGGTCGTCGCCGGACGGGACGTCACCTGATCGTGTCAGCCGTCGAACACTCCTCGGTACTCCATTCGGCGGAGGTGTTGGAGGCGGACGGCGGGACAGTGACCGAGGTGCCGGTGCGGCGGACGGGAGCCGTCGACGTCGGGTCCTACGAGGCTGCCCTGCGGCCCGACACCGCGCTCGCCTGCCTCCAGTCGGCCAACCATGAAGTGGGCACCGAGCAGCCGGTGGCGGAGGTCGCCGAGGTGTGCCGGGCGGCCGGGGTGCCCTTGCTGGTGGACGCGGCGCAGTCGCTGGGCTGGGGACGGGTCGAGGGCGACTGGTCGTTGCTGACGGCGAGTGCGCACAAATGGGGTGGGCCGTCCGGGGTGGGACTGCTCGTCGTGCGCAAGGGGGTGCGGTTCGCGGTCCAAGGCGCTTCGGACGAGCGGGAGTCGGGGCGGGCGCCGGGCTTCGAGAACCTGCCGGCGATCGTCGCGGCCGCGGCCTCGCTGCGGGCCGTCCGGGCGGAGGCCGGGCAGGAGGCCGTACGACTGCGGGAGCTGACGGCGCGGATCCGGGCCCGGGTACCGGAGTTGGTGCCGGACGTGGAGGTGGTGGGAGACGCGGAGCGGCGGCTGCCGGGGACGGTCACCTTCTCCTGTCTCTATGTCGACGGAGAGACACTGCTCCATGAGTTGGACCGGGAGGGTTTCTCGGTCTCGTCCGGATCGTCCTGCACGAGCAGCACACTGACGCCGAGCCATGTGCTCAAGGCGATGGGGGTGCTGAGCGAGGGAAATGTGCGGGTCTCGCTGCCGGCGGGGGCGGCAGAGGCGGACGTGGAGCGGTTCCTGGCGGTGCTGCCGGGGGTGGTGGCGGGGGTGCGGGAGAAACTGGGCGCCCCGGTACCGACGACGGCCGTGCCGCAGACCGCTGACGTACTGGTCGACTCACTGGGCAAGCGGTGCCCGATCCCGGTCATCGAACTGGCGAAGGTCATCGGGACCGTGCCGGTGGGCGGCACGGTCCGAGTCCTGTCGGATGACGAGGCGGCCCGGCTGGACATCCCGGCCTGGTGCGAGATGCGGGGCCAGGAGTACGTGGGTGAGGAGCCGGCGGAAAGAGGAACGGCGTACTTGGTCCGCCGGATCAGCTGAGCGCCCCCTCAGGGGCGCGGGGCTGTGTCGATGTGCGGCTGCCGCCGCGTGGGCGCGACCAGCCCCCACGCGCCCGCACCCGAAACTCAGACGAGGTAGCCCCGGACCTCTTCGGCGGCCTCGTCCCCGTACGCCTTCGTGAACCGCTCCATGAAGTGCCCCCGACGCAGCTGGTACTCCTGCGTACCCACCGTCTCGATGACGAGGGTCGCCAGCATGCAGCCCACCTGGGCCGCCCGCTCCAGCGAGACCCCCCACGCGAGCCCGGACAGGAACCCGGCGCGGAACGCGTCACCGACGCCCGTCGGGTCGGCCTTGCGCTCCTCGTCGGGGCAGCCGACCTCGATGGCCTCCTCGCCGACCCGCTCGATCCGCACACCGCGCGCGCCGAGCGTGGTGACCCGGTGGCCGACCTTCGCGAGGATCTCCTCGTCGGTCCAGCCGGTCTTGGTCTCGATCAGGCCCTTCTCGTACTCGTTGGAGAAGAGGTACGTCGCGCCCTCCAGCAGTATCCGGATCTCGTCGCCGTTCATCCGGGCGATCTGCTGGGAGAAGTCGGCGGCGAAGGGGATGGACCGGGTCCGGCACTCCTCCGTGTGGCGGAGCATGCCCTCCGGGTCGTCCGCGCCGATCAGGACCAGGTCGAGTCCGCCGACCCGGTCGGCCACCGTCTTGAGCTCGATCAGCCGGGCCTCGCTCATCGCGCCCGTGTAGAAGGAGCCGATCTGGTTGTGGTCGGCGTCGGTGGTGCACACGAAGCGCGCGGTGTGCAGGGTCTCCGAGATGCGGACGGAGTCCGTGTCGACGCCGTGCCGGTCGAGCCAGGCCCGGTAGTCGTCGAAGTCGAAGCCCGCCGCGCCGACCAGGATCGGCCGGGTGCCGAGCTGTCCCATACCGAACGCGATGTTCGCGCCGACGCCGCCCCGGCGTACGTCCAGATTGTCGACCAGGAAGGACAGCGAGACCGTGTGCAACTGGTCCGCGACGAACTGGTCGGCGAAGCGGCCGGGGAAGGTCATGAGGTGATCGGTGGCAATGGAGCCGGTGACTGCGATGCGCACGGCTGGGACTCTCCTGAGGGGAGGCGTAATTGACAGTTAACGCTACCGGGTCGGCGTGGGCACCCTGAAGGTGCCAAAACTACCCGATAGTAGATCTTTCTTCGCGACCCCTGACGTGCTTACGGTTCCATCATGACGAACCTCAAGGCCCACGCGTCCGCTCCGGCCGACCTCGACGGCGATCTGGCGTCGCTGCGCGGTGACTGCGCGCGGATGGCCCCGCACTGGGCGGTTCCCGATCACAGCGATGCCCGTCCGGTGCCGCCGTCACTCATCCACGGGGTGACCGTGCCGAAGAAGTCCGCCAGACTGCTGGACGCGATGTCCGACTACGGCGACTGAGTTCCGCCCGGCGCGTTTCCAGGGAACCGCGCGCTCCCCTCCCGCGTCCCATGGCCGTCCCCCGTGAAGGGGAGGCGGGATACGACGCTGGCAAGGAGCGATGCGGTGAAGAGCGAGCGACCCGAGAACGACGACGCGTCCGCGGGCACCGCCGGGGAGCCCCCCGAGGCCCAGGAGAGCACGGAGACTGCCGGACCCGGCACCCGGGCCGACGCGGAGTCCACCGAGGACGCCGTGAACGAGGCCGCCCCGGAGCCGAAGGCCACCGCGCCGAAGAAGCCCTCCGAGCCGGAGAAGACCACCGAGCCGTCGCGAGCCCGCGAGCCGGAAGCGTCCCCGGAGCCGGTGAAGGACGCTGCGGCGGAGGAGACCCCCGCGCCGGAGAAGGCGCCCGCCGCGGAGGCGCCCCCGGAGCCGACAGCGGCTCCCGCCGCAGAAGCCGCCCCCGCATCCGCACCGGCCCCCGAGCCGGAAAAGACCCCCACTGCAGAGGGGTCCCCCAAGCCGCTGAAGACCCTCGCCGCGGAGGAGCCTCCGGCCGCAGCCTCCACCTCCGGGCCGGCAGCAGCCCCCGCACCGGAGAAGGCCCCCGGCTCGGATGCGGCCCCCGAGCGGGAGGAAGCCGTCGGCGCGCAAGCCGGTGCCGAGTCGGTGGGAGCCGTTGCACCGGAAGCTGCCCAGGAGCAGCCGGCCGCAGTCGCCGCCGTGGAGTCGGTCGATGAGCTCGGCGCGGAAGCCGTTCCCCCGGCCTCGGCGGTGGCCGAGCCGGAAGTCCTCGCCTCTGCGGCCGGTGGGCCCGAGACCGAGCCCGTCGGCCATCCCGTCCGCCGCCGCTCCTCCGGCCTTGTCATCGCCTCGGTGGCCGCCGCCGTACTCCTGGTCGGCGGTGGCGGCGCCCTCCTGGCCGGGCGTGACGGTTCCGTTGGCGGTACGGGGGCCGGGGCGTCCGGCGGGTCCACTCCCCCGCCGCTCGCCCTGGACGGGTACTCCTCCGGAACCGGCAACAGCAGCGGCGGCAATGGCATCGCTCCCGGCGAGCCCAACCCCTACGGCGTGACCTACAAGGCGAGCGGGACGCTGCCCGACGGGCCCGGTTCGGCCGCGGTGTACCAGCCGTCCGGCGCGGTTTCCGAGGACCGGGTGGCCGAGCTGGCGAAGGCGCTCGGCATCGAGGGGACACCGGTCGCCGAGGGCCAGGTCTGGAAGGTCGGCACCGACAACGACGGCTCCGGCGGGAGCCTCCAGGTGAACAGGACCGGGACGGGCATCTGGACGTACAGCCGCTACGCGCCCGGCACCGACAACTGCAAGAGCGGGCTGGTGTGCGCGCAGGACCCGATCGCACCGGCGGGTGACCCGGTGAGTGTCTCCGCGGCGGAGAAGGCCGCGGCGCCGGTCCTGAAGGCGCTCGGCCAGGACGACGCGAAGCTCGACACGAGCCAGGTGATGGGCGCGCAGCGGGTGGTGAACGCCGCTCCGGTGGTCGGCGGGCTGCCGACGTACGGCTGGTCGACCGGGCTGACCGTGAACAAGCAGGGCGAGGTGGTCGGCGGCAACGGAATGCTCGCGGCGCCGGCGAAGGGCGACACGTATCCGGTGCTGAGCGCCGCGAAGACGCTGGCCCTGCTGAACGCGGCGCCCGGCATCGGCCACCGGATGGGCATCGGCGGCTGTGCGAGTTCCGTACCGCTGAAGGACCGGCTGGAGCAGCCGTGCGCCGCGTCGACACCGTCCGCGTCCTCGGCCGTGATCGAGAAGGCCGTGTTCGGGCTGGCCGCGCAGTCGGTCGCCGGCCGGCAGGCGCTCGTGCCGTCCTGGCTGTTCCAGGTGCGCGGCGCGGCAAACGCGTACACCGTCACCTATCCGGCCGTGGACCCGAAGTACCTGGCCTCCGCCTCCTCGTCGACGCCGTCGGCGAGCGCCAGTGCCGCTCCGAAGGACGTGAAGGTGGACGGCTACACGGTCGACGGCCGTGATCTGACCGTCGCCTTCACGGGCGGGGTGTGCGCCGACTACAAGGTCACGGCCGACGAGAGCTCCGAGCAGGTGGTGGTCAAGGTGACCGCGACGCCCTGGCCGGACAAGATCTGCGTCATGATCGCCAAGCAGTACCACCAGACGATCCACCTGGACGCGCCGCTGGACGGCCGGAAGGTGGTCGGCACGGACGGCAAGGCGGTCCCGAAGGAGAAGGCGACGACCCTCGACCCGCAGGCGAAGGTGGGCTGAACACACGCGAACACGAAGGCGGCGGCCCCCGTGAGGGGACCGCCGCCTTCGTGTTCTACCGGCCGCTCGGCTCAGCTGAAGGAGTCGCCGCAGGCGCAGGAGCCGGTCGCGTTCGGGTTGTCGATCGTGAAGCCCTGCTTCTCGATGGTGTCCACGAAGTCGATCGACGCGCCGCCCAGGTACGGGGCGCTCATACGGTCGGTGACGACCTTGACACCGCCGAAGTCCTTGACGACGTCACCGTCGAGGGAACGCTCGTCGAAGAAGAGCTGGTAACGCAGGCCGGAGCAGCCACCGGGCTGGACGGCGACACGCAGGGCGAGGTCGTCACGGCCTTCCTGGTCGAGCAGGGCCTTGACCTTGGCCGCGGCGGCGTCACTCAGGATGATGCCGTCGGTGGCGGTGCTGGTCTCGTCCGATACGGACATCTACATCTCTCCCGGGTTGTACGGAGACTGCTTGCCGACGAGTGCAACCGGCGGGTCCGCTGTTTCATTCCGGGCCGGCATTCGCTTTCTCGCGTTTTCTCTACGTCTTCATGCTCGCACACGCCCGAAGTCACGCCCAGCGGCTGTGGATGTCCCCACAGTGGCCCCGCGGCGGCCATCTCCCGGTAACCCTCCTGTGCGGCACCGGGATTGATGTCACATCGACGCTATGGCCATCGTCAAAGTGACGTGAAGCAGTTATGATAGATAACGTCAGAACGACGAAAAGTAGAAAGGGTGCGTGTCGTGACCACCGCCCAGACCCCGGAGCTCGACGTACAGCCGACTCCGCTCGCCCTGCTGCTGCTCGGCCGTGAAGCCGACCCGAGGAGTGAGCGGGGCGTCGAGTGTCCCGGCGACCTGCCCTCGCCGTCCGACCCGGACCTGGTCGCCCGCGCCCGCGCGGCCAAGGAGAAGCTCGGCGACAAGGTGTTCGTGCTCGGCCACCACTACCAGCGCGACGAGGTCATCCAGTTCGCCGACGTCACGGGCGACTCCTTCAAGCTGGCCCGGGACGCGGCCGCGCGCCCGGAGGCGGAGTACATCGTGTTCTGCGGTGTGCACTTCATGGCCGAGTCGGCCGACATCCTGACCTCGGACGACCAGAAGGTGGTCCTTCCGGACCTGGCCGCGGGCTGCTCGATGGCGGACATGGCCACCGCCGAGCAGGTCGCCGAGTGCTGGGACGTGCTGACCGAGGCCGGCATAGCCGAGCAGGTCGTGCCGGTGTCGTACATGAACTCGTCCGCGGACATCAAGGCGTTCACGGGCAAGCACGGCGGCACGATCTGCACCTCGTCGAACGCGCAGCGGGCCCTGGAGTGGGCCTTCGAGCAGGGTGAGAAGGTGCTCTTCCTGCCGGACCAGCACCTGGGCCGCAACACCGCCGTCCGCGACATGGGCATGTCCCTGGAGGACTGCGTCCTCTACAACCCGCACAAGCCGAACGGCGGGCTGACCGCCGACGAGCTGCGGGCCGCGAAGATGATCCTGTGGCGCGGCCACTGCTCGGTGCACGGCCGTTTCTCGCTGGACTCGGTCAACGACGTGCGCGAGCGCATCCCGGGTGTCAACGTCCTCGTCCACCCCGAGTGCAAGCACGAGGTCGTGGCCGCGGCCGACCACGTCGGCTCGACGGAGTACATCATCAAGGCCCTGGAGGCCGCGCCCGCCGGCTCCAAGTGGGCGATCGGCACCGAGCTGAACCTGGTCCGCCGCCTCGCGAACCGTTTCGCCCCCGAGGGCAAGGAGATCGTCTTCCTCGACAAGACGGTCTGCTTCTGCTCGACCATGAACCGCATCGACCTCCCCCACCTGGTCTGGACCCTGGAGTCGCTGGCCGAGGGCAACCTGGTCAACCGGATCGAGGTCGACAAGGAGACGGAGGCGTTCGCCAAGCTGGCGCTGGAGCGGATGCTCGCGCTGCCGTAAAGGCCGCAGGGGCCGAGCTCCTTGAAGGCGTGACAGACGACGGCCGGGTCCACGGGACCCGGCCGTCGTCTTGTGCCACGATCGAGGGAACTGCTCCCCATCTCGTGAACAGGTGATCTTCCGATGGCCCAGTCTGGCGAGCGACCGAAGGAGGGGCGTGACATGACTGCCTTGGCCCATGAGCCGCTCACGCAGGAAGAGGTCCTGCTGGAGGGCTTTCTCGCCCTGGACACCCCGGAGGGATTCCGGGCCGAGCTGATCGAGGGGGAGATCGTTGTGACGCCGCCGCCGGACGGGGACCACGAAGATTACATCGGGCTGATCGTGAACCAGGTGATCAGGCGGTCCCGGACCGAAATGCAGTTCTCCGGGAACAAGGGACTGACGTTGCAGAGCGGGGGTGGCTGCCCGAAGGACCGCGTTATCCCGGACGGCACATTCGCTCCCATGAAACTGCGGCTCTACCGAGGCGCCGAATCCTGGATGCCCTGCGAGGGTGTCGCCATGGTCCTGGAGGTGACCTCCACCAGGCCCAAGGCCGACCGCGAGGCCAAGCGCCGCTGCTACGCCCGCGCGGCCGTCCCGCTGTATCTGCTCGTCGACCGCGACGCCTCCTCGATCACGCTGTTCAGCGACCCGGAGAAGGACGACTACCGGGAGCAGTGCACCCGCCCGCTCGGCAAGCCGCTCGCCCTCCCTGAACCGTTCGGCTTCGAGCTGGACACCGCGGACTTCCTCTGACCCGGGCCGACCCGGACCCGCACCGCACTCACCCCGACGCCTTGGTCCGGTTCGGGTGGGCGGGGTCGATGCTGAAGAGGGTGCCGTCGGGGGTCATGACGATCAGCGCGCCTGAGTAGAGAAGTGCCTTGGGGTCGGCCGCGTTGCCCGTCGAGGCGCCTTGGACCCGGGGGTCGGTCTCCCAGAGCAGCGCGCCCTTGCGGGTGTCCACGGCCGCCGCGCGGCCGCTGGGACTGGCCAGGTAGAGGGTGTGGGTGCGGGCGTCGTACGTCGGGGAGCCGGAGTTCTCCACGCTGGTACGGGTGTGCCAGAGCTCCTTGCCGGTCAGCGGGGACACCGCCGTCACCTGGCCGTTCGAGCCCGTGATCCACAGGGTGCCGGAGGCCAGTGTCACCGAGCCCTCGTACGTCTTCGCCAGCTTCGTCGTGCTCTGGCCCCCGGTCGTCGGGTCGGTCAGCAGGATCTTGCTGAACGTGGAGTCCTCCAGGGACACCGAGCCGCCGCTGGAGGTGTCGGCGAGGACCATGGCCGGGTGGCCGTCCACGACGCCGAGGAAGCCGCTCTCGAAGGGGATCTGCCGGTTCGCGACGACCGATCCGTCGGCGCGGTTCACCTCCAGGAGCGAGGAGTACTTGGCGTCCTGCTTCGTGGGGAAGCACTGGGCGTACAGGTCCGCGCCGGACGGCAGGAACGTGCAGTAGGTGGTGGCGGGCAGTTGCAGCGCCCAGCGGGCCTCGCCCGTGCGCGGGGAGCGGGCCACCACCGTGCGGCCGGCGGTGTCCGTGGTCAGGACGACGTCGCCGGCCATGATCAGGTCGGCGTTGGCGTCGTTGATCCTGCGGGTCCACAGTTCGTTGCCGCTCTGTGCGTCGAGGGCGACGATGTAGGCGGGGTTGTTCGCGGCGCCTTCCTTGGTGATGGTCTCGTGTACGACGACCGTGCCGTCGTAGACGCCGAGGACCGTCGAGTTGTACTGGGTGGGGTCGTCGCCGGGCCCCCCGAGGGAGGCGCGCCAGAGCGTCTTTCCGGTCCGGGCGTCCAGCCGCACCGGCAGGACGCCGTCGCCGCCGCAGTAGGCGCCGTCGCCCTGGGTCAGGCAGCCGGACTGGGTGCCCGTCGGCGGGCCCTTGGTCGCGCCCAGCGCGTTGACCTCGCCCCGTTCCGCCGGCTCGTACACCGTCGTCTTCCAGGGGCGCCAGCCGGTGGGCACCGCGGTCCAGCGCGAGGTCGCCTCCGGACTCGGCGTGCTGTGCCGGCTCTGCGGGAAGCCGGGGCCGTACGTGAGGTAGGCCAGCAGGCCGAGGCCCAGCGCCCCGGCCGTGCCGGCCGCCACCCAGAGAGGGCGGCGACGGCGGCCGGAGCGCCGGCCGGTCACCGGGCCGGTCGCCGCGTCGGCCGGCCCGGCCTCCCCGCGCAGGCCCAGGGTGACCTGGTCGCCGCCGGCCGGGTGGTCCGGCGCGGCGGCCTCGTCGTCCGTCGGCTCGGGCAGGACGGCCGCCAACTCCCCCGCGAGCTCGTCCAGTCCTGGCCGCCGGGCGGCCTCCTTGTTCAGGCAGCGCTCCAGGACCGTGCGCAGCGGCTCGCCCACGCCGTCGAGCACGGGCTCGTGGTGGACGACCCGGTAGGCGGTCAGATAGGGGCTGTCGGCGTCGAAGGGGCCGCGCCCGGTGACGCAGTACACCAGGAGCGCGCCGAGCGAGAAGACGTCCGAGGCGGGGCCGACCGTACGGGCGTCGGTGAACTGCTCCGGGGACATGAAGGGCGGGGTGCCGATCATCTGGCCGGTCTCGGTGAGGGTGTGGTGGTTCTCGGCCGCGCGGGAGATGCCGAAGTCGATGACGCGCGGGCCGTCCTCCGCCAGCAGCACGTTGGCCGGCTTGAGGTCGCGGTGCACCACCCCGGCCCGGTGGATGTCCCGCAGCGCCTCCACCAACCCGAGGGCCAGCCGCCGCAGTTCGGCGCCGCGCAGGGAGCCGCGGTCGCGCAGCCGGTCGGCGAGCGAGCGGCCGGCCACGTACTGGGTCGCCATCCAGGGCCGGGCGGCCTCCGGGTCGGCGTCCACGACCGGTGCGGTGAAGGCGCCGCTCACCCGGCGGGCGGCCTCGACCTCCTGCCGGAAGCGGGAGCGGAAGACGGGGTCCCCGGCGTACTGGGCGTGCACCACCTTGACGGCGACCTCACGCCCGGAGCGCGCCCGGCCCCGGTAGACGGCCCCCATGCCGCCGGCCCCGAGCCGGTCGATCAGCTTGTAGCCGCCGACGGACCTCGGGTCCTCCTTGCGCAGCGGCACGCTGTAACTCCTCTTCGCCGCATGGCTGTTCGATGCGTCAGCATACGGAACGGGAAACGCGCCGACGGCCGGTTCCCGGTGGGTTTCCGGGAACCGGCCGTCGCTCACAGGTGCGTCACACGGACGCGGGTTCCGGCTCCTCGGACACCGGGGCGGACTCCACGGCCGTCCGGCCCTGCTTCGCGGCCCGCTTCCCGGCCCGGCGCTCCTTGCGGAGTTCGAGCATCGCGTACAGCGTCGGGACGAGCAGGAGGGTCAGCAGGGTCGAGGTGATCAGACCGCCGATCACCACCACCGCCAGCGGCTGGGCGATGAAGCCGCCCTCGCCGGTGACGCCGAGCGCCATCGGGAGCAGGGCGAAGATGGTCGCCAGGGCCGTCATGAGGATGGGCCGGAGACGGTGCCGGCCGCCCTCGATCACGGCCTCGACGACACCGTGACCCTGGCTCCGGTACTGGTTGATGAGGTCGATCAGCACGATCGCGTTGGTCACCACGATGCCGATCAGCATCAGCATGCCGATCATCGCGGGGACGCCCATCGGGGTGCCGGTGACGACCAGCAGACCGAGCGCGCCGGTGGCCGCGAACGGGATGGAGACCAGCAGGATCAGCGGCTGGACGAGGGAGCGGAAGGTCGCGACCAGCAGCATGAAGACGATCGCGATCGCCGCGAGCATCGCCAGGCCCAGGTTCTTGAACGCGCTGTTCTGGTCCGAGGTGACCCCGCCGATCGAGGCCGTCGCGCCCGCCGGGAGCTTCAACGCCTTGATCTTGGACTGGAGTTGGGTGCTGACCGCGCCGGTGTTGTCACCGGTGGGCTTCGCCGTGATGGTCGCGGCGCG
Organism: Streptomyces sp. NPDC101234; assembly: GCF_044767525.1. Classification (NCBI taxonomy): domain Bacteria; kingdom Bacillati; phylum Actinomycetota; class Actinomycetes; order Kitasatosporales; family Streptomycetaceae; genus Streptomyces; species Streptomyces sp. NPDC101234. Next base: position 116,379 of record NZ_JBIWOA010000004.1, on the reverse strand, counting down.
CTGGCCGTCGATCCGGGTCAGCGACACCGGCCCGGCCACCACCTTCACCGTGGCGATGTCGCCCAGCTTCACCCCGCCGATGCGCAGGGCGCGCAGCTGGGCCAGGGTCTCGGCGGGCTTGGCCGACTTGACGACGACGTCCCGCTCGGTGTCGTCGAGGGTGGCCTTCGCGGCCGTGGTGCCCTTCACCGCCTGGGTGACGGCGGCACCCAGCGTCTGGTCGTCGAAACCGGCCGCCGCGGCCTTGGAGTTGGCCTTCACGGAGATGCGCGGCACGCTCGTCGCCAGGTTGCTGGTGACGTCGGTGACGTCGTCGAGCTTGGCGACCGTGGCCCGGACCTGCTCGGACGCCCTGCGCAGCACAGCACCGTCGGACGCCTTCACGACGACGCTCAGGTCCTGGCTGCCGAAGCCGTCACCGGCCGACACCGTGGTCGTCCCGATGCCGGACAGCTTGTGCAGGCCGTCCTCGATGGCGTTCTGCACCTTGTCGTACGACTTCGCGTCGTCCAGCATCACCGAGTACGACGCCTGGTTGGTGTCGGTGCCGCCGCCGAAGGCCGCCATGAAGCCGGAGGAGCCGACGGTGACCTGGTAGTCCTTGACGCCGTCGATGGAGGCGAGGAGCTTCTCGACCTTCTTCGCCTGGGCGTCGGTCGCGGCCAGGCTGGTGCCGGGCTTCAGCTCCTGCTTGACGGTCAGGACCTCCTGGTCGCCCTGGTCGAAGAAGTTGGTCTTCAGCAGCCCGGACATGCCGAACGTGACGACCAGGACGACGATCGCGATCAGCACGCTGGTGAGGCGGCGCCGGGTCGCGAAACGCAGGACGGGCACATAGGCGCGCTGCAGGCGGCTGTTGGCCTCCTTCTCCTCGGCCTTGCGGCGGGCCTCGGCGGTGTCCTCGGAGGTGCCCTTGGGGGCCCGCAGGAACCAGTACGCCAGGACCGGTACGACCGTCAGCGAGACCAGCAGGGAGGCCAGCAGGGCCGCGGTGACGGTGAGGCTGAAGGGGCCGAACAGCTGGCCCACCATGCCGCCGACCAGGCCGATCGGCAGGAAGACGGCGACCGTGGTGAGAGTGGAGGAGGTGACCGCGCCGGCCACTTCACGGACCGCCGTGAGGATGGCGGACTGGCGCTCCTCGCCGTAGCCGAGGTGGCGCTTGATGTTCTCCAGGACCACGATCGAGTCGTCGACGACCCGGCCGATGGCGATGGTGAGCGCGCCGAGGGTGAGCATGTTGAGGGACAGGCCCCGGGTCCACAGCACGATCAGCGCGAGGACGACGGACAGCGGGATGGACACCGCCGTCACCAGGGTCGAGCGGACCGAGGCCAGGAAGACCAGGATGACCAGGACCGCGAAGACCAGGCCGAGGGCGCCCTCGGTGGTCAGGCCCTTGATGGACTTGGAGACCGCCGGGCCCTGGTCGCTGACGACCGTGAGGGTGGCGCCGGAGCCGAGGTCCTGGCGCAGCTTGGGCAGCTTGTCCTTGACCGCGTTCGAGATGGAGACCGCGCTGCCGTCGTGGTCCATGGTGACGTTCACGGCGAGGCTGGGGCGGCCGTCGGTACGGGTGATGGAGTCGGCCGGGGCCGCCTGCTCCTCGACCGCGGCCACGTCACCGAGGCGCACGGGCTTCTTCACGCCCTGCCCGGTGACCATCAGGTCCTCGATCTGCTGCAGCGAGGTGAGTCCGCCGCCGACCTGGACGGTGCGGCCCGCGCCGTCCTCGTCGAAGGAGCCCGCCGGGACGGTCGCGCCGGCCGCCTGGAGCGACTGGGCGAGCGCGGCGGAGGTCAGACCGGCCTTCGCCAGCTTCGCGTCGTCCGGGGTGACGGTGACCTGGAGGTCCCGGACACCGGTGACCTGGACGCGGCCGACGCCGTCGATGTTCTTGAGGTCCGGGACGACCGTTCTGTCCAGCTGGTCGGCGAGGGCCTGCTGGTCCTTGCCGGAGCTGACGGCGAGGACCACGGTCGGCATGTCGTCCGTGGAGCCGGAGATGACCTGCGGGTCGACGGAGTCCGGGAGCTGGGCGCGGTTGACGGCCAGCTGGACGTCGGCCACCAGCTGCTTGGTGTCGTTGCCGTAGTCGAAGGACGCCATGATCACGGCGTTGCCCTCGCTCGCGGTGGAGGTGACGCCGGTGATGCCGTCGACGCCTTCGAGGTTGTTCTCGATGGGCTCGACGATCTGCTTCTCGACGACGTCCGGCGAGGCGCCCTGGTAGGGGGCGAGGACGGAGACGACCGGGAGTTCGATGGTGGGCAGCAGCTGCTGCTTGATCTGGGGGATGGCGATCGCCCCGAAGACGAGCGCGATCAGTGACATGAGGCCTATCAGGGCCCGCTGCGCGAGGCTGAATCTGGACAGCCAGGACATGGGTCAGGGTCTCTTTTCGGTGAGCTGCCGTGAACTGCTGCGAACTGCTGTGAGAAGCAGATGGGGCACCTGTGGGCGCCCACCCCACCACCCTCGCCCATCGAAAGCCCTGCTCACGTAGGCCCTGGGTCCCGTTCCCTTATCCGGCTCCTACTCCCACCGCAGTACGCCCGGGTGGAGATCAGTCCATCCTCGGGCGGACCAGCCCGGACTCGTACGCGATCACCACGAGCTGGGCCCGGTCCCGGGCGCCCAGCTTGGCCATGGCCCGGTTGACATGCGTCTTCACGGTCAGCGGGCTGACCTCCAGGCGCTCGGCGATCTCGTCGTTGGAGTGCCCGCCGGCGACCTGGACCAGGACCTCGCGCTCCCGTCCGGTGAGCGCGTCGAGCCGCTCGGCGCGGAGCGGGTCGCGGCCGTCGTCGCCGTCGCCCTGGGCGAGGAAACGGGCGATCAGGCCCTTGGTGGCGGTCGGGGAGAGCAGCGCCTCGCCGCCCGCGGCGACCCGGATGGCGTTGAGGAGCTCCTCGGGCTCGCTGCCCTTGCCGAGGAACCCGGAGGCGCCGGCGCGCAGCGCCTGCACGACGTAGTCGTCGACCTCGAACGTCGTCAGGATCACCACCCGGACCTGGTCGAGGGCCGGGTCGGCGCTGATGAGCCGGGTGGCGGCGAGACCGTCCGTGCCCGGCATCCGGATGTCCATCAGGACGACGTCGGCCGCGCACTCCTTGGTCAGCTGCACCGCCTCGGCGCCGTCGGAGGCCTCGCCGACCACCTCCATGTCGGGCTCGGAGTCGACGAGCACGCGGAACGCGCTGCGCAGCAGTGCCTGGTCGTCGGCGAGCAGGACACGGATCGTCATACGGAGTCCCCCAGGGCGGCCGTACGGCGGTCCGTACGGCCGGTCGTGTCGGTCGTGGCGGCCTTGACCGGCAGGATCGCATGGACGCGGAAGCCGCCGCCGTAGCGGGGACCGGTGGTGAGGGTGCCGCGCAGGGCGGCGACGCGCTCGCGCATGCCGAGCAGACCGTGGCCGCCGCCGGCCTCGGGGGCGGTGTCCTCGCCGGAACCGTTGTCGAGGACGGTGACCTCTACGTTCGGTCCGACGCGTACGACGCTGACCTCGGCCTTGGCGTCGGGTCCTGCGTGCCTCTGCACGTTGGTGAGGGCCTCCTGGACGATCCGGTAGGCGGCCAGGTCGACGGCGGCGGGCAGGGTGGTGCCCTGGTCGGCGCGGGCGACCTCGACCTGGAGGCCCGCGTTGCGGAACGTGTCGGCGAGCTCTTCGAGGACGTGCAGGCCGGGGGCGGGTTCGGTGGGGGCCTCCGGATCGCCGGACTGGCGGAGCAGGCCGACGGTGGCCCGCAGTTCGTTGAGTGCGGAACGGCTGGCCTCGCGGACGTGGGCGAGGGCCTCCTTGGCCTGGTCGGGCCGCTTGTCCATGACATGCGCGGCGACTCCGGCCTGCACATTGACCAGGGCGATGTGGTGGGCGACGACGTCGTGCAGGTCGCGGGCGATACGCAACCGCTCCTCGGCGACCCGGCGGCGGGCCTCCTCCTCACGGGTCCGCTCGGCGCGCTCGGCACGCTCGCGGATGGCCTGGACGACGGCCCTTCTGCTGCGGACGGCGTCCCCGGCGGTGGCGCCGATACCGGTCCAGGCGAAGATCGCGAGGTTCTCCTGGGCGTACCAGGGCAGTGGGCCGGCGGCCATCGCGGCGGTGGTCAGCACGGTCATGGTGAGCAGGCCGCAGCGCCAGGTGGTACGGCGGTCGGTGGTGGCGGCGACGGTGAAGAGGGCGATCACGGCCGCCATCGCGACGGGGGCGCGGGGGTTGCCGGTGAGGCTCTCCACGACGGAGGCGGCGCCGGTGAAGGCGAGGACCGACCTGGGGGCGTTGCGGCGGAACACCAGGGCCGCGGCGGCGAGCGTCATCAGGACGAGGCTGAGGGGGTCGGGGCTGCGGACACCCCACTTGACGCCGTGCGCTCCGTGAGGGACGACGAAGGAGCCGGCGACCATGCAGAGGAGGACGCCGACGGCGATCGCGGCGTCCAGCGCGAGGGGATGTGCGTCGGCTCTGCAGCGGGCCTTGTCGAAGGTGCTCACGCACTGAACGGTACGGCGGCTTCCCCCCGACCGGAACTACACCCTCGCCCCGCTGCACCCCGCCCGACTCGCCAGGCCGAGAGGCTCGGGGTGGGGCGGGCGTGAGGTGAGCAGAACCAGATCAGCGCGCAACCGGTCCAGGCTGTCGTCAGCCTGGGATCAGGCCGTCGTCCCTCAGGAGGGCGCGGACCTGCTCCAGGGTCGCGTCCGGGGACGGGAGGATCAGGTCCGAGGGTTGCAGGGCGTCGTCCGGCAGGGGCTCGCCGCGTTCTCGGACCTTGTCCAGGAGGGCGGTCAGGGTACGGCGGAAGGCCGGCTCGTCGTCGGTCTCCATCTGTGCCAGGAGCTCGTCGTCCAGCTTGTTGAGTTCGGTGAGGTGGCTGTCGGCCAGCCTCACCTGGCCCTCCCCCATGATCCTCACGACCATGTCGGCCATGTCGCCCTCCAGGCGTCGGCTACTGCTTGTCGAAGCGCGGGGTGTCCTGCGGCTGCTGCGCCTGCTGGCCCTGGCCGGTGCCGCCCTCGATCGCCTGCTGGGGCTGGCCGCCGGCGAGCTCGGCCTTCATGCGCTGCAGTTCCAGCTCCACGTCCGAACCGCCGGAGAGGCGGTCCAGCTCGGCCGCGATGTCGTCCTTGGCCATGCCGGTCGGGTCGTCCAGGGCACCGGAGGCGAGGAGCTCGTCGATGGCGCCGGCGCGGGCCTGGAGCTGCTGCGTCTTGTCCTCGGCACGCTGGATCGCGAGGCCTACGTCGCCCATCTCCTCCGAGATGCCGGAGAACGCCTCGCCGATGCGGGTCTGGGCCTGGGCGGCGGTGTAGGTGGCCTTGATGGTCTCCTTCTTCGTACGGAAGGCGTCGACCTTGGCCTGCAGGCGCTGCGCGGCGAGGGTGAGCTTCTCCTCCTCGCCCTGGAGGGTGGCGTGCTGGGTCTCCAGGTCGGTCACCTGCTGCTGGAGCGCGGCGCGGCGGGACAGTGCCTCACGGGCGAGGTCCTCACGGCCGAGCGCGAGCGCCTTGCGGCCCTGGTCCTCCAGCTTGCCGGACTGCTGCTGGAGCTGGTTCAGCTGGAGTTCGAGCCGCTTGCGGCTGGTCGCCACGTCGGCGACGCCGCGGCGGACCTTCTGCAGCAGTTCGAGCTGTTTCTGATACGAGTAGTCGAGGGTCTCGCGCGGGTCCTCGGCCCTGTCCAGGGCCTTGTTCGCCTTCGCGCGGAAGATCATCCCCATACGCTTCATGACACCGCTCATGGGCTTCGCGCGCCCCCTTCTGACGGACTCCAGCTCACAGATCCTGCGACAGAACCCACAGTACGGGCCCTGCCTCCATTACCGCACTGTTCGGGGACCGATGCGCTCATCCCCAAGGACGACTGCGGACAACCACGCTCCGGCACAGGTAGTAGGTGGCCCCCCAGGGTTCCCCGAACCGCCTGCAACGTCCCCTCTGTCCCCAATGGAGACGACTGGCGTTGCGGGATCGTTCCCCGCCGGACTAGGGCCCACACCCCACCACCCCGTACCCTTGGGTTTTGTGTTCCGTAGCCGTGCCAAGGATGAGAAGGCCCCCGCCGACAAGGCGGCGATGACCGACTCCAAGCAGACCCGTGACCCGCAGGCCCCGAAGGGCAGGCCCACGCCCAAGCGCAGTGAGGCCCAGTCCCAGCGCCGCAGCGTGGCCAGTACGCCGACGACGCGCAAGGACGCCGCCAAGCGTCAGCGCGACGACCGGCGCGCCGCCATGGAGCGGCAGCGCCAGGCGCTGGCCACCGGCGACGAGCGGTACCTGCCGGCCCGTGACAAGGGCCCGGTCCGCAAGTTCGCCCGCGACTGGGTCGACTCGCGCTTCAACGTGGCGGAGTTCTTCCTGCCGCTGGCCGTGGTCATCCTGGTCATGAGTGTGGTCAACAACACGGCGATCAAGAACATCGCGCTGCTGCTGTGGCTGGTCGTGATCGTGCTGATCGTGCTCGACGCGGCCGTCAGCGGCTTCCGGCTGCGGGGGCGTCTCGCCGAGCGCTTCCCGGACCAGAACAAGAAGGGCGCCGTCGCCTACGGTCTGATGCGCTCGCTGCAGATGCGCCGTCTCCGGCTGCCGAAGCCGCAGGTCAAGCGCGGAGAGCGGCCCTGAGCACAGAGCCTTTCACCGGGGATGCGTCCGAGGCCTGGCTGACCAAGCTGGGCGGGCTGCGGAACGTCGTGAGGCAGGAGCTGGTGGCCCGGCAGCTCGAGGAGCAGATAGCCGGGCGGTTCGCGGTCGGGCGGCGGCTGCGGGTGCTCGACGTGGGGATGGGCCAGGGCACGCAGGCGCTGCGGCTGGCCCGGGCCGGGCACCAGGTGACCGGTGTCGAGCAGGATCCGACGATGATCGCGGCCGCGCGGGAGAACCTGGCCGGTGAGCCGGAGGGGATCCGCGAGCGGGTGCGGATCGTCCAGGGGGACGGACGGGACACCGGTGTCCACTTCCTGCCGGGCAGCTTCGACGTGGTGCTGTGCCACGGTGTGCTGATGTACGTCGAGGAGCCCGACGCGCTGCTGGCCGGGGTGGCCCGGATGCTGGCCCCGGGCGGACTGCTGTCGCTGCTGGTGCGCAACGCCGAGGCACTGGCCATGCGGCCGGGGCTCGCCGGGGACTGGGCGGGGGCGCTGGACGCGTTCGACACCGTCTCCTACCGCAACCGGCTCGGCCTGGACGTACGGGCGGACCGGCTGGGCACGCTGACGGCCACCCTCGCCGGTATCGGTGCGCCGCTGCACTCCTGGTACGGGGTGCGGGTGTTCACGGACACGGCGGCGGACGACGCCGAGGTGCCCTCCGACGTGGAGGCGCTGCTGGCGGCGGAGGACCGGGCCGGGCGGACGGATCCGTACCGGTCGGTCGCGGCGCTGCTGCACCTGTGCGGGGTCCGCGGCTGACCTCGCCGCGGCCTGCCCGTTCGGGTCAGCAGTACGAGCCGGACCGGCACCCCGCGGCGAGACTCGGGGCATGGATGTCTCCCGTACCCGACGGACCCTCCGTACGACCGCCGCGCTCGGCTCCTGCTGCCTCGCCCTCGTCTCCGGCTGCTCCGTCCCGGGCGGCGGTTCGGCCGAGGACGGTTCGACCACCGCCCAGCAGGCGGCCGTCCCGGTGTCGGTGACCGATCTGCAGAACCAGTACCTGAAGGTGATCAAGAACGTGCTGCCGTCGGTCGTGCAGATCGAGGCCAGCAGGGACCTGGGCTCGGGCGTGGTCTACGACGGCAGCGGACGCATCGTCACCAACGCGCATGTCGTCGGGAACGAGAAGACGTTCAGGGTGACGACCGCCAACAGCGAGGAACCGCTCACCGCGTCCCTCGTCTACTCCTACCCCGAGCAGGACCTGGCGGTCATCAGGCTCGACAAGGTCCCGGACGGGCTGAAACCGGCCTCCTTCGGGGACACCCAGAAGGTCCAGGTCGGGCAGATCACGCTCGCCATGGGGTCGCCGCTCGGGCTGTCGTCCAGCGTGACCGAGGGCATCGTCTCGGCGACCGGACGGACCGTCACGGAGAACCCCGAGGGCGGCGGTACGGGCGCCACCATCGCCAACATGGTGCAGACCTCGGCCGCCATCAACCCGGGCAACAGCGGTGGCGCCCTGGTCGACCTGGACGGCCGGGTGATCGGCATCCCGACGCTCGCCGCGAGCGATCCCGACCTGGGCGGCAGCGCGGCGCCCGGGATCGGGTTCGCCATCCCGGCGTCGATGGTGAAGACGATCGCCGACCAGATCGTCAAGCAGGGCAGGGTGACCGACTCGGGGCGGGCCGCGCTCGGCGTCACCGCGCGCACGGTCGTCGACGAGAACTACCAGCCGGCCGGAGTGGCCGTGGTGAGCGTGCAGCCGGGGGGCGCGGCCGACCGGGCGGGCATCCGGACCGGGGACATCATCACCAAAGTGGGTGACGACCACATCACCACCATCACCTCACTGGCCGTGTCGCTCGCCTCGGACCGGCCGGGGCAGCGGACGACGGTGACGTACAGCCGGGAAGGTGTCCGGCGGACGGTGGGGGTGACGCTGGGCGGGCAGTGACGCGGCGACGGCGGGGCGGCCGACTGGGGCCGCCCCGGCCGACGTCCGCGGACGCGTCCTAGGCCTCCGCGTGCAGACTCATCGGGCCGTAGATCTCGGTGGCGTCCTCGAAGAGCCGCACCTGGTCGGCGCCGCCGGCCAGCAGGGCCTTCCACTGCTCGCCGATCCAGGACTCGGCGTCGCCCTGTGTGGTGAACTCCTCGGGCTCCACCGCGGGCTGGACCTCCGTCCCGTCGGCCTTCTCGAACCGCCACGTCCATGCCGCCATGTAGGCCTCCCTTTGATCCAACTGATGCATCGTATGCGGTTCAGTACGGGTGCCGATATAACTCCGCAGGTTGTGGGGTGGGTGCGGGTGTGTGGGGGGCTGGTCGCGCCCACGCGGCGGAGCCGCATGTCAAATACGGCCCCGCGCCCCTTTGGGGCGCGCTGCAGGGGGCGCCGACTGAAGCGAGAACCATCGGGACGGGTGAAAATCAGTACGTGGAAGTGACTTTGCTCGGTACCGGTGCTCCTGCGGGGCTGCCTCGCCCCGGCTGTTCCTGTGCGGCTTGTGCGTGTGCCGTCGGGGAGGATGCGCGGGCCGCCACCGCGCTGCTCGTCGACGGGACGCTGTTGCTCGATCTGACGCCCGGTGCGGCGTTCGCGGCGGCTCGGGCCGGGCGGTCGCTCGGAGGCGTACGGCAGGTGCTGCTGTCGCATCCGCACGACGGGCCGGCCGTCGAGGTGCCGGCCGGGCTGCCGCAGCCGGCGCGGGTGCCGGACGGGCGGGAGCTGGCGCTGCTGACGGGGCATCGGGTGCGGGCGGTGGCGATGGACTCGGGCGGCACCGGGTACGCGGTGACCGGTCCTGAGGGGCAGCGGCTGCTGTACCTGCCGCCGGGCGGGGCGCCGGCCGGGCTGGAGAACGGGAGCGCGGAGTCGTACGACATGGTGCTCCTCGACGTCGTGGGGCGGCCGGACGCGCTGGCGCGGCTGCGGGCGGTCGGTTCGGTGGGGCCGGCCACGGATGTCCTCGCCGTGCATCTGGACCATGACGTGCCGCCCGGCGCGGAGTTGCGGCGGCGGCTGGCGGCGGCCGGGGCGCGGGCGGTGCCGGACGGTACGACGCTGACGGTGGGGGTGTACGAGGACGTGCCGGACGTACCGCGGCGGACGCTGGTGCTGGGCGGGGCCCGGTCGGGCAAGTCCGTGGAGGCCGAGCGGCGGCTGGATTCCTTTCCCGACGTGCTGTACGTGGCCACCGGCGGGACCCGCGGCGGGGACACCGAGTGGGCGGCGCGGGTGGCCCTGCACCGGGAGCGGCGGCCGGGGTCGTGGCGTACGACGGAGACCTGCGACCTGGTGCCGTTGCTGGCGCAGGACGGGCCGGCGTTGCTGGTCGACTGTCTGTCGCTGTGGCTGACGGACGCGATGGACTCCGTCGGGGCGTGGGACGACACGGAGTGGGCGTCGGGCGGCGAGAAGGCGCTGCGGGAGCGGGTGCGGGAGCTGACGGACGCGGTACGGGCCACCCGGCGCACGGTGGTCGCCGTGTCGAACGAGGTGGGGTCGGGGATCGTGCCTGCGACGGCGTCCGGGAGACGGTACCGGGACGAACTGGGTCGGCTGAACGCGGCGTTCGCGGGTGAGTGCGAGCAGGTGGTGCTGGTGGTGGCGGGGCAGGCGGTGGTGCTGAGGTGAGGGGCGCGGCCGGGCAACGGGCTGTCATCCCCCCTTTTTCGCGATGATCCGATAGGTGTTCGAGAAGCGTGTCCGGCGCAGCAGCGGAGCCAGGGCGTGGTCGACGGCCGCTGTCAGGGACACGAACGGGGCCGCCGCCGGGAGCCACCGCCTCGGCATCAGCCGGCCCAGGGCCAGGAAGAGTGCCGCCGAGATGTCGTACGGAACGTGGGGCGTCTTCCGGTCGGCTTTCAGGATCTCGCAGCCCTGGGACTCCAGTTCCGCCCGCAGGTTGGCCGGCGGCATGAGATGCAGGTGGCGGGGCTGGCCGTGGTGGAGCCACCACTTGCCCAGCAGCCTTGCGAACATGCTGCGCGGGTCCGGGGCCTCGATGAGGAGGTGGCCGCCGGGACGCAGCGCGGTGAGCGCGGCGCGGAGTTCGGCGCGTGGGTCGGGAGTGTGTTCCAGGTGGTGGATCATGCTGACCACGTCGTAGCGGGCGCGGAGGCGGGCCAGGACCTCCGGGGCGGTCAGCCGGCCGCAGTGGGCCTCCTCGATATGGCCCTCGGTCTGGGCCCGCGCCACCCGGAGGGTGGTGTCCAGGCCGTCGAAGGAGGTGTAGGGGAAGAGTTCCTTCGCCGTGCGCGGGAAGTGGGCGTGGCCCGTCCCCACGTCCAGCCAGCTCTCCGGCTCCGGCAGCGCCGCCAGCGCGCGGGCCGCGGCGCGGTGCCGGCGGCGGCCGGAACGGGTGGCGCGGAACCGTTCGGCGTAGTCCTCCAGGCGGCCCTCGAAGAAGTCCCGGTGGTAGAGGGCGAGGCCCTCCGGGGACAGCAGGGGGTTCTGGAAGGCGTGGGCGCAGTCGCGGCACTCGTCGACGGCGAACGTGCCGGGCCGGTGGTGGAGGAGGTCGGGCGCGCGCAGACGGGTGCGCAGGCGTCTGGAACCGCACCAGGGGCAGTCCTCGCGGCGCGGTTCGTGGAACCGGTCGGTGCCCGGGGCGAGTTCGGGCTTGGGCGGCATGGGCGGCTCCCTCTGCTTCCCGGAACACAATCCACTGCAAAACGGAACGTATGGGATACCGATCTTGCGTGCAAAGACGCCGTGCGGGTGTGGTGGCGATCTGACGCCGAACCGTTCGTTCCGTGCCGGTACTGTTCGGCGAATGAGCTCGCTTAATCTCGACGACTTCACCGATCTGATCGAGCGCCCCGACGGCGGTGTACGCCGGGACGCCGAGGCGCGCCGGGAGCGGCTGATCGTGCCGCCCGGGTCGCTGGGCCGCCTGGACGACCTGGGTGAGTGGCTGGCCGCCGCGCAGGGTTCCGTACCGGTACGGACCGTCGAACGGCCGCGGGTCCTTCTCTTCGCCGGTGACCACGGCGTCGCCGAACTCGGCGTCTCCGCGCGGCCCGCGGGCAGCGCGGAGCTGCTGGTGCGGGCGATCCTGGAGGGGGCCAGCCCGGTGGCGGTGCTCGCCCGGCGGCTCGGGGTGCCCGTGCGGATCGTGGACATGGCGCTGGACTGCGATCCGGACACGCTGCCCGAGGAGGTCGTACGGCACCGGGTGCGGCGCGGCAGCGGCCGTATCGACATCGAGGACGCGCTGACCCTGGAGGAGGCGGAGGCGGCCTTCCGGGCGGGCGTCGCGCTGGCCGACGAGGAGGCCGACTCGGGCACCGATCTGGTGGTGCTCGGTGATGTCAGCGTCGGGGGGACCACGGCGGCCTCCGTCCTGGTCGCCGCGCTGTGCGGGACCGACGCGTCCGTGGTGACCGGGCGGGGCGGTCTCGCCATCGACGACCTCACGTGGATGCGGAAGTGTGCGGCGATCCGGGACGCGCTGCGGCGGGCGCGGCCGGTGCTCGGGGACCAGTTGCAGTTGCTGGCGACGGTCGGCGGGGCGGACCTCGCGGCGATGACCGGGTTCCTGTTGCAGTCGGCGGTGCGGAAGCTGCCGGTGGTCCTGGACGGCGTCGTGACCGCCGCGTGCGCGCTGGTCGCGCAGCGGGTCGCGTTCCGGGCACCGGACTGGTGGCTGGCCGGGCACGGCAGCGGGGAGCCGGGGCAGGCGAAGGCGCTGGACCGGATGGCGCTGGAGCCGCTGCTGGAGCAGGGCGTGACGGTGGGCGAGGGCGCGGGCGCCCTGCTCGCCCTGCCCCTGGTCCAGGCCTCGGCGGCACTGGCGGCAGAACTCCCGGAGAAGCCGGAGCCGGAGCCGGAAACCGAGGAGAAGCCGGAGGAGTAGCCACCGAACGGGTCACGACCGGGACGGCACCGCCGGACTCCGCCGTCCCGACCGATCACCGCCGCGGCGGCAGAAGAAGCCCGGCGGGCCAGGGGGCCGACGGAGGCGAAAGACCGGCCGCCGAAGGAACGGGCAGAGGAGCGGAGGCCGGGCGGGTCAGGGCCGGTTGGGCACCGCCGAGATACGCCGTCCCGGCTGATCACCGTTGCGGCGGAGAAGAAAGACCGGCGGAGACGGAAGACCGGCGGACGAGGGGACCCGCGGAGAAGGCAGCCCTCCGGCGAGACGGGCCGCGGAGAAGGCAAACCTTGTGCGAGGCGGGCCTCGGAGAAGGCAGCTCTCGGGTGAGGCGGGGGTTGGGCCGAAAGCGGGGTTGGAGACGTGGTGGCGTTGGCCTGGATGGTGGGGTTCGCCATGGAGACGCCCATATGATCCCTCTCCATGGGAGATGCCCGAATTGCCGTGGAGCAGTGTGATGGACGTGAGCCGGGGCGGCGGGGTGGCGGGGTCTCCCAGCGGGCCGCCGCCTTCGCCGTGTGGTACTTGCGGGCCGTCGCCTTCGTCAACTTCCTCAGCGCGGTGTGGGTGTCGTTGGGCCAGGACGTACGGCGGCACAACCAGGAGAACTTCTTCACGCCGTACCTGCTGACGGCCGGCTTCGCCTCCGGCGTGTTCACCGCGTTCCTCGCCATCACCATGCGGCGGCGGAAGCGGGCCGCCTGGATCCTCAACCTCGTGCTGAGCGGGCTGTTCCTCGCGCTGTTCGCGTTCGCCATGGCCTTCCCGGAGATCCGGCGGTACGCGCAGAACTGGATCTCGATCGCGCTGACCGCCGGGTTCGTGGGGGCGCTGCTCGTCGGGCGGCGGGAGTTCTATGCGAAAGGCGACCGGTCCAATCCCCGGCTCGCCGCCACCGTCGCCGTCGGCGGCGGGCTGCTCGCCTCGCTGTTCGCCGCCCTCCTCGTGACCGTCACCAACCAGGCCCCGCACGCCGCGCGTTCGACGTTCGCGGAGCGCTGGCACTACGGCACCCTGCGCCTGGTGTCGGTCGCCGCCGACCCCTCCCGGTTCCCCTACATCGCACCGCCCAACTGGGTGAACGTCGTCGTCAACGTGCTCAGCACGCTCCTCGTCCTCGCCGTGCTCTACGCCGCCTTCCGCTCCCGCCGCGCCGTCGACCCGCTCACCGAGGACGACGAGAAACGGCTGCGGGCGCTGCTGGAGCGGCACGGGGAGCGGGACTCCCTCGGCTACTTCGCGCTGCGCCGGGAGAAGAGCGTCGTGTGGTCGCCCACCGGGAAGGCGGCGGTGGCGTACCGGGTGGTGGGCGGGGTGAGCCTCGCCTCCGGGGATCCGATCGGGGATCCGGAGGCCTGGCCGGGGGCGATCGTGCCGTGGCTGAGCGAGGCGCGGGCGCACGGGTGGATCCCGGCGGTGATGGGGGCCGGCGAGGAGGCCGGGACCGTGTACGCGCGGCACGGGCTGGACGCCCTGGAGCTCGGCGACGAGGCGATCGTCGAGGTCGCCGAGTTCACGCTGGAGGGGCGGGCGATGCGCACCGTCCGGCAGGCCCACAACCGGGTCGGACGGGCGGGGTACTCGGTACGGATCCGCCGGCACGAGGACATCCCGGCGGACGAGATGTCGTATCTGATCCGGCGGGCCGACGACTGGCGGGACGGGGCGACCGAGCGCGGGTTCAGCATGGCGCTGGGGCGGCTCGGGGACTCCCGGGACGGGCAGTGCGTGATGCTGGAGTGCACCGACGAGAACGGCGAGCTGCGGGCCCTGCTGTCCTTCGTGCCGTGGGGGCCGGGCGGGCTCTCCCTCGACCTCATGCGCCGGGACCGGGACTCCGACAACGGGCTGATGGAGTTCATGGTCATCGAACTGCTGCGCCGTGCCGCAGACATCCGGATCACCCAGGTCTCGCTCAACTTCGCGATGTTCCGGTCGGTCTTCGAACGTGGTGCGCGTCTCGGCGCGGGGCCGGTGCTGCGGCTGTGGAGGTCCTTGCTGAGCTTCTTCTCCCGGTGGTGGCAGATCGAGTCCCTGTACCGGGCCAACGCCAAGTACCGGCCCATCTGGGAGCCCCGGTTCCTGCTCTTCGAGAAGAGCGCGGACCTGCCGCGCATCGGCCTCGCGTCGGCCCGTGCGGAGGGGTTCCTGGGGACCGCGGCGCCGGGTCTGCCGAAGTGGGCGCGTCGCAGGCACCTGGACACGCACGGATGAGGACCCACGGATGAGAGCCCACGGATGAGGACCACCGCATGAAGTCGATCGCCCGCTGGGCCCGCACCGAGTGGGGTCTGCTGCACGCCACCGTGCGCGGTCCGCTGCTGAAGCTGCGGCTGCGGGCGGTGCCGATGGCGGCCACGGCGGTGTGCCTGACGACGTTGCTGCAGTTCGCCCAGAACCAGCCGTGGGGCTACCGGTTCGTGGAGAACATCGGGGCGGTTCGCGCCGAGGACCCGCTCTGGCTGGCGCTGCTGCGCACCCCGCTGTCGCTGTTCGTGCCGGCGCTGGATCTGCCGGTGTGGGGCGCGCTGGCGCAGATCCTGGTCGTGTTCGGCATCGCCGAGGTGTGCCTGGGCTGGTGGCGGACCCTGACCATCGCGTACGTGGCGACACTCGCCGGGACGCTCTACGCCCGCCTCGGCATCTCGCTCGGCCCGGGCAGTCCGCTGGGGCTGCCCGCCTCGGACGCGAGGGTCGTGGACACCGGGCCGTCGGCCGCCGTCGTCGGTATCGCGCTCTACCTGGGCTGGCGCTACGGCGCCTATGTCACCGCGGGCGCCGTGGCGGCGGCGATGGCGGTCGAGGTGGGGGTGAAGGAGAACCTCGCCGGCAAGGAGCATCTGGCGGCCATCGTGGGCGTGGCGGCGCTGGGCGGGGCGGTGGTGGCGGGCCGGCGGCTGCGGAACCGGTACGGTCACCGGCGGCCGGGCAGCCGGGCCGGCTCGGGGCGGTCGGGCTTGCCGCCGATCCAGTCCTGAAGGGTCCGGGTGAGTCCGGCCCAGCGGCGGTCGTGGTGGTAGGCGCGCAGTCCGGACCTGGCCCGGGCGTGCGGGCGGTTGCCGTAGAAGCGGCGGGACCAGGCCGAGCCGGGGCGGGCCAGCCGGACCGCGCCGACGATCGCGACCAGCGGGACGATCACGCCGAAGATCGCGGTGCGGGTCTTGCCCTTGCTCAGGGCGACCAGCGAGAAGGCGAAGTTCGCCACGATGTTGGCGATGACGGTCCCCCGGCTCTGGAGTTCGTCGGCCGAGAGGTCGTTGACGCCGAACGGGGAGAACCCGGCGAGCAGCAGGCCGACCAGCGCGGCGGTGATGACGACGGCCTCGACGCTCTTACGGCCCTCCTCGGTCCAGTAGACGTCGTCGAGGTGCAGGATCAGCGCGAACTCGTCGAGCACGAGCCCCGCGCCGATGCCGAAGACGATCGCGGCGAGGGCCGCGCCGAAGCCCTGGCGGGCGCTGGCGACCGCGCCGAAGCCGCCGACGATGATCAGGACGACCCCGGGGACCACGTGGTGGATGTGCAGCCCGCCCGCCTTCACATTGCCGAACGGGCCCTTTCCGGCCCGGATCAGCCGGGTGATGACCCGCGTGATCACGAAGGTCAGGACGAAGGCGGTCAGGGCGAGCAGCAGCGGGAGTTTGCCGGGCTCGATGATGTTCCGTTCCAACCAGTGCCCCATGTGCGCACTTTATCCCCGGCCGAAGTCCGGCGGGGGCTCGGTCGGACCCTGCTCGGGGCGCGCCTGAAGGCGGGCCGGCACCCGGCCGGGACACGGCCCTTCCTGACCACCGGGTAACCTTCGCCGGTGGCTGCGACCTCTGCGACTCCCTGGCCGGACGGCCTCCGCTTCGCCTTCGGCACCCTCACCGCGTTCCCCGTGAAGGTCACCCGCTGGGACCGCGAGGCGGCCCGCGGTGGCATGCTGTGCGCTCCGCTGGCCGGTCTCGCGGTCGGCGTCTGCGCGGGCACGGCCGGTGCGCTGCTGCTGCTGGCCGGTGCGAGTGCGCTGCTGGCCGCGGTCGCCGCTGTCGCGCTACCGGCCGTGCTCACCCGGGGGTTGCACCTGGACGGCCTCGCCGACACGGCCGACGGGCTGGGCAGCGGCAAGCCCGCGGAGGACGCCCTGCGGATCATGAAGCAGTCGGACATCGGGCCGTTCGGGGTGATCACGCTCCTCCTCGTCCTGCTCGGGCAGGTGGCCGCGCTGGCCCAGGCGTACGGCGACTCGTGGCAGCGGGGGGCGCTTGCCGCGGTCGTCTCGGGGACGGTGGCGCGGCTGGCGCTGACACTGGCCGCGGTGGACGGGGTGCCCGCCGCCCGGCCGGAGGGGCTGGGGGCGGCGGTCGCGGGGGTGGTGCCGAAGGTGGGGGCCTCGCTGGTCACGGTCGCGGTGATGGCGGCCGCGGCGGGCGCGGGGGCGGCGATCGGGGCCGGCGAGAGTCTGCGGGCGCTGCTCGCGGTGGTCGGCGCGGAGATGGCGACCGACGTGCTGCTGCGGCACTGCAGACGGCGGTTCGGCGGGGTCACCGGGGATGTGTTCGGGGCGCTCGCCGAGACGGCGGCGACGACCGCGCTGGTCGTTCTCTGCCTCGGGTGACCGGCGTCAGCAGGTTTTGCGCCACACCCCCAGTTCGTACTTCTTCTCCAGCGAGCTCAGCCTCAACTTCCGTGACTCGGCGCAGAACTTGCTCGTCGCCAGTTCGTACTCCACGTGGAAGACCGCCTTGTCCGCCTCGATGAACGGCTTCAGGTCGTCGCACTCGCCGTACTGGGCGCACTGCTCGTTCACCGCGAAGTCGAAGTCCCCTACCAACTGCGGGATTTGGTCCAGGTCGTTCTTCAGGCCCACCGACATGCCCCGGTCGTGGGCAAGTTGGGCGACGAGCCTGTTGTAGCGGAGCTGGTCGGCCGCCTTGAGGGGGAAACCGGTGCGGTTCTTGTAGCCGTCCATGTTGTCGGGCTCCACCGCGTCGAACCCCTTGTCCCTGCACATGTCGAGACGGGCCGTCAGCAACGGCTTCAGGACGTCCGTACGGCGGATGTCGAGCCAGCGCTCGCCCTCCCAGCCGTTGCCACGCCCCAGCACCGACCCGGGGAACTTCTTCGCGTCCGGGCGCCAGTCCTCCCAGGCGCCGGTGGAGAGGTAGCAGATGACCCTGCGGCCGTCGCGGTGCAGTTCGGCGACGGTCGCCTTCGACTGGTCGAAGCCGTCGATGTCGTAGACGGACGCCTTGACGGAGGTGTCGACACGGCCGCTCAGCTGCCACTGCCAGCTGACCCCGGGCTCGGGCTGCCAGCGCCCGGACCCTTCCGAGGCCTGGGTGCAGCCGGCGAGCAGTGCCAGAAGGGCGAGCAGAGGCGTGGCGCGGGGTATCACCGGGCGGGCTCCAGGGTGTTCGGCGGGGTACCCCAGGATGATCTCCCATCCCGGGGACCGCTCGGCGCACGGCCCCGAACGCCACGAGTGTGCCCCGGCCCGCCGGTGGGGATGGGCCGGAAATGGCGACGACGCCACCCTCAGGTGAACGCCCGTAGGAATGAGCGAACGCATACACACGCGTAGGCTCGTCCCGGGTGTTCGCCGACAGGGTGAAGGCCCCGGTCGCAACGCGCCCTGAGGCCACGCCTAGGGTCGCTTCCCGGGCCCGGTCGACCCACCCACTCGGCCACAGCAACTCAACATCGGAAGCGAGATTCCACCACCGTGACTGCTCTCACTCTCAGCACCTCAGCGGCGCCCGGCCTCCGGGCCGACGCGATCGTGATCGGTGTCGCCAAGGGCGCCAAGGGCCCGGTCGTAGCGCCGGGCGCAGAGGCCGTGAACGAGGCCTACGACGGCAAGCTCGCCGGCGTCCTGGAGACCCTCGGTGCCTCGGGTGCCGAGGGCGAACTGACGAAGCTGCCCGCCCCGGCGGGCTTCAAGGCCCCGCTGGTCATCGCGGTGGGCCTGGGCGCCGAGCCCGAGGACCGCGACTACCCGGCGGAGGCGCTGCGCAAGGCGGCCGGTGTCGCCGCCCGCGCGCTGACCGGGGCGAAGAAGGCGGCCTTCGCGCTGCCCGTCGAGGACGCGGCCGCCGTCGGCGCCATCGCCGAGGGCGTACTGCTCGGCGCGTACTCCTTCGACACCTACAAGGACAACGGCAAGGACCCGAAGGCGAAGAACGGCAAGGCGCCGCTCGCCGAGGCCGCGCTGCTCGGCGGCAAGCCGCGGGACGCCGCCCACAAGGCGGCCGCGGCCCGTGCCACGGCCGTCTCCGAGGAGCTCAACCGCGCCCGTGACCTGATCAACACCCCGCCGAACGACCTCACGCCTGCCATCTTCGCGGGCATCGCGCAGGAGGCGGCCAAGGAGCACGGGATCAAGATCCAGGTGCTCGACGACAAGGCGCTCACCAAGGGCGGCTACGGCGGCATCCTCGGCGTCGGCGGCGGCTCGGCGGCGACGCCGCGGCTGGTGAAGCTGACGTACACGCACGCCAAGGCGGACAAGCACCTCGCCTTCGTCGGCAAGGGCATCACCTACGACTCGGGCGGCATCTCCCTCAAGCCGGCCGGCCACAACGAGACGATGAAGTGCGACATGAGCGGGGCGGCGGCGGTCTTCGCGGCCGTCGTCGCGGCGGCGCGGCTCGGTCTCGAGGTCAATGTGACCGGGTGGCTGGCGCTGGCCGAGAACATGCCGTCCGGGTCCGCGGTGCGGCCGGGCGATGTGCTGCGCATGTACAGCGGCAAGACGGTCGAGGTGCTCAACACGGACGCGGAGGGGCGGCTGGTGCTCGCCGACGCGCTGTGGGCGGCGTCGGCGGAGAAGCCGGACGCGATCGTGGACGTGGCGACGCTGACCGGCGCGATGATGCTGGCGCTGGGCAGCCGGACGTTCGGCGTCATGGCGAACGACGACGCGTTCCGTTCCACGGTGCACGAGGCCGCGGAGGAGGTGGGCGAGCCGGCGTGGCCAATGCCGCTGCCGGAGCACCTGCGCAAGGGGATGGATTCGGCCACGGCCGACATCGCGAACATGGGTGAGCGGATGGGCGGCGGGCTGGTCGCCGGACTGTTCCTGCGCGAGTTCGTGGGTGAGGGGATCACCTGGGCGCACCTCGACATCGCGGGGCCCGCGTTCAACGAGGGCGGGCCGTTCGGGTACACGCCGAAGGGCGGCACGGGGTCGGCGGTGCGGACGCTGGTGCGGCTGGCCGAGCTGACTGCCGCGGGTGACCTGGGCTGACGTCGGGTTTTGTGGGCGGGGCCTCGCCTGCGGGTAGTGCGGGGCCCCGTCGCCGAACAGCTCGGGGGGTTCGGTCGTGCGGCGGCTGCGGGTGGTCCGTGGCTTGTCGCGCAGTCCCCCGCGCCCCTGACGGGGCGCTGTCCCCCGGGGCGTTATCAAGTGAGCGTGTGGTGTCTCACACCCCGGCCCCGCGTCTCGTTCACCTCCGACAAGTGCGAAGATGGGGCTCGGCAGGACAGGGCCCCACCCACAGGGCCGAAGAAGAGCGGCCGGACACCAGCCGCCGACCGGTCGCCGTTGACCGGCGTACGGCGCACATGCATGGAGGACGTGACGTGGCGAACGACGCCAGCACCGTTTTCGACCTAGTGATCCTCGGCGGTGGTAGCGGTGGTTACGCCGCGGCCCTGCGCGGGGCGCAGCTGGGCCTGGACGTCGCCCTGATCGAGAAGGACAAGGTCGGCGGTACCTGCCTGCACCGGGGTTGCATCCCCACCAAGGCCCTGCTGCACGCGGGCGAGATCGCCGACCAGGCCCGCGAGAGCGAGCAGTTCGGTGTCAAGGCCACCTTCGAGGGCATCGACGTGCCGGCCGTCCACAAGTACAAGGACGGTGTCATCTCCGGCCTGTACAAGGGCCTGCAGGGGCTCATCGCCTCCCGCAAGGTGACGTACATCGAGGGTACGGGGCGTCTCTCCTCCCCCACCTCCGTCGACGTGAACGGCCAGCGCATCCAGGGCCGCCACGTGCTCCTCGCGACCGGCTCCGTGCCGAAGTCGCTGCCGGGCCTGGAGATCGACGGCAACCGCGTCATCTCCTCCGACCACGCCCTCGTCCTGGACCGCGTGCCGAAGTCCGCGATCATCCTCGGCGGCGGTGTCATCGGCGTCGAGTTCGCCTCCGCCTGGAAGTCCTTCGGTGCCGACGTCACCGTCATCGAGGGCCTCAAGCACCTCGTCCCGGTCGAGGACGAGAACTCCTCCAAGCTTCTTGAGCGCGCCTTCCGCAAGCGCGGCATCAAGTTCAACCTGGGCACCTTCTTCTCGAAGGCCGAGTACACCACCGACGGCGTCAAGGTCACCCTCGCCGACGGCAAGGAGTTCGAGGCCGAGATCCTGCTGGTCGCGGTGGGCCGCGGGCCCGTCTCCGCCAACCTCGGTTACGAGGAGCAGGGCGTCGCGATGGACCGCGGCTATGTCCTGGTCGACGAGTACATGCGGACGAACGTCCCGACCATCTCCGCCGTCGGCGACCTGGTCCCGACCCTCCAGCTCGCGCACGTCGGCTTCGCCGAGGGCATCCTGGTGGCGGAGCGCCTGGCCGGTCTGAAGGCCGTCCCGATCGACTACGACGGTGTCCCCCGCGTGACCTACTGCCACCCGGAGGTCGCCTCCGTCGGCATCACCGAGGCCAAGGCCAAGGAGATCTACGGTGCGGACAAGGTCGTCGCGCTGAAGTACAACCTGGCGGGCAACGGCAAGAGCAAGATCCTCAACACCTCCGGCGAGATCAAGCTCGTCCAGGTGAAGGACGGTGCCGTGGTCGGCGTCCACATGGTCGGCGACCGCATGGGCGAGCAGGTCGGCGAGGCCCAGCTGATCTACAACTGGGAGGCGCTGCCCGCCGAGGTCGCCCAGCTCATCCACGCCCACCCGACGCAGAACGAGGCGCTCGGCGAGGCCCACCTGGCCCTGGCCGGCAAGCCGCTGCACTCGCACGACTGACCCTCGGTCGACACAAGCGACGACTCAGACTTCCGCAATTCGTAAGGAGCAACCGAAACCATGGCGGTTTCCGTAACCCTTCCGGCGCTCGGCGAGAGCGTCACCGAGGGCACTGTCACCCGCTGGCTGAAGGCCGAGGGCGAGCGCGTCGAGGCCGACGAGCCGCTGCTCGAGGTGTCGACCGACAAGGTCGACACCGAGATCCCGGCCCCCGCCTCGGGCATCCTGGCCTCGATCAAGGTCGCCGAGGACGAGACGGTCGAGGTCGGCGCCGAGCTGGCCATCATCGACGACGGCACGGGCGCGCCCGCTGCCGCTCCGGCCCCGGTCGCCGAGCCCGTCGCCGCGCCGGCTCCGGCCGCCCCGGCCCCCGCGCCGGTCGCCGAGGCCCCCGCCGCCCCGGCCCCGGCCCCCGCCGCCGCTGCGCCCGCCGCTCCGGCCGGTGGCGCGTCCGGCACGGACGTGGTCCTGCCCGCGCTCGGTGAGTCCGTCACCGAGGGCACCGTCACCCGCTGGCTGAAGCAGGTCGGCGAGGAGGTCGGGGAGGACGAGCCCCTGCTCGAGGTCTCCACCGACAAGGTCGACACCGAGATCCCGGCGCCGGTCGCCGGTGTCCTGCTGGAGATCGTGGTCGGCGAGGACGAGACCGCCGAGGTCGGCGCCAAGCTCGCCGTCATCGGCGCCCCGGGTGCCGCTCCGGCGGCCGCTCCGGCCCCGGCGCCCGTCGCCGCTGCCCCGGCCGCGCCCGCCCCTGCGGCTCCGGCCCCCGCGCCCGCCGCCCCGGCCCCGGCGCCCGCCCCGGCTGCCCCGGCGCCCGCCCCGGCTGCTCCGGCGCCCGCCCCGGTCGCCGCCGCTCCGGCTCCGGCCGCCCCGGCTCCGGCCCCCGCGCCGGTGGCCGCCGCCCCCGTCACCCCGGCTCCGGCCGCTCCGGTCGACGAGGGTGCCTACGTCACCCCGCTGGTGCGCAAGCTCGCCGCCGAGAACGGCGTCGACCTGGGCTCGGTCAAGGGCACCGGCGTCGGCGGCCGTATCCGCAAGCAGGACGTCATCGCCGCCGCCGAGGCCGCGAAGGCCGCCGCCGCTGCTCCGGCCCCCGTGGCCGCCGCCGCTCCGGCCGCCGCCGCTGCCAGGAAGGCCCCGGCGCTGGAGGTCTCCCCGCTCCGCGGCCAGACCGTGAAGATGCCCCGCATCCGCAAGGTCATCGGCGACAACATGGTCAAGGCGCTGCACGAGCAGGCGCAGCTGTCCTCGGTCGTCGAGGTGGATGTGACCCGCCTGATGCGTCTGCGCGCCCAGGCCAAGGACTCGTTCGCGGCCCGCGAGGGCGTCAAGCTCTCCCCGATGCCGTTCTTCGTGAAGGCGGCGGCCCAGGCGCTGAAGGCCCACCCGGCCGTCAACGCCCGGATCAACGTGGAAGAGGGCACGATCACCTACTTCGACACCGAGAACATCGGTATCGCGGTGGACTCGGAGAAGGGCCTGATGACCCCGGTCATCAAGCACGCGGGCGACCTCAACATCGCCGGTATCGCCAAGGCCACGGCCGACCTGGCCGGCAAGGTCCGCGCCAACAAGATCACCCCGGACGAGCTGTCCGGCGCGACCTTCACCATCTCCAACACCGGCTCGCGCGGCGCGCTGTTCGACACGATCATCGTGCCGCCGAACCAGGTCGCGATCCTCGGCATCGGTGCCACGGTCAAGCGTCCGGCCGTCATCGAGACGGAGGAGGGCACGGTCATCGGCGTCCGCGACATGACGTACCTGACCCTCTCCTACGACCACCGTCTGGTGGACGGCGCCGACGCGGCCCGTTACCTGACGGCCGTCAAGGCGATCCTGGAGGCCGGCGAGTTCGAGGTCGAGCTCGGTCTCTGACCAGCCAGGCAGTACTGACGCTGTTCCACGGCGCCCCCGACCGGACCACTCCGGCCGGGGGCGCCGCATTTTGCCCCTCTCGCGGCCCTTTCCCTGCTGCGCCCACCCGGCGACCGCTACCGTGAGTCAGTTCACAAGCGGTTTCACGCGGACGAAACCCCCACCGCCTACGCCTGCATCACGGACCGCGCCGCCCTGAACGCACGGATCCAAGGTCTGCCGGCCACACCGGACGCCGAACTCCTCAACGCCTGCGCGCTCCTCGAACTCCTGGTCCACCAGGACGAGTTCACCGCCTCTGTCCACCTGGCCATGTCGGCGATCCTCGCCGACACCCCCTGGCCCACCTCCACCGCCCCCGACCGCGACCGAGCCCTCACCGGGATCACCGCCTTCATGGGACGCTCCCCTCAGCACGCCCCCTCGGCACCCTCCTCCAGAGCCTCCTGGCTGCGACCACCTCATGACCACGTGCTGACGCCCCCCACTCCCGCCGTCATCCTCGTGGTCCAGCCGGCCTCCCCGGAGTCCCCGGCACCCCGGACGCCGGAGCCGAGTACCGCACTCCGCCCACCCGGGACACCGTCGAGCCGCGCGGCAGCCGTCTCTCCTGGCGGCTGCGGAGGAAACCGCTGCCCGCATGCCCTGCCGGTCGGCCTCAGCCCCGCCGGGTCGACGCCTCGGGGCTTTACGGATCCCGTCGGCCCGGGAAGCATGTAAGTCTCGTCTCACCTGCGCGAAAGCGCCCCCGTGCACCTCTCCCGAAAGGCAGTCCGGCCTTATTGTCTAAACGTCAAACGCCCTTAAGGAGCTCCCATGACCGCGCCCGTCGTCCACTCGCTGCGCGAGCAGATCCGCGAGCACATCGTGGAGGGGATCGTCAGCGGGCGCTGGCAGCCGGGCGAGCGGATCGTGGAGCGGCGGATCGCCACGGAGCTGGAGGTCAGCCAGACGCCGGTGCGGGAGGCACTGCGTGAGCTGGAGTCCCTCCGGCTGATCGAGTCGGCACCGAACAAGGGCGTGCGGGTCCGGAACCTGACGGCGGCGGACCTGGAGGAGAGCTACCCGGTGCGGGCCGGGCTGGAGGCGATCGCGGCGGAGCTGGCGGCGGAGCGGCTGGCGGAGGACTGCTCGGCGCTCGAACCGCACGTGGCGGCGCTCTACGAGGCCGACCGGAACGCCGACGGCACGGCCCAGGTCCGCCACACGGTCGGCTTCCACCGCGAGCTGGTCCGGGCGGCCGGCAACTCCGTCCTGCTGCACACCTGGGAGGGGCTGGGCATCGAGGTGTTCACCGCCCTCTCCATCCGCTGGCTGGGGACGGTCCAGCAGTCGTACGCCGAGGAGCACGAGGAGCTGGTCGCCGCGTTCCAGCGCCGGGACCCGCGGATCGCGGAGATCGTGAAGGCGCATGTCCTGGGGTGCGCGCCGAGGGCGTGAGGGGCCGCCGTACGCTGACCCGGGATCCGCGGGATCCGGGATCCGGGGCGACGGAGGAGACCTGACGTGACGGTGGGCGAGGCGCCGGTGAAGCGGCGGCGGGTATGGGTGCTGTGGTGCGTGGCCGGTCTCGCGTACGCCGTCGACCTGGGGAGCAAGCTGGCGGTGGTCGCCTGGCTGGAGGGGCGTGCCGCCGTACCGGTGATCGGGACCTGGATGGAGTTGCGGGTCCAGCGCAACCCCGGCGCGGCGTTCAGCATGGGCCGGACCACGACCATCCTGTTCACGCTGATCGCGGCGGGTGTAGCCGTCGCCGTCGTCCGGGTGTCCCGGCGGCTGACCAGCACACCGTGGGCGGTCTCGCTGGGGCTGATCCTGGGCGGGGCGGTCGGCAATCTGACGGACCGCGTCTTCCGTTCCCCCGGCGGTATGCGGGGAGCGGTGGTCGACTTCATCTCCGTGCGTGACTTCAGTGTGATGAACCTCGCCGACTGGGCGATCACCTGCGGATGTGCCCTGGCGGTCCTGTTGTCGGTGCGGGGGCAGGCGTTGGGCGCTGCCGACAGCGCCGCCGACACGGCGGCACCGACCGCGTCCCCGTCCTGAACCGAACGACCGCGTCCCCGCCCTGAACCAGAAGAGCGCGCCCCCGCTCAGACACCGCCCCACCTGCGCAAACGTCGATCGAATCACGTCACGCGGTGCCATCGCCGAAGGCACCCCGTGCCGACTTTCTCGGAATCGAGAGGTTTTGCCCCTGAACCCTTTGATCGATCATCGATCAGGGAGTTAGAGTCACCGACGGGCTTCCACCAGAGCCTCACGCCCTGTCCTGCCAAAGACCAAGGGCACCCCCGAAGAACCCCTTACCGATGAGGGAACCCCCTTCGACTGAGGAAGGCGGCGACATGACCGACCCCCAGGCCATCCAGCCGAGCGCGCTCGACCAGCTCCCCGACCGGGACCCGGAGGAGACCGCCGAATGGCAGGCCTCACTGGACGCCGTGGCCAAGGAGGCCGGGCCGCACCGCGCCGCGTACCTGATGCGCCGCACGCTGGAGCGCGCCGAGGCGGACGGCATCGCGCTGCCGAAGCTGCTCGAGACCGACTACGTCAACACCATCCCCACCGCCGTCGAGACGGCCGTCCCCGGCGACGAGGAGATGGAGCGGAAGATCACCGCGTGGAACCGCTGGAACGCGGCCGCGATGGTCACCCGGGGCTCGAAACACGGTGTCGGCGGGCACATCGCGACCTTCGCCTCCGCCGCCTGGCTGTACGAGACCGGCTTCAACCACTTCTTCAAGGGCAAGGAGGGGGACGGCAGCGGTGACCAGCTGTACATCCAGGGTCACGCCTCCCCCGGCATCTACGCCCGAGCGTTCCTCGACGGCCGGCTGACCGAGGCGCACCTCGACAACTTCCGCCAGGAGGCCGGCGGCAACGGCCTCCCGTCGTACCCGCACCCCCGCCGCCTCCCGTGGCTGTGGGAGTTCCCGACGGTGAGCATGGGCCTCGGCCCGCTCTCGGCCATCTACCAGGCCCGCTTCAACCGGTACCTGACCGCGCGCGGCATCAAGGACCTCACCGCCTCGCACGTCTGGGCCTTCCTCGGCGACGGCGAGATGGACGAGCCGGAGTCCACGGCCGCCCTCGCACTCGCCTCCCGCGAGGGCCTGGACAACCTCACCTTCGTCATCAACTGCAACCTGCAGCGCCTCGACGGCCCGGTCCGCGCCAACTTCAAGATCGTGCAGGAGCTGGAGGCCCAGTTCCGCGGCGCGGGCTGGAACGTCGTCAAGAGCCTCTGGGGCACGGCCTGGGACGAACTGTTCCAGCTCGACACCACCGGGGCCCTCGTCCGCCGCCTGCGCGAGGTACCGGACGCCCAGGTCCAGACGTACCAGACCCGCGACGCCGCCTACATCCGCGCCGACTTCTTCGGCAAGGACCCGGCGCTCGCCGAGATGGCGAAGCTGCTGAGCGACGACAAGATCCTGGAGTGCTTCCACCTCTCCCGGGGTGGTCACGAGGCGCGCAAGGTGTACGCCGCGTACAAGGCCGCCGTCGAGTTCAAGGGCGCGCCGACCGTGATCCTCGCCCAGACCGTCAAGGGCCACACCCTCGGCAACGGCTTCGCGTCGAAGAACGCCAACCACCAGATGAAGAAGCTGACGGTGGACGAGTTCAAGACGATGCGGGAGCTGCTGGAGCTGCCGATCCCGGACAGCGCCTTCGTCGACGGGGTCGTGCCCTACGGCCACCCCGGCGCCGACTCCCCCGAGGTCCGCTACCTCCAGGAGCGCCGCGCGGCCCTCGGCGGCCCGGCCCCGGCCCGCCGTACCCACGCCCTGGCCCCGCTGCCCGCCCCCGCCGACAAGGCGTTCGCCTCCTTCGACAAGGGCTCCGGCACGCAGAACGTGGCGACGACGATGGCCTTCGTCCGCCTCGTCAAGGACCTGGTCCGGGACAAGGAGACGGGGAAGCGCTGGGTGCCGATCGTCCCCGACGAGGCGCGCACCTTCGGCATGGAGAGCCTCTTCCCCTCCCTGGGCATCTACTCGCCCAAGGGGCAGACGTACGAGCCGGTCGACCGCGACCAGCTGATGTACTACAAGGAGGCCAAGAACGGCCAGATCCTCAACGAGGGGATCACCGAGGCCGGTTCGATGGCCGACTTCATCGCCGCGTCCACCGCGTACGCGACGCACGGCGAGGCGATGATCCCGTTCTACATCTTCTACTCGATGTTCGGCTGGCAGCGGACCGCCGACCAGATGTGGCAGCTCGGCGACCAGCTCGGCCGCGGCTTCCTCGTCGGCGCGACGGCCGGCCGTACGACCCTGACGGGCGAGGGCCTCCAGCACGCCGACGGCCACTCCCCGGTGATCGCCGCGACCAACCCGGCCGCGATGACGTACGACCCGGCCTTCGCCTACGAGATCGCGACGATCGTCAAGGACGGTCTGCGCCGGATGTACGGCGAGGCGGCACCGGGCGAGGACTCCAACGTCTTCTACTACCTGACCGTCTACAACGAGCCGCTCCCGCAGCCCGCCAAGCCGGCCGGGCTCGGGATCGACGAGGGCATCGTCAAGGGCCTGTACCGCTTCAACACCGCGGAGTCCGCGGGCGTGACCGTCCCGGCCAACGCCCCGCGCATCCAGCTCCTCGGTTCCGGTACGGCGATCCACTGGGCGCTGAAGGCGCAGCAGCTGCTCGCCGACGAGTGGGGCGTGGCCGCCGACGTCTGGTCGGCGACGTCCTGGTCGGAGCTGCGCCGTGACGCGATGGAGGCGGACGCCGCACTCCTGCGCGGCGAGGAGCGCGTCCCGTACGTCCGTCAGGTCCTGCACGGCGCCGAGGGCCCGGTCCTGGCCGTGTCCGACTACATGCGTCAGGTCCCGGACCAGATCGCGCAGTGGGTGGAGCAGGACTGGTCCTCGCTCGGCGCGGACGGCTTCGGCCTCTCCGACACCCGCGAGGCGGCCCGCCGCCACTTCGGCGTCGACGCCGAGTCGATCGTGGTCGCGGCCCTGGCCCAGCTGGCCCGGCGCGGCGAGGTCAAGGCGACGGCGGTGAAGGAAGCCCGGGAGAAGTACGGGCTGTAGGGAATCCGACCGGGCCACGGCGCGGTTCGGCACCGCCGAACCGCGCCGTCCCGGCCGAGCGTCGTTGCGGCGGGCAGGAGGGTGCACACACCTTCCGGTCCGCCGCTTCCCATTTCCCCCTCTGTCGGTGGGCCCCGGCATCATGAACGCATGCGCGCCGCCCGGCTCATCAAGATGGTGCTTCTGCTGCAGTCCCGGTCCGTCATGACCGCCGGTGAACTGGCCGTGGAGCTGGAGGTGTCCGAGCGGACCGTCATGCGGGACGCGCAGGCGCTGTCGGAGGCGGGGGTGCCGGTGTACGCGGACCGGGGGCGTGCGGGCGGGTACCGGCTGGTCGGGGGATATCGGACGCGGCTGACGGGATTGGGGCGGAGCGAGGCCGAGGCGTTGTTCCTGAGCGGGATGCCGGGGGCCCTGCGGGAGATGGGCCTCGAGGACGCGGCCAGTGCCGCCCGACTGAAGGTGTCCGCCGCGCTGCTGCCGTCCCTGCGCGACGCGTCCCGTACCGCCGCGCAGCGGTTCCACCTCGACGCGCCCAACTGGTTCACCGAGCCGGAGACCCCCGCGCTGCTGCCCGCCGTCGCCGACGCGGTGTGGGACGACAGGCGGGTCGTCGCGCGCTACCGGCGCGGGGAGTCGGAGGTACGGCGGGAACTGGAGCCGTACGGGCTCGTGCTGAAGGCCGGGGTCTGGTACCTGTGCGCGCGGGTCGCGGACAGCGACTCCTACCGGGTGTACCGCATCGACCGGTTCACCTCCGTGGAGGCCGGCGGGAAACGGTTCGAGCGGGACGAGGAGTTCGATCTGCCGGGGTTCTGGGAGCAGCGGGCGGAGCAGTTCGCGCGGTCCCTGCTGCACGCCCAGGTGGTGGTACGGCTGTCGGCGGTCGGGGTGCGGAGGCTGGCGTACGCCGTCGATCCCTTCGCCGCGCGGCAGGCGCTCGCGGCGGCCGGGACCCCGGACGATCGGGGGTGGGTGACGGTGACACTGCCCGTGGAGAGCGAGGAGGTCGCACACGGCCAGCTGACCGCGCTGGGGCCGGAGGCCGAGGTACTCGCGCCGGCCCGGCTGCGGGCCCGCTTCGCGGCGGACGCGGCGCGGCTGGCGGGGCTCTACGCGCAGCCGGGTGACGGCGCATAACAATCCGCACCACTCCGCGTGCGCCCCCGGCGCCCAGGCACGATGCTGGACCCGTGATGGACGAGACGGAGTTCTGGGAGCTGGTCGACGCCACCCGCGAGGCCGCCGAGGGTGACCCCGACGACCAGGCGGACCTGCTGGTCGACCGGCTGCTCCAGCTGGAGCCGGACCTGGTCCTGGACTTCGCCCGTCACTTCGAGGCCCGCTACAACCGCGCCTACCGCTGGGACCTGTGGGGCGCCGCCTGGGTGCTGCTGGACGGCGCCAGCGACGACGCGTTCGACTTCTTCCGGTGCTGGCTGATCGGCCAGGGCCGGGACGTCTACGAGGGTGCCGTGCACGATCCGGACACGCTGGCGGAGCTGCTGGACGACTTCGACGAGGAGGTCGACGGCGACGGCGAGGAGCTGGGGTACGCGGCGGACGAGGCGTACGAGCAGCTCACCGGGACCGTGGCGCCGGACCTGGGTATCACGCCCGCGCCCTCCGAACCGGAGGGCGCCCCGGTCGACTTCGAGAACGAGCGGGTGCTCTCCGAGCGGTTCCCCAAGCTCTGGGACCGCTTCAAGGAGTGAGCGTCACGGCGTGAGTGCCGGGGCGTGCGTGCCGGGGCGTGCGTGTCACGCCGCCGTGCGGCGCCGGGTCACGTCCGACGGGATGTACGCCTGCGTCTGCTCGGCCTTGACCGCATGGTGCATCGGTGCCGCGTTGGCCTGGTCGAGGGCGGACGCGGTGACCGCGGCCGGGCCGAGGACGACCGTCGCGACCGCGCAGACCACGGCCCACGGTCCCCGGGACGACCTGACCCGGCCGGCCTTCCCGGTGCCCTCCGCGCCCTGCGTGGTCTCCGTACGGGCTTCGGTACGACTGCTGTTCATGATCCCCACCTCCAGTCGGCTGCTGATGTCCATGACTGTAGGACGCGGGGATCTGAACAACCTGCGTGTCACCTGTGGCGTTCCTTTGACATCCTCCCCCCGCTGGAAGCGGGGGGATTCCAACCCTGAGGGATTGAGGTTCACGGACGCTCGACCGCTTGAGCGGTGTCATCCCTCCGGCGTGTCCCGCCGCGACGCCGGAGGCTCAGCACGACCGCCGAAGCCCATGGCCCCCTTCAGCGGAGATTCGGTAGCCGCCGTGGCCGGGCGCAGGGGTGTCATCCACCGCGGCGTTCCCGGCCAGGTCGCCATGGGGGTCCTGGTCGGTGTTCCGGTGGCCGTCCCCGTCGGCACCCTGCCCTGCAGCCGGGCCGCCGCCTGCCTGATCTCCGGGAGGCGGGCGGCGAGGGCGGCGCCGGGGCAGTTGGTCTTGTAGCCGTCCTGGTGGCCGGCGACCGCGGGCAGGGCGACGGTGGTGCCCTGCTGGTAGCGGCTGCGGTCGTTGCTGGAGACCAGGCGGGCCCTGGCGCGCGGGTCGACGTCGGCCAGGCCGAGTTTCCAGGCGACGAGGGCGGCGATGGAGTCGGTCATGGCGCGCGGCACCGGTACCCCGGCGGTGAAGGTGCCGAGGGCGGCGATGCCTGCGGTGCGGTGGTTGAAGCCCTGGGTGTGGGCGCCGGTGACGGCCCGGTCGGTGCCGCCGGCACGGCCCTCGTAGATGGTGCCGCAGCGGTCGACGAGGAAGTTGTAGCCGATGTCGTCCCAGTCGCGGTCGCCGGTCTGGCCGGTGTAGAGGCGGCGGATGATCTCGGGCGCCTGTGCGCAGGAGTAGCCGTTGGGCGAGTCGGTGTGGTGCACGAAGACGGCGACGACCTTGTCGTCGTAGCGCGGCGGCGGCTGGGTGCGGCGGACGGTGGCGTTCAGCCAGGCCGAGCGCGGCACGATACGCGGCCGGGGCGCCCGGTACCGGCCGGCCGGGCCGGCGGGCTCGGGCGCGGCGAGGTGCATCGCGACGGGGCGGTCGACACCCTGGGTGCACACCACCAGCGTAAGGACGGCGACAAGGCCGGGCAGACAGCCGAGCAGCGTCAGGACGGTGATCCTGGTGCGCCGCCCCGCTCTGGGGAGGACACGCATGGCACCCACTCTCGGGTTGATCCACCGCGTCCGCGATGTGTGCTGTGCCACCTGGTGGAACCATCGTCCCGGTCCGGGACGTTTCAGGAGGTACACGCACGCGTGGCCGGTTCCCGAGGTTCCCGCGCGCGTGAACTGATCACCGGACCTGTCCCGACCGTATTAAGGGCACCGAGAGAAAGGCGGCTTCGTGGACGTGCTCGACCTGGTGCTCGTACTGCTGGTCCTCGTCTACGCGTCGTCCGGTTACCGGCGCGGGCTGGTGGCCGGCTGTGTCTCGCTGGCCGGGTTCGTCGGCGGCGCGGTGATCGGCGTGTGGGTGCTGCCGTGGGTGATGGAACTGGTCACGCGCGGGACGGCGACGGCGACGGTGGTCGCGGTGCTGACGGTGCTGGTACCGGCGGTGGTGGGGCACGAGCTGGCGGGGCGGCTGGCGCTGCGGCTGCGCCGGGAGCTGGACGAGGGGCCGCTGCGGGTGGCCGACGGGATAGGCGGGGCGGTCGCCAACTCGGTGGCGGTGCTGATCGTGGCCTGGGTGGCGGCGAGTGTGCTGGCCGCTTCCTCGACGCCCGCGGTGACGACGGCGATCCGGGACTCGAAGCTGCTCGGCGCGGTGCAGAACACCATGCCGGACACCACCCCGGCCTGGTTCTCGCGGGCCACCTCGGCGCTCACCGAGGCGGGTTTCCCGCAGGTCTTCAACCCGTTCGAGAACGAGTCGACGGCCCAGGTCGCCAAGCCCTCCGGCGACAACGTCACGGCGGCCGCGACGAACGCGGCCAAGCGCAGCACGGTCAAGATCGAGGGTTCCTCCGGCACCCAGGGCCGCGAGGGCAGCGGGTTCGTGTTCTCGCCTGAGCATGTGATGACCAACGCCCATGTGGTGGCCGGCATCGACAACCCGACCGTGCGGATCGGCGGGGTGGGGCCGGCGTACGACGCGCAGGTGGTCCTCTTCGACCCGGACCGGGACGTGGCGGTGCTGTACGTGCCGCAACTGCACGCGCCGGTGCTGAGGTTCGACACCGCCGCGGCGCGCGGCAACTCGGCGGTGGTCGCCGGCTACCCGCAGGACGGCGACCTGAACCTCCAGGCGGCCACGGTGGCGAACAAGGTGCAGGCCACCGGGCAGAACATCTACAACGACGCCACGGTGACCCGCGAGATCTACTCGATCCGCTCCACGGTCCGCCCCGGCAACTCCGGCGGCCCGCTGCTGACCACCGGCGGCAGGGTGTACGGGGTGGTGTTCGCCCGCTCCACCTCGGACAACGAGACGGGGTACGTCCTGACGGCCGACGAGGTGGCCGGTGACGCGCAGCGCGGGGCGGAGGCGACCCAGCCGGTGGACACGGGCGACCTGATCACGTCCTGACCGTCACACCGTCCGCCCCATGAGGACGTCGTCGACGTACCGCCCGTCGAGGAGGAACTCCTCGGGCAGTACGCCCTCGACGGCGAAGCCCTCGGCCTCGTACAGCTTGCGGGCCGGGGTGTTGTGCCCGAGGACGCGCAGGGTGAGCCGTCGGGCGCCGCGCCGCCGGGCCTCCTCGACGGCGGCCCGGATCAGGATGCGTCCCACGCCGCGGCCGCGCACCTCCTCGGTGACGGCGAGGCCCTGGATCTGCAGCACATGCGTGTTGGCGGCGAGCGGGGTGGGACGGGCCAGCCGGATGTAACCGACGATCCGCCGGTCGAGCTCGGCGACCAGGAACTGGTCCGGGGTGTGGCGCTCGTCGAAGTACGGCGGGTACGGCGGCTGCGGCTCGGGGGTCACCGCGTGCAGGGTGGACCAGGTGACCCGGTCGAGGAGGGCGAGCTCCTCCTCGTCGTCGGGCAGGGCGGTGCGTATGTACGGATCTGCCATGCCGGTCACCCTAGGCCGGGCCGCGCCGGGGGCCCATCGGGTTTTCCGCCGTACGTGCGGGCATGCTGGGGCGCATGGAACGTTCTCGTATCGCGGTGGCCGGTGCGTCCGGTCTGATCGGCAGCGCCCTGGTGCGGTCCCTGCGGGCGGACGGGCACGAGGTGGTCCGCCTGGTGCGGCGCGGGGCCCACGGCCCCGGCGAGGTGTGCTGGGACCCCGAGGGGCAGTATGTGGACACGGCCGGGCTGGCCGGCTGCGACGCGGTGGTGAACCTCGCCGGGGCGGGCATCGGCGACCGGCGCTGGACACCGGCGTACAAGAAGACGATCCGGGACAGCCGGGTCCTCGGCACGGCCGCGCTCGCCGAGGCGGTGGCGGCCCTGCCGGAGCCGCCCCGGGTGTTCGTGAGCGGCAGTGCGATGGGCATCTACGGCGACACCGGCGACCGGATCGTGGACGAGGACGCCCCGCCCGGGGACGGTTTCCTGCCGTCGCTGTGCGTGGAGTGGGAGGAGGCGGCGGCCCCGGCGCAGGAGGCGGGGGTACGGACGGTGTTCCCGCGCACGGGCCTGGTGGTCGCGCGGGGCGGCGGGGCCTGGGGCCGGCTGTTCCCGCTCTTCGGCGCGGGGCTCGGCGGCCGGCTGGGCGACGGAAGTCAGTACTGGTCGTTCATCGCGCTGCACGACGAGGTGGCCGCGATCAGGTTCCTGATGGACACCGAGGGCCTGGCGGGCCCCTTCAACCTGACCGCGCCGCAGCCTCTGACGAACCGTGAGATCACGGCGGCGATGGCCCGGGTGCTGCACCGCCCGGCCCTCTTCCCGGTGCCGGCCGCCGTGCTGCGGACCGCGCTGGGCGAGCTGGCCGGGGACGTCCTGGGCAGCCAACGGGTGGTGCCCAAGCGGCTGTTGGAGTCGGGGTTCACATTCGCGTTCCCGGGCATCGAGGACGCGATTCGCGCGGCCTGACGCCACATGTGACCGTATGCGACCGGTGTGCGACCGTGCCCTGTTCATGCGCGACTGTCCTCGACCGTTCACCGCCCTAACCTCGACCCGAACTCGGGTATCCCCGGAGCCTGTTGGGGGCATCACGTCTCCACCGGACGCGCAATCGAGGAGGGGCCTCGTGCATGAGCCCGCGTACCAGGCGGACGTCGTCATCGTGGGAGCCGGTATCGCCGGACTCTCCGCGGCTCATCGGCTGAACAGCGCAGGAGTAACGACCGCGGTCCTGGAGGCCGCCCCCTACGTCGGCGGACGCATGTCGACCGAGAAGGTCGACGGCTTCCGGCTCGACCGGATCGGTCAGCTCCTGTCCACGTCCTACCCGGAACTACAGCTGACACCGGGACTGGACGCCCTGGTTCTGCGCCGGTTCGCGCCCGGCGTGCTACTGCATCGCAACGGGCGCAGGCACCGGGCCGGCGCTCCGGCGGGCGGAGGAAGCGCAAGGGGCGCACTGTATGCCGTGCGCGCCCTGGCGAGCGCCCCCAGGGGCTCGGCGGTGGCCCCGGCGCGGGCGACCGCGCCGATGGGCAGCGCGGTCGACCAGGCACGTCTGGGCGCGGCGCTGGGCCGGATGGCGACCACGCCCGTCGAGCGGCTCCTGGCCCGCCCCGAACTCCCCGCCGCCCACGCCCTCGCGGAGCGCGGGGTACCCGCCCGCACGGTCGACGGCTTCCTGCGCCCGCTGCTGGCGGCGCTGCTCTGCGACCCCGAGCTGACGACGTCCAGCCGGTGCGCGGACCTCGCCCTGCGCTCCTTCGCGAGCGGGCGACTGTGCGTGCCGGAGGGGGGCGCCGAGGTCGTCCCCGAGCTCCTCGCCCGCGCCCTGCCGCCCGGCACGGTCCGCACGGGGGTACGGGTCACCTCGGTCTCCACTACGTCGGTGACGACGGCCGACCACGGCGAGATCCGCTGCCAAGCGGTCCTGCTGGCAACCGACGCCCGGGCCGCCGCCGAACTGCTCCCGGGCCTCCGGGTCCCGGACTTCCACCAGGTGACCGTGGTCCACCACACGACGGACGAACCGGCGACGCTCACGACGGGCACGTCGCTCCTGCTGGACGCCGACCGGAGCGGCCCCGTCTCCCACACCTCGGTGGTCAGCAACATCGACCCGAGCCGGGCCCCCCAGGGCCGCGCCCTGATCTCCTCCACGGTCCTCGGCACGCCCCCCTCGGACATCGACACAGCGGTCCGAATGCACCTCTCCCGCCTCTACGGCACGTCGACGCGCCGCTGGGAGACCCTCGCGATCCACCACACGCCGGAGGCGATCCCGACCATGCGCCCCCCGCACGACCTGCGCCGCCCGGTCCGCCTCCTGGCCGGCCTCTACGTCTGCGGCGACCACCGCGACACCAGCACAGTCCAGGGAGCCCTCCATTCAGCCCACCGGGCAACAGCGGCGATATTGGCGGACATCGACGCATCGGGCTCCTTGAACAGGGCGGAACCTTTGCAACGCCGAGCCGCATAAGCACCCCGCCAGGGGCGCGAGGAACTGCGCGACCAGCCACGACGGCGCCGCACCAAGCCGACAGCCGCCACCCGCAACGGCGAGTGACAACACCCGGCCCGGCACCGCCGGACGACACCGTCGTGGCTGAGCACCGTCGCGGCGGAAATGAGGTGAGCGGCGGAGAAGGCACGACCGGCGAAAAGGCGAGCCGACTCGAAAGCCGCCCCGCCCAGCACCCCGTCGGCCAGGCCGGCGCAGCTACCCCCGCTAGCCGAGCGCGGCGACCTTGTCGCGGTAGCCCTTTACCGGGGCCGCGTCCTTGTACGGCTCCAGTCGGCGTTCGAAGTCCTTGACGTACTCGATCGCGCGCACCGAGCGCATCTCCGCGGCCGCCCCCGCCGCTTCCACGCCGAGCGCGCACGCCTGGTCGAGTTCGCCGAGGCCCAGGCGGGCCGTGGCGAGGACGACGCGGCAGAAGAGGCGGCTGCGGGCGTAGGAGGGCGCACGCAGTTGCAGCGAGCGTTCGGCGTGCTGGGCGGACGCGCGGAACTGCTGCAGATCCCGGTGACAGTGGCCGAACTCGTCCGCGAGCTGGGCCTCGTCGAAGAAGCGGGCCCAGTGCGGGACCTCGTCACCCGGGCGGGCCGCCTCCAGCGCGCGTTCCGCGCGGACCAGCGCGCCCGTGCACGCCCGCACCTCGCCGAGGACTCCGTGCGCGCGGGCCTCGGCCGCGTGCAGCAGCGCCTGGACGACCGGCGAGGCGCTGGTGCCGACGCCCTGCTGGGCCACCCGCGCCAGCTGCACCGCCTCCCGGCCGTGCCCGAGGTAGACCGCCTGACGGCTCATGGTGACCAGGACGTAGGAGCCGTAGGCCCGGTCCCCCGCCGCCTGGGCGAGCCGGAGGGACTGCACGAAGTAACGCTGCGCCAGGCCGTGCGCCGCGATGTCGTACGACGTCCAGCCCGCGAGCCGGGTGAGGTCGGCGGCCGCGCCGAACAGCTTGCGTCCGGTCTGCTCGCCGTACGTGCCGCGCAGCATCGGCTCGCACTCGTGCTCCAGATAGCGCACCAGTGCCTGCCGGGCGTGCCCGCCGCCGTACGTGTCGTCGAGCGTGCGGAACAGGTCGCCGACGGAGCGCAGCGCGGCGATGTCGCCGCCGGTGACCTTCTGCCCGGGTCCGCGTTCGGTCTGTCCGCGCGGGCGCCCCGGCACGGGCGGCACCTGCCTGGGCACGGCCGGACGGAGCTGCGCCGGTACCCGGGCCGCCGGTGCGGGCGCCGGCGCCGGCTCGCCGCGGGCCACCCTGTCGTCGGCGCGGCCGATCAGCCAGTCCCGGCTGGGCACCACGAGCCCGGCCGGGGTGAACGCGATCTTGCGGAGCTCGGCGTGGCTGC
This sequence comes from Streptomyces sp. NPDC101234, assembly GCF_044767525.1. Lineage (NCBI taxonomy): Bacteria > Bacillati > Actinomycetota > Actinomycetes > Kitasatosporales > Streptomycetaceae > Streptomyces > Streptomyces sp. NPDC101234. The sequence continues at coordinate 79,135 of NZ_JBIWOA010000004.1, read as the reverse complement.
CGGAGTCCTTGCGCCACAGCCCGCTGACGATGTCGACGGCCTCCTCGGGGGTCGCCGCGAACTCCAGCCCGGCGTACACCGGGGCACACGCGTCGAGGCCCAGGTCCTGGGCGGTGAGTCGGCGGCCCAGGCGCCGGGTGAAGACCTCGGCGATCAGCGCGGGGGTGGTGCCCCGGGGCTGCTGGCCGCGCAGCCACCGGGTGACGGATGTCTTGTCGTATCTGAGATCCAGCCCGTGTTCGAGGCCGAGTTGGTCGACGCGACGCGCCAGACCCGCGTTGGAGAACCCCGCTTCTGCGATGAGCGCGGCGAGCTGGCGGTTGGGGGTGCGCTGCGCGGGTCGGTCCGTCATCTGGGGTGGGGTCTCCTGCCTTCTGGCTCAGCTCGGTAGCTTGTGCCCGGATTGCCGGTGAGCAGCCCTTTTGGCGCTCATGGACGGCGCGAATGTAGCGGAGAGTGAGCAACCGATCGCACACTTCGACGTTCATTCATCCGATCGTGTGAGGATTGCCCCCGAGGCTGACGCGCGACGGGCGGACGTACAGTGGCTTGGGCGCGTTACGTGCCTGACGCACTTATCGCCTTATCGCCGAGGGAGGCGCTTGCCGTGAGCGAGTTGCGGTTCGTCCGTATGGGGTTCGGCGCGGATGCCGTCGAGTACCAGGAGGCCTGGGACGAGCAGCGCCGGGTGCACGCGGCCCGGTTCGCCGACGAGGTCCCCGACACGGTGCTGCTGCTCGAACACCCCCCGGTGTACACGGCGGGCCGCCGCACCGCGGACAACGAGCGCCCCCTCGACGGCACCCCGGTCGTCGACGTGGACCGCGGCGGCAAGATCACCTGGCACGGCCCCGGCCAGCTGGTGGGCTACCCGATCCAGAAGCTCCCGCGCCCGGTGGACGTGGTCGCACACGTACGGCGTCTGGAGGAGGCGCTGATCCGTGTCTGCGCCGAGTTCGGCCTGGAGACCAGCCGGGTGGAGGGCCGCAGCGGCGTGTGGGTGCTCGGCGACCCGGTCGAACAGCGGCCGGCCATCGGAGGGCTCTCCCTGGACTTCGACCCGCGGCTGCACGACGAGGAGTTCGACCCGCGGATGAACGGCCCGGAGTACGCGCCCTCCAACGCCGGCCAGCGCCGCGAGGACCGCAAGATCGCCGCGATCGGCATCCGGGTCGCCAAGGGCGTCACGATGCACGGCTTCGCGCTGAACGTGAACCCCGACAACAAGTGGTTCGACCGGATCATCCCGTGCGGCATCCGGGACGCGGGCGTGGCCTCCCTGGCGGGCGAACTGGGCCGGGACGTCACGATCGAGGAGGTGCTGCCGGTGGTGGAGCGGCACCTGAAGGACGTCCTGGAGAACGCGGAACTCGCGCCGAGGGTGATCGAGAAGACACCCGCGGCCTGACTTTGGCCTGCAGGCTTTCGAATCCACGGGCGTACGCTGGAGCACGCCGAAGAATCAATCGCTAGGGAGCCGGTCGTGTCCGCAGTCGCACCCGACGGACGCAAGATGCTGCGCCTGGAGGTCCGTAACAGCCAGACCCCCATCGAGCGCAAGCCCGAGTGGATCAAGACCCGGGCGAAAATGGGCCCCGAGTACACGAAGATGCAGAACCTCGTGAAGAGCGAGGGCCTGCACACGGTCTGCCAGGAAGCCGGCTGCCCGAACATCTACGAGTGCTGGGAGGACCGCGAGGCGACCTTCCTCATCGGTGGCGACCAGTGCACCCGGCGCTGCGACTTCTGCCAGATCGACACGGGCAAGCCCGAGGCGCTGGACCGCGACGAGCCGCGCCGCGTGGGCGAGTCCGTGGTCACCATGGACCTGAACTACGCCACCATCACCGGCGTCGCCCGCGACGACCTGGCGGACGGCGGTGCCTGGCTGTACGCGGAGACCGTCCGCCAGATCCACGCGCAGACGGCGGAGCGCGAGGGCGGCCGTACCAAGGTCGAGCTGCTCGCCCCCGACTTCAACGCGGTCCCCGAGCAGCTCGCCGAGGTCTTCTCGTCCCGCCCCGAGGTCTTCGCGCACAACGTCGAGACCGTGCCCCGGATCTTCAAGCGGATCCGCCCCGGCTTCCGCTACGAGCGTTCGCTGAAGGTCATCACCGAGGCCCGTGACTTCGGTCTGGTCACCAAGTCCAACCTCATCCTCGGCATGGGCGAGACCCGTGAGGAGGTCAGCGACGCGCTGCGCCAGCTGCACGAGGCGGGCTGCGAGCTGGTCACCATCACCCAGTACCTGCGTCCGAGCGTCCGGCACCACCCCGTGGAGCGCTGGGTCAAGCCGCACGAGTTCGTGGAGCTGAAGGAGGAGGCCGAGCAGATCGGCTTCTCGGGTGTCATGTCCGGCCCCCTGGTCCGCTCCTCCTACCGGGCCGGCCGCCTCTACCAGATGGCCGTGGAGAAGCGGGGCGCGTTCGTCGCCGCGCAGGCCGTCTGACGGTCTCCGCCACGGCCTTCGGCCATTTGCGTGTGAATTCACGCACAAGTTGCTACCGGTCGGTAATGACCGAATGGACGCGGTCCTGACCGTCCTCGCTGATGAGGGCGTACGTCAGGGCCGCGTCAGCGTTCCGGCCCCGCGCATCAAGGCTTCATTGGTGTTTGACCGGTCGGTCACGCCCTGGTAACACCAAACAGTGACCCTGGTATCACAGCAGGCAGACCCACTTCGAGGAGGGACCTCCACCATGCAGGCCGCGCCCGTTCGCGCCACCGCCATCCCGTCCTTCACCGACGCCCTGCGCGCCGTCGAGTCGATCCTGATGAGCGGCGGCCAGCGCACCGCCCGCCAGAACGCCTGGACCTCCGTACTGGAGGACCGCCGTCGTGCCAAGGACCGGGTCGAGGCGCAGCGCTTCCTGGAGCAGGCCGCCGGCCGCTCCTGACGCCCCTCCCGTGGGGCCTTCCCGGGCACTGCCGTCGTCGGCACTCCCGGGGCCACGTAGACTTCGGGGCATGGCGAGGAAGGAACCCGCAGCGGACGCTGCGAATGCGGGACGACTGAAGCAGATCGTCCTGACGTACAAGATGACCCGCAAGGCCGATAAGACGATCGGTCTTGTACTTGCGGGTGTCGGTCTCGGCACCCTTGCCGTCTTCCTCGTGATCGGCTTCCTGATCGGCCACCCGGTCTATCTGGGCATCCTGGGCCTGTTGCTCGCCTTCCTCGCGACGGCGATCGTGTTCGGCCGCCGGGCCGAGCGTGCGGCCTTCGGCCAGATGGAGGGCCAGCCGGGCGCGGCCGCCGCGGTGCTGGACAACATCGGGCGGGGCTGGACGACGACGCCGGCGGTGGCGATGAACCGCAGCCAGGACGTGGTGCACCGGGCGGTCGGCAAGGCCGGCATCGTGCTGGTCGCCGAGGGCAACCCGAACCGGGTGAAGACCCTGCTGGCCGCCGAGAAGAAGAAGATGGCCCGCATCGTGGCCGATGTGCCGGTGCACGACGTGATCGTGGGCACGGGCGAGGGCCAGGTCGAGCTGAAGAAGCTACGGACGACGATGCTCAAGTTCCCGCGCGTGCTCGCCGGCCCCCAGGTGACGGCGACCAACGACCGACTGCGGGCCATGGGCGACCTGATGTCCAACATGCCGCTGCCGAAGGGCCCCATGCCCAAGGGCATGCGGATGCCGAAGGGTGGACCTCGGGGGCGGTAGTTCGCCCAAGAGCTCGGGGCGCGGTGGTTGCTACGGCGACCGCCGCGCCTTTGTGGTTTCCCGGTCGTCCAACGCGGATGACACGCCGCCGAACGGAGCATCCAGCGGGTTATCGGGTCATCCGCTTCTAACCTGCCGAATGTGACAAAACGCCATATCGCATACCTCGCCTGTGCAGCCGCCCTGTGCGGCTCCCTCGGCGCCGCACCGGCGTCCGCCGCCCATCGCGTCCACTGGGTGCACCCGGGCGAGTCGATCCAGAAGGCCGTGAACGCCGCCGAGCCCGGTGACACGGTGGTCGTCATGGCCGGCACCTACCGCGAGAGCGTCAAGGTGACCACGCCCGGCCTCACGCTGCGCGGCGTGGGCCCTCAGACCGTGCTGAAGCCGGCCAAGAAGGCCAAGAAGGTCAAGGCCGGCAAGATGAAGGCCGCCGCCCAGAAGTCCTGCGCGGAGATGGGCAACGGCATCTGCGTGATCGGCACGAAGAAGCAGCCCGTCGAGGACGTGACCATCGCCGGGATGACCGTCACCGGGTTCTCCCGGATCGGCGTGATGGCCGTGGGCGCGGCCAACCTGAACGTGCACGGCGTGGCCGCCGTCAAGAACGGTCAGTGGGGCATCGCCGAGGAGCGCTCGGTGCACAGCACCTACCGCGACAACGTCGCCCGGGACAACGGCGACGCGGGCCTGTTCCTCGCCAACTCCGTCACCGCGGAGAAGGGCGCCACGGACACCCACGGCACGGTCGTCGAGCGCAACCTGCTGCAGGGCAACCGGATCGGCGTCACCGTGCGCCGGCTGCGCAACCTGACCGTCACGGCCAACTCGATCACCGGCAACTGCGCGGGCGTCTTCGTCGTCGGCGACGAGAACAAGCCGAAGGCGGGCAACATCACCGTCGCCGAGAACCAGGTCGTCAAGAACAACAAGTACTGCAAGAAGACCGCCAGGCTGGCCTTCCTGCAGGGCACCGGCATCGTCCTGACCGGCGCCGAGAAGACCCTGGTCACGCACAACACGGTCACCGGCAACACCGGCAAGTCCCCGCTGTCCGGCGGCGTCGTGATCTTCAAGAGCTTCGTCGGCACCACCAGCGACAAGAACCAGGTCACCGACAACAAGCTGTCGGGCAACGGCCCCGCCGACCTGATCAACCAGGAAGCCACCAAGCACGGCAACGCCTTCAAGGGCAACACCTGCAAGAAGTCCAAGCCCGCGGGTCTGTGCTGACCGTAGGGACGTACGGCACGCCCAGAAGACACACCGGAAGACACACCGGAAGAAACACCAGAAGGACCCTCAGAAGGAACCTCAGAAGGAAGGAAGGCGGCACATGACCGCACCAGCACGCGACCTCTCGTCGGCGGCGAAGCAGCCGACGCAGGAGGACGCTCCGCCGCCGTCGATGCGGCTGCGCGAGCTCGTGTTCGGGGCGGCGTGTGCCGCCGCCGTCCGCGCGGCCGCCCGGCTGCGCGTCGCCGACGCGCTCGGGGACGCCCCCATGACCGTGGAGACCCTGGCGGCCACGGTGAAGACCGACCCGAAGCCGCTGCGCCGGCTGTTGCGCGCCCTGTCCTGCTACGGCGTCTTCGCCGAGCGGCCGGACGGGACGTTCGCCCACACCGAGACCTCCCGGCTGCTGCGCGAGGACGACCCGCACAGCCTTCGCTACATCGCCCTGTGGTGCACCGAGCCGTGGACCTGGGCCGCCTGGCCGAAGCTCGACGAGGCCGTGCGCACCGGCCGCAACGTCGTCGAGGACCTCTACGGCAAGGAGTTCTTCGACTACCTGAACGAGGACGCGCCGGAATCGGCGGACGTCTTCAACCGGGCGATGACCACCTCCAGCGAGCAGTCGGCCCGAGAGGTCGCCGCACTGCTGGACCTGTCCGGGAGCCGGTCGGTCGCCGATCTCGGCGGCGGACAGGGGCATGTGGTGGCATGCCTGCTGGACAAGTACCCGGCGATGAAGGGCTATCTGCTGGATCTGCCGCGGGTGGTGGAGAAGGCGCTGCCGCGGCTGCGTCCGGGCGGGGACCTGGAGGACCGGGCGAGCATCGTGCCCGGTGACATCCGGGAGGCCGTGCCGGTCGGGGCCGACGCCTACATCATCAAGAACATCCTGGAGTGGGACGACGAGTCCACCGCGCGGCTGCTCGCGAATGTCATCGCGGCCGGTGGTCCGGGGGCCCGGGTCGTGGTCATCGAGAACCTCGTCGACGACACCCCGTCCATGCGGTTCAGTACGGCCATGGACCTGCTGCTGCTCCTGAACGTCGGCGGGGCCAAGCACACCACCGACAGCATGGTGCGCCGGCTGACCGACGCGGGACTGCAGGTGGGTGACATCCGGCCGGTCAATCCGTATCTGCATGCCTTCGACTGCATGGTGCCCGCCTGACCGGGCGGCACAGGACCCCGTGCACGCCGGTGCCGGGCCCGCGTCGTACGCGGGTCCGGCACCGTTGGCTGGGCGGCCTGCGGTTCAGGCGCCGCCGTCGCGCTCCCAGAGGTAGAAGCGCTGTGCCATCGCGTCCTTCGGGGAGCGCCAGGTCTCCGGGTCGTACGCGCTGACGTACGCCTGGAGACGGTCGCTGACGTCCCTGAACTCGGGGTGCGAGGTGACCTTGGCGATGGCCGGTCCCGGCTCGCGCTCGGACTCGATGAGGTGCATGTACACATCACCGAACTGGAAGAGGCTGCGCCGGGTGACCCCGACGAGGTGCGGCAGCTCTCCCCGGTCGGACTCCGCGAACACCTTCGCGATGTCGGGGGCGGAGCCCGGGGCCATACGGGCGACGATCAGGGCCTGGTGCACGTGTCTCTCCGTTCCTGTCTTCCTGACGGCCGGCTCAGTCGGCCAGGGCCGGGTCGGGGCGCCGGCCGGTGGCCGCCTTCTCGATCTTGTCCCGGATCAGGGCCATCTGGACCTTGGAGTTCCGGTTGATGTTGTCGGTCATCCAGTCGTCGTCGACGGGGGCGTCCGGCTTCATCGCGAAGTCCTGGGTCCAGACCATCCGGGTACCGGCGGGCACCTCCTCGTACTGCCAGAGGATGTCCATGTGCGCGAACGGGCCGGTCTCCACGCGGCGGGCCTTGACCCGCAGGCGGGCGCGGTCCGCCTCGCGCTCGGAGACCCAGCTCCACACCTTGCCGTTCTCGTCGGGGTGCATGGTCAGCCGGAAGGTGACCTTGTTCCCCTCCTCCTCCAGGATCTCGGCGCTGGCGTACTCGCTGAACAGCTGGTGCCAGTTGGCCACGTCGTTGGTCATGTCCCAGACCAGTTCGACGGGCGCGGCGATGGTGATCTCGTTCTGGGTGTGTCCGGTCATGTCAGGCTCCCGCGGGCATGGCGCTGTTGACGAGGTCGAGGAACGCGCGGGGCGTCCTGCACCGCTCGGCGTCCACCGGCATCGGCACGCCGTGCCGGTTCTCCAGCTCGCCGACGATGCCGAGCAGGCCGAGCGAGTCGACACCGAAGGCGTCGAAGCCACTGTCGCTCCGCTCCTGCAGGTCGGCCGGGGAGACGGTGACGCCGGCGGCCGTCTTCATGAGTGCGGACAGTTCGTCCACGGTGATGCTCATAGGGACTCCTTCTTCGTTCGCTGCCGGTCAGCAGCTGCTTGTTCGCGTCACCCGGCCGCGCCGTGGCGCAGCACGAGTGCCGAGTTCGACCCCATGAGGCCCCGGCTGAGGACCAGCGCCGTGCGTGGTGCGGCGGCGCGGGCGCTGCCGGTCACGAGGTCGAGGTCGTGGCAGATGTCGAAGACACCCGGGGTGGGCGGGATCAGCCCGTGTTCCATGGCGAGCACCGCGGCGGCGGTGTCCAGGACGGGCGCCGCGCAGTAGCCGCGGCCGATCCCGGTCTTCGGTGCGGTGACCGGTACGCGTCTGCCGTGCGCGCCGAGGGCGTCGGTGATGGCCAGTGCCTCGGCCCGGTCGGCCTCCGGGACGCCGAGGGCGTCGGCGAAGACCACGTCGATCTCCTCGGGGGCGCACCCGGCCTCGGCCAGCGCCCCGCGGATCGCCTGGGCGAGCCCGGCCCTGGACTCGGCCCAGCGGGAGGCCCCGGTGAAGGTCGACGCATGGCCGTCGAGGGTGGCCCGTACCGGCAGTCCGCGCCGACGGGCCGAGCCGGTGTCCTCGACGACGAGCATGGCGCCACCCTCGGCCGGCACGAACCCGCAGGCCTGCTCGGTGAACGGGCGGTAGGCGCGGGCCGGGTCGGTCTCCCGGCTGAGCTCCTCGTAGCCGAGCTGGCAGACCACCGAGTACGGAGCTATCGGCGCCTCGGTGGAGCCGGCCACGATGACGTCCGTGCCCCGGCGCACCGCGCGGGCGGCATGGGCGAGGGCGTCGAGGCCGCCGGCCTCGTCGGCGGCGACCACCGAGCAGGGTCCCTTGAAGCCGCGCCGGATGGAGATCTGGCCGGTGCTGGCCGCGTAGAACCAGGCGATGGACTGGTAGGGGCCGACGAACCGGCTGCCCTTGCCCCACAGCTGCTGGAGCTCGCGCTGGCCGAACTCGCCGCCGCCGGAGCCGGCCGCGGTGACCACGCCGATGTCGAACGGCGAGCCGTCGGTGTCGGCGCGGCCGAGGCGGGCGTCCTCCAGGGCGAGGTCGGCCGCGGCCATCGCGAAGTGGGTGAAGCGGTCGGTCTGGACGATGAGGCGTTCCTCGACGGCGGCCGCGGGGTCGAAGTCGCGGACTTCGCCGGCCACCTTCATGGGCAGGTGCTCGCAGCCGTCGCGGGTCACCTTGTCGAGGACGTTGCGTCCCTCCTGGACGGATTTCCAGAAGGTGTCGGTGCTGGTTCCGTTGGGCGCCACGACACCGATGCCGGTGACAGCCGCCCGCCGAGAATGGGGTTCGCTCATCGTGTCCTTCCTCTCGGCCGGGTCAGGATCACCGCGGACTGGAAGCCCCCGAACCCGCTGCCCACGGACAGGACACCGCTCAGGGGCCGTTCGCGGGCGACGCGCGGCACGTAGTCGAGGTCGCACTCGGGGTCGGGGGTCTCGTAGTTGGCGGTGGGAGGGACGACCTGGTGGGCCAGGGCGAGCACACAGGCCACGACCTCGATCGCGCCGATGGCGCCGAGCGAGTGGCCCACCATGGACTTGATGGAGCTCATCGGCGTGCGGTACGCGTGCTGTCCGAGCGCCTTCTTGACGGCTGCGGTCTCGTGGCGGTCGTTCTGCCGGGTGCCGGAGCCGTGCGCGTTGACGTAGTCGATGGCGGTGGGGTCGAGGCGGGCGTGGTTCAGGGCGGTCTCGATGGCGCGGGCCATCTCCAGGCCCTCGCTGGTGAGACCGGTCATGTGGTAGGCGTTGCCGAAGGTGGCGTAGCCGTCGAGGAGGCAGTAGATGTGCGCGCCGCGGGCCTTGGCGTGCTCCTCCTCCTCCAGGACGAGCACCGCGCCGCCCTCGCCCATGACGAACCCGTCGCGGCGGTTGTCGAAGGGGCGGGAGGCGTGCTCGGGGTCGTCGTTGTTCGGTGAGGTGGCCTTGATCGCGTCGAAGCAGGCCATGGTGATCGGTGAGATCGGGGAGTCCGAGGCGCCGGCGATGCAGATGTCGGCGCGGCCCTCCTGGACGGTGTGGAAGGCGTAGCCGACCGCGTCCAGGCCCGAGGTGCAGCCGGTGGAGACGGTCTGCACCGGACCCTGCGCGCCGAAACGTTCCGCCACCGCGGAGGCCAGGGTGCTCGGGGAGAACGCCCGGTGCAGCTGGGGCTGCGCCTGCCGGTGGTCCACGTCCCAGCGCTGACCCGCGCCGCTCACCAGGACGTAGTCGTGCTCCAGTCGGGTGGTGCCACCGACCGCCGTACCCAGGGAGACCCCGATCCGCCAGGGGTCCTCCCGGCCCAGGTCGAGACCGGAGTCCCGGACCGCCTCGTCGCCGGCGACCAGGGCGAACTGTATGTAACGGTCCGCCCGTTCGATCTCCTCAGGGTCCAGGCCGTGCGCCGCCGGGTCGAAGTCGCACTCGGCGGCGATCCGTGACCTGAGTCCGGAGGGGTCGAAGAAGGTGATGCCGCGCGTCGCGGTCCGGCCCGAGGCGAGCAGATCCCAGAACGCCGGTACGCCCACACCCCCCGGAGCCACGATGCCTATGCCCGTAACCGCCACGCGCCGGGTCACGACCGGACCTGCCCCACGGAGACGGCTTCCGTCTCCTCCGTGTCGACGTGGCCCAGGGCCGGGCGGGGGGCGAGCGGGCCGAGGTGGAAGACGATCCGCGCCTCGACATTGCCCACGTTGCGGAAGCGGTGCTTCATGTTCATGGGGATCATCAGGCCCTGCTCGGGCCGCAGCGGGTGCGGCTCGCCGTCCAGATCGACCTCCATGTCGCCGCAGACGACGTACACGAACTCCTCGGAGTACGGGTGGTAGTGCTCGGCGATGCGGTCGCCCGGCTGCACGAGGGCCACACCCATGAAACCGCTGGTGGAGCCCACCGTGGCGGGGGTGAGCATGGCGCGCAGATCGCCGCCGCGCCGCGTGTTGGGCTCGATCTCGCTGAGGTCCACGATCTTCGGAATGGGCTTCATCACGTACTCCTCCGTGAATGTGATGCCGTGGTCTGATGCGACGGTGGTGAGGGGGGTCAGGCGTCCGGCGAGCGGCGGTCGGTGATGAGCTGCATCCGCACCGCGTCGCCGTCCAGCAGGGCGGTCAGGGCTTGGGCCGGGGTGACGTCCACGGCCTCGCCGGGCCGGTGCTCGACCAGTCGTACGACGACGTCGTCACGCTGGAAGACCGTGCTGTGCAGCACCGGGCTCGCCGGGTCCTCGGCGGCGGTCTCGTCGTGCTGCGCGAGCAGTTCCGCGAGCCGCATCCCGCAGCCGGGGCGGGCCGGGTAGTACAGCGCGTGGCGCTCGCCCTCGGCGAGCTCGTCGACGCTGACGTGGTGGACGGCCGGCAGCGCCGCCCGGGTGAAGAACACCCGTGCGGATTCCTGGTCGTTGAGGTCGCGTTCCTGCTCCAGGTAGGGGTTGATCGCCTCCTCGACGGCCCGTACCTCGGGCTGCCGGGCGACATGGCGCAGGGCGGCCATCAGTTCACCGCGTACCTCGATGGCCCGCACGACCCGGTTGCCGTGCATGAACAGGGAGGTGCGGAGCAGCCGGGTGGTGTCGTCGACGTTCGCCTTGGGCGAGGCGTAGTCCGCGAGGATCTTCGCGACCTGGGCCTCGCTGCCCGGCCGGACCGTGAAGGTGAGCGCGTGCCGGATCACTCCGTCGCCCATCCGCGGCTCGGCCTGCAGGACGCGCACGGAGTCCGCCGCCGGGCCGCCGGTCTCGCGGACGACGTGGAAGCGCAGCGAACGGGTGTCGCGGACGCAGCTGTGCAGCGGCTTCACCATCTCGACGTGCTCCTCGCTGTTCACCCAGGCGAGGAACGGCGGGGCGCTCTCCCACTCGCTGGTGATCAGCCACTGCGAGGGGTTCTCGATCGACTGGCAGAGCTGGTCGCTGACGTGGCCGGGCACCTGGGCGACCTGGTTGCACAGCTGCTCGTAGGCCTCCAGGAACTGCTGCTGTGCGCCGTCGTAGACGTCCACCAGCAGGACGACCCGGAGCCGGGAGCCGTCGAAGACGGACTGGGAGACCCGCTTGGACACCGGGCGGGTCGTTCGGGTCGGGGAAACCTTTTCCGAGATCGTCGTCATGCTTCGCACATCTCCTTCGCGGGGGCAGCGGCCTGCGCCTTCGCCGATGACGCGGCGTCAGCGCTTCTTGATCCTGTGCCGGTCCTTCGAAGTGCGCGACTCGCGTGAACCAGGTGGGTGATTGAGCGCACGGAACCCCTGCCGGAGGGGCCCGGACGGGGCATGGAAGTTGCGACGCACCTGACGGACCACCACCCGCCTCTGGAGTGCCCGATGCACCGGAAAACCGATCACCAGGTCCCCGTCCTCGTCGTGGGCGGCTCCCTCGTGGGCCTGTCCATGTCCCTCTTCCTGGGCCGACTGGGCGTACGGCACATGCTCGTCGAGAGACACTCCGGGACCTCGATCCATCCACGCGGCCGGGGCAACAACGTGCGCACGATGGAGCTGTTCCGGAAGGCCGGCATCGAGGCCGACATCAGGACCGCGGCCTCGCTCCTCGCGGACAACCACGGCATCCTGCAGACCCCGACGCTGGTCGGCGACGCCGGCGACTGGCTGTTCAAGGAGATCGACCCGGGCGGCGGACTCGCGAGGTTCAGCCCGACGGGCTGGTGCCTGTGCAGCCAGAACGACCTCGAACCGGTACTCCGCCGGGCGGCCGAATCCCTCACCGGCGAGCTGCGCTACTTCCATGAGATGGAGTCCTTCGAACAGGACCCCGAAGGAGTGACGGCGTACGTCCGCGACCGTGACTCCGACCGGATGTACACCGTCCGTGCGGACTACCTGGTCGCCGCCGACGGCCCGCGCAGCCCGGTCCGCGGCCGGCTGGGCATCGGCCAGACGGGCCCGGGCGACCTGTTCGCCAACGTCAGCATCACCTTCCGCTCCAAGCTGCTCCAGAACACGGTCGGGGACCGCCGCTTCATCTGCTGCTACCTCACCGACCCCGAGGCCGACGGCGCCCTCCTCCCCGTCGACAACAAGGAGCGCTGGGTCTTCCACGCGCCCTGGCACCCCGAACGCGGCGAAACCCTCGACGAGTTCACCGAGGAGCGGCTCACCCGGCACATCCGCCGGGCCGTCGGCGTCCCCGATCTCGACGTCGAGATCACCGGCCGGGCGTCCTGGCGGGCGGCCGAGCGGGTCGCCGAGCGGTACTCGGACCGGCGGGTCTTCCTCGCCGGGGACTCCGCGCACGAGATGTCCCCGACCGGCGCGTTCGGCTCCAACACCGGCATCCAGGACGCCCACAACCTGGCGTGGAAGCTGGCGGCGGTCCTGGACGGCTGGGCCGGACCGGGGCTGCTGCAGTCGTACGACACCGAGCGCCGCCCGGTCGCCCTCGCCACCAGCGCCCGCGCGTCCGCCCGCTCGGTGGAACACAGCCACCCCGGCTTCGCCCCGGCCCCCGGCATCGGCGCCGGCAAGCGCGGCGGCATCCTCAACATCGTCCTCGGCTACCGGTACCCGAGGGGGGCGGTACTGGGCGCGGACGTCGGCCGGCCGGTCGTACCCGACGGGATGAACCTGACGGGCCGGCCGGGCAGCAGGGCGCCGCACCTGTGGCTGCGCCGGGCGGACGAACGCGTCTCCACGCTCGACCTGTACGAGCGCGCCCTGGTCCTGCTCAGCGCCCCGGGTTCGCCCTGGCACATGGCGGCCCGCCGGATCGCGGACACGGAACGGGTACGACTGGACGCGTACGGGATCGGCACGGCCGGGTCAGGGGCCGATCTTGTGTACGACACGGAGGGCGACGACTGGGCGACGGCACACGGCACGACGGCGGACGGCGCGGTGCTGGTACGGCCGGACGGATTCGTGGCCTGGCGCGCGGAGGGCCCGGCGGAAGGGGACGCGGAGGCGGAGCTGCGGGATGTACTGCGGGGAGTTCTGCGGACACGGTGAGCCGGGGTGGGGGCTGCAGCGCCCCGTCAGGGGCGCTGGGGGTACCCCCGGCCGAAGGCCGGGGGAGGAACTGCGCGAGCAACCACGCACCACCCGCGGCCGCCGACGAAACGGAACCCCGCAGTCGACCGGGCGGCCGAACCCCCCGCGCCTCAGATACGGACCTCCACGGTCCGCGCCAGCCGGTCGTGCAGTCCCCTGCCGTCCCGGTCCCAGATCAGCGCCGGAATCGCGAGGCACAACAGAACCGTGCGGGCCAGCACGCGCAGCGGCTGCACCCGCCCTGTCCCGACGCCGACCACCCGCAGCCCGAACAGTCGCTTGCCCGGCGTGAAGCCGACCGTGCCCACCGTGAGGACACCCAGGACGAAGAAGATGAGCAGGGCCCAGTTGCCGGTCGAAGCCGGGTTGTAGCCATGAGTGATCAGGCCGTATGCGATCAACTCGCACAGCGCCCAGTCCACGGCCAGCGCCCCGAGCCGCCTGCCGGGGCGGGCGATGGAGCCCGGTCCCTGTTCCGGCAGACCGAGCTGCTCGCCCCGGTAGCCGAACTCCGCGCCCGCCTCTTCCATGGCCGCGCGGGGCCCGGAGAGCCACGATCCGATTGCTTGCCTGTTGTCCACCCGTCAACGGTACTGCCCCGGTATCCACCCGGGGTTCGGCGGGGTGTCCCGGGGCTACCGTGGAAGCGAACCCGGTTAACTTCAGCGAAACAAATGGGTCACGCCCGAGAAATCACCCGTCCCTAGGGTCGAGGACAGCGTGTGCCACCGCACTGGCCGCACGAACGAACTACCACCCCGGCACGGGAACGGCCGGGAGTAGGAGGAGCTGGATGTTCCAGAACGCCGACGAGGCCAAGAAGTTCATCGCGGACGAGGACGTCAAGTTCATCGACGTCCGTTTCTGCGACCTGCCGGGCGTCATGCAGCACTTCACGCTGCCCGTCGAGGCGTTCGACCCGGACGAGGAGCTCGCGTTCGACGGTTCGTCGATCCGTGGTTTCCAGGCGATCCACGAGTCCGACATGGCGCTGCGCGCGGACCTGTCGACCGCCCGGGTGGACTCGTTCCGCCGGGACAAGACGCTCAACATCAACTTCTTCATCCACGACCCGATCACCGGCGAGCAGTACTCCCGTGACCCGCGCAACGTGGCGAAGAAGGCCGAGGCCTACCTCGCGTCGACCGGTATCGCGGACACCGCGTACTTCGGTCCCGAGGCCGAGTTCTACGTCTTCGACAGCGTCCGTTTCGCCACCTCGGCGAACGAGAGCTTCTACCACATCGACTCCGAGGCGGGTGCCTGGAACACCGGTGCCCTCGAGGACAACCGTGGTTACAAGGTCCGCTACAAGGGCGGCTACTTCCCGGTCCCGCCGGTCGACCACTTCGCCGACCTGCGCGCCGAGATCTCCCTGGAGCTGGCCAAGTCCGGCCTCCAGGTCGAGCGCCAGCACCACGAGGTGGGCACCGCCGGCCAGGCGGAGATCAACTACAAGTTCAACACGCTGCTCGCCGCCGCCGACGACCTCCAGCTCTTCAAGTACATCGTGAAGAACGTGGCCTGGCGCAACGGCAAGACCGCGACCTTCATGCCGAAGCCGATCTTCGGCGACAACGGCTCGGGCATGCACGTCCACCAGTCCCTGTGGACCGGCGGCTCCCCGCTCTTCTACGACGAGGCCGGTTACGCGGGCCTGTCGGACATCGCCCGCTACTACATCGGCGGCATCCTGAAGCACGCCCCGTCGCTGCTCGCGTTCACCAACCCGACGGTGAACTCGTACCACCGTCTGGTCCCGGGCTTCGAGGCGCCGATCAACCTGGTGTACTCGCAGCGCAACCGCTCCGCCGCGATGCGTATCCCGATCACGGGTTCGAACCCGAAGGCCAAGCGTGTCGAGTTCCGCGCGCCCGACTCCTCCGGCAACCCGTACCTGGCCTTCTCGGCCCTGCTCCTCGCGGGCCTCGACGGCATCAAGAACAAGATCGAGCCGGCCGAGCCGATCGACAAGGACCTCTACGAGCTGGCTCCCGAGGAGCACGCGAACGTGGCCCAGGTCCCGACCTCCCTCCCGGCCGTCCTGGACTCCCTGGAGCGCGACCACGAGTTCCTGCTCGCCGGTGACGTCTTCACGCCCGACCTGATCGAGACGTGGATCGACTTCAAGCGCACCAACGAGATCGCCCCGCTGCAGCTGCGCCCGCACCCGCACGAGTTCGAGCTGTACTTCGACGTGTGATCGACGCCTCTCCGGCTTCCGGCGCCCCCGTTCCTGTTTCTCAGGGCGGGGGCGCCGTCGTATCGTGCCTGGGTACTGGCGTTCGAAACGGGGGCACGGGATGTCGGAACAGGACGACGAGGAGCGGGAGTTCGATCTGCGCTGGGCCGACCAGGCCGAGCACAGGGAGCCGTCCGCGCGGGCACGGATGCTGGCTGCCCGGTGGCGGGAGAACCCCCCGGGCCCGGTGCCGTTCCGTCCGGATCCGGGACCGGCGGCACCACGACGATCGTCGTGGGTGTCGACGGCTCTGGTACTGGGCTGCGTGGCGGCTGTGATCGTTCTGCTCGGGTACATACAGACGCGCTCGCCCTACTAGGGGCCCCGGCACAAGCGCCCCGTGAGGGGCGCGGGGAACTGCGCGAGCAACCACGACGGCGTCGCTCCCTTCACAGGGACCTTTTGCCGCTACTAGGCACGTTCGGAACCTCCTCATTGCCCTCGGCAGGTGCACACTGGACAGCGGGACGAGTGCCTGACTGCGGGGTGAGGCAAGATGCAGAGCCGCTTCCGGAGCGACCGACGGCTGACCGTGCGGATGACGATCACGCTGTTCCTGCTCGGGTTGTTGTACGTCGGATTCGTTGCCGCGTTGATCGTGCTGCTGAAGTCGTGGCTGCTGGTCGTGGTGCTGGTCGGCGCGATGTTCGTGGCGCAGTTCTGGTTCTCCGACCGGATCGCGATGTTCGCCATGCGCGGGCGGGTCGTGGAGCGGGAGGAGTATCCCGAGCTGCATGCGGTGGTGGACCGGCTGTGTGCCATCGCCGACATGCCGAAGCCCGTGGTGGCCGTGTCGGACATGGACATGCCGAACGCATTCGCGACCGGGCGGAATCCCGACCATGCGGTGGTGTGCGTGACCACCGGGCTGCTGAGGCGGCTGGAGCCCGCCGAGCTGGAGGGTGTGCTCGCGCACGAGCTGTCGCACGTGGCCCACAAGGATGTCGCCGTGATCACGATCGCGTCGTTCCTGGGCGTGATCGCCGGGCTGATCGTGCGGTTCGCCTTCTACTCGCAGCTCTTCGGCGGAGGCAGGCGGGACCAGAACACGGCCGCCGTGTTCGCCGCCGTCATCGGGGTCTCCGCGGCCGTGTACGCGATCAGCTTCCTGCTGATCAGGGCGCTGAGCCGGTACCGGGAGCTGGCCGCCGACCGGGCGGCCGCCCAGCTGACCGGCCGGCCTTCCGCGCTGGCGTCGGCGCTGACCAAGGTCTCCGGCGACATCGCCCGGATCCCCACCAAGGACCTGCGCACCGCCCAGGCCTTCAACGCCTTCTACTTCACCCCGGCGGCCGGCAAGGAGCCCGGCCTGGAGCGCTTCTTCTCCACCCACCCGCCCCTGGAGCAGCGCCTTGAGCAGCTGGGCCGGATCTCGGCGGAGCTGGGCGAGGCGGCGACGCCCGGGAAGGCCGGGTGAGCATGGGGTTCCTGGACATCCTGCTCGGCCGTACCAAGCCCGTCGCACCCGACCTCGACCAGCTGTTCGCCCTGCCGTCCGCGGCGCTGACCCTGGAGGCCGCTGCCGGGTTCACCCCGACCGGCGGGGGCGCGGTGTGCTTCGCCACGGTGGAGGGCTCGGCCTTCGAGCAGACCCACCGGGAGGTCCAGGCGCTCCTGGACGCGGACGCGGACCGCAGCGGACCGCCGGTGGAGCTGCACCAGGACGAGTACGGATACTCCTGGCTGGTCTCCCGGCGCACCCCCGACCAGCTTCCGCAGCTGGTCAACGATCTGCACGCGGTGAACAGCTCGATGGAGGTCAACGGCTTCGGCCCGCAGCTGCTCTGCTCCCTGGCCGCGTTCGAGGACGAGCGCGGGCGCAGGCTCGCGCTCGTCTATCTCTACAAGCGGGGCACCTTCTACCCCTTCGCACCGCTGCCCGGGTCGGGGCAGCGGCGGGACAGCGCACTGGAGCTGCAGGTGAAGGCGGCACTCGCGAACGACCTGAGGATCGAGCAGGACCTCAGCCGCTGGTTCCCGGTCTGGGGTGCCCCCGGCCTGTGACCGGCGGCCTGTGACCGGCGGCCGCTGACCGGCCGGCAGCACCTGCCTGCTCTCCCCTTCTACTTCCCCTTCTCGTTCTGCTGCCGCCGGGACTCCAGGGGGCGCTCGCGACGGTAGCGGCGCTCCCACTTGGCCTGCTGGTCACGGCGTTCGCGGTAGGTCTTGTAGTCGCCGGCCATGCCCCCTCCGCCGCCGGACGAACCGCCCGACGAGGAGGCCGACGACGAGCCCCGTCCGTACTGGACGTACAGGAAGAGCAGGGCGACGGCGGCGAGCCACCAGTTGTGGTTGCCGAATCCGAGGATGACGAGGACGACTGTTCCGGATAGGACGATGGTGCCCATGACGGGCCTCCGTGGCGTGGGTGTGTGAGCGGTCGACGGATCCGACGGCACGCGGGGGACGGGCGGCCGTCCGTCGGTGCGTAGCAGAGTAGCCCCGAGTCACCGGGGCGCGGCCGCCTCTGCGGAAAGCAGTGGTGGACGACTCCGCAACGCGTGTCCAGCGTAGGGAGACGGTCACTCGGTGTGCATCTCGTTTTCGGGAGGCCCGGGTGCCCGTCCGGGACGCCCTCGGCACCCGTTCCCGCTTCACCTGGCTCGAACTGCCGCACGCGGAGCATCGGTTGGGGCTGTGGTTCCGCGACCACCGGGATGACCGGCGGGAGTTCGCCGCCCTCCTGCTGGAACCGCGCGGCCGGCTCAGACCCCCGGCAGGGCCGTCAGGACGCCCGC
Organism: Streptomyces sp. NPDC101234; assembly: GCF_044767525.1. Lineage (NCBI taxonomy): Bacteria > Bacillati > Actinomycetota > Actinomycetes > Kitasatosporales > Streptomycetaceae > Streptomyces > Streptomyces sp. NPDC101234. Next base: position 60,914 of record NZ_JBIWOA010000004.1, on the reverse strand, counting down.
CGTGACGGCCGCGTGGAGGGCGGCGTGGTCGGTGGCGGTCTGGTCGGCATAGGCGAGCGCGAAGTCGGTGACCGCGTGGTCGAAGGAGTCGGTGCCGCCCAGGTAGGCGGCGATGGCGATGCGGTCACCGGAGCGGGCATGGCCGTGGGCGAGGGTCGCACCGCACAGCTCGGCGTAGACGCTCAGGCCCTTGGCGTCCATGGCGGCGGCCTCCAGGGAGCCCTTCATGTCCCGCAGTTGGCGCCAGTAGTAGGCGCGGCCCTGGGGGCCGGTCATCCAGCCGAGGAAGATGTCCCCGGTGGCCTGCAGCAGCCGCTGCCCGGCGACGACCCGGTGGCCCGGGTGGGCGTACGGCCCGCTGGGCAGGTACTGCTCCAGTACGGCCGTCCGGGCCTCCTTGATCTGCAGGAACAGCGGGTCGTCGTCGTCCCGGCCGGTGAGCAGCACGATGAAGCAGCGGGTGCCGACGCTGCCGACGCCGACGACCTTCCGGGCGGCGTCGACGAAGCGGTAGCGGTCGAGCAGGAGCCGGCGTTCCTCGGCGAGGGTGGAGCGGTAGTCGCTGAAGATCTTGCGCAGCGAGGCCATGTCGGGGGCACCGGCGGCTTCGAGGAGCGGCGGGTCCAGGACGATACGGCGCCGGCCGCCGGCCACCTCGGTGAGCTTGCCGAGCGCGTGCAGGCTGGTGCGGCGCCGGGCCCGGGTGAGGGTGTCCTCGATCCGGTGCCGGCGGCGCGCGGAGCCGACCAGGGACAGCAGACTGCCGGCGTCGACCCGCTCGTACCAGACGGCGAGTTCCCCGAGCCTCGCCAGCCGCCGCATGCCGGTCCGGTACCCGGCCACGGCCGCGCGGGCCGCGGCCCGGGCCTCCACGTCGCTGTGCCCGTTCTCCCGGGCGGCGACGGCGACGGAGGCGGCGAGCCGTTTGACGTCCCACTCGAAGGGGCCGGGGAACGTCTCGTCGAAGTCGTTCAGGTCGAAGACCAGGATCCGCTCCGGGGAGGCGTACAGCCCGAAGTTCTGCAGATGGGCGTCGCCGCACAGCTGCACGGTGAGCCCGGTGTGCGGCCGGGCGGCGAGGTCGGCGGCCATCACGGCGGCGGCGCCGCGCAGGAACGCGAAGGGCGAGGCGGCCATCCGCCCGTACCGGATGGGCAGCAGCTCCGGCACCCGGTCACGCCCCTGCCGCTCCAGCACGGCGACGGGGTCGGGCCGGTCCACGGGCGGCAGCCAGAGGGCGTGCGCGGAGCGGGGGGCACGCTTGCGGGCGGCCTTGCCACGGGTGGCACGCTCGGCGGGCGTGGTCATACGTCACTCCCCTCGCTCGGCTGCTCCCTCCTTGACCTGCTGTTCGCAGTGAACGGGAGGTCGGGGGGCGTGCGCATGCCGAGCCCACCAAACGAGTGACGACGCCCCGTCAGGGGCGCTGGGGGTACCCCCGGCCGAAGGCTGGGGGAGGAACTGCGCGACCGGCCCCCACCGGCCCGCAGCCGACACTCAAGGCCACCGACGCGGGGCCTGGGGGCGGCAGCCCCCAGACAAAAAGCACCGGGCACCGCAAAACACACGGCACCCGGCACCACGGCTCATCGCGAATATCGCATCAGCGCCCGCACCATGTGACACGTCGTGTCCGACGGCGGGTGGATCCCGACGCTCTCCGCCGCGCTCCGTATCGTCTCGTTGCGTGCCTGGTTCGGCAGGTAGACGCCGGAGTCGAGCAGGGCGATGGCGAGGCGCATGGCCTTGAGGCGGCGGTTGTGCATGACGTACCACTCGCGGGGCCGCCCGGCCGGCAGCGGGCGCTTCTCCGCCGGCGCGTAGGGCGAGTCGAGCAGGACGGCACGCTTGGCGGTGGACTGGGTCGGCAACGGCTTCGACTTCGGCTTCAGTGCGGCAGCGGGCAAGACATCCTCCTGTCGCGGTCAGAGCGCCCCCGGAAACCCCGGCGACCCTCTCGAACACTGCTTCCAGTGTACCGGCCGCCACTGACATCGAGACAGCTCGAAACGGCATCGAACTTCCCAGGTGAGAAAGGGTATTTCAGCTGTGACGCAATGGACCGGAGAGACTTCCATGACACTCCCCGAAAATCGAACAGACCAGGCCCCGGACAGCGGCTCGCATACTGTTCCCCGCATGGAGATCTGGATCAATCCCGCCTGCTCGAAGTGCCGCAGCGCGATCAGCCTGCTCGACGCCGAAGGGGCCGACTACACCGTCCGCCGCTACCTGGAGGACGTGCCGGGCGAGGACGAGATCAGGGCCGTACTCGATCGGCTCGGGCTCGAACCCTGGGACATCACCCGCACCCAGGAGGCGGCCGCCAAGGAGCTGGGCCTGAAGGAGTGGGCGCGGGACGAGACGGCGCGCGACCGCTGGATCACGGCGCTCGCCGAGCACCCCAGGCTCATCCAGCGGCCGATCATCACCGCCGACGACGGAACGGCGATCGTCGCCCGGAGCAACGAGGCGGTGGAAGAAGCGCTGGCCAGGAGCAAGAGCTGAACACTCTTCAACTCCGGTGTGACGTAGGTTACTTCAGTTGACTCCTGTAACTGCTGAGTAACGGCGTTCGACATCCCGTACGTAGCGGCGTACGCACCCCCACACCTCACAGGAGGCGCGCATGTCGCGTAGGAGAAACTTCAGCGCCAAGAAGAAGCTCGCGCTGCTCGTCAGCGCCGCCGCGGTGGCGGGCGGCGGGGCCTTCGCCCTGGCGTCCACCTCGAACGCCGCGCAGACCCCGCAGAACGCCAAGACGCTGTCGTCGGCCGCGGACTCGACCGTCTGCCAGGGGCTGGCCACGGCCCTCGGCAACAACCAGAAGTTCATCGCCGGCCAGCAGGCGAACCCGGACGCCCAGTCGGCGGCCCGGATCGCCAACCGCCAGGCGGTCATCCAGCAGATCCAGGTCCAGCAGAAGGCGGCCGGCTGCGTCGTTGGGGAGTCGGCTCAGGGCTCCCAGGCGGCGAGCGGTGCGCAGGCGGGCGGTACCCAGGCCGGCGGCAAGACCGCGACTCCCTCGCAGAGCGCGGCCACCGGCAACACCGGTGGCGGTGCCGCCGCGACCGGTTCCGGTACACAGGTCTGCAAGGGCTCGACCGTCACGCTGTCCGGCGAGGCCGGCGCCCCGGCCGCCTCCAGCAACCAGTTCCCGGCCGGAACCACGCTGAAGGTCACCAACCTGGACAACAACAAGTCCACGACGGTGAAGGTCACCTCGGTCTCCGGCAGCTGCGTGCTGCTCAACAACGCGGCCTTCGAACAGGTCCGGGAGCCGGGCAAGTTCCTGATCCGCCGCGCGGTGATCGAGAAGATCGGCTGACCCCCGAAACGAGCTGAGGCACGGCCGCCGGCTTTTACGGAGGGAAAGCCGGCGGCCGCCACACGGACAGCTCCGTACGGTGCCCGAAATGGGCCCCGTACCCCGCCTTTCCGAGTCTCACGACGTGAGTCGCGCCACAGAACCACCAGGTAACACGGGGTTCACATTCGAGCAATGATCGGGAAATCGCCTGTTGACAGGCTGCCGGGCAGAAAAGGCGGCGCCCCAGTGCCGTAGCGCCGCTGCACCCGCAAGTGCGCCCGACCCACCCCCGAAGGATGTGGCCCGTGACCTTCAAGGCTGAGTACATCTGGATCGACGGCACCGAGCCGACGGCCAAGCTGCGTTCGAAGACGAAGATCATCGCGGGCGCCCCCGCCGGTCTCGACGCGCTGCCGATCTGGGGCTTCGACGGGTCGTCCACGAACCAGGCCGAGGGGCACTCCTCGGACCGTGTGCTGAAGCCGGTCTTCACCTGCCCGGACCCGATCCGCGGCGGCGACGACATCCTCGTCCTGTGCGAGGTCCTGGAGATCGACATGACTCCGCACTCCTCCAACACGCGCGCCGCGCTGGTCGAGGTCTCGGCGAAGTTCGCCGCGCAGGAGCCGATCTTCGGTATCGAGCAGGAGTACACCTTCTTCGACGGCGCCCGCCCGCTGGGCTTCCCCGAGGGCGGCTTCCCGGCCCCCCAGGGCGGCTACTACTGCGGTGTCGGCGCGGACGAGATCTTCGGCCGCGAGATCGTCGAGGCCCACCTGGACAACTGCCTGAAGGCAGGGCTCGCGATCTCCGGCATCAACGCCGAGGTCATGCCGGGCCAGTGGGAGTTCCAGGTCGGCCCGGTCTCCCCGCTGGAGGTCTCCGACCACCTGTGGGTGGCCCGCTGGCTGCTCTACCGCACCGCCGAGGACTTCGGCATCTCCGCGACCCTCGACCCCAAGCCGGTCAAGGGCGACTGGAACGGCGCCGGCGCGCACACCAACTTCTCCACCAAGGCGATGCGCGAGGGCTACGACGCGATCATCACCGCGTGCGAGTCGCTCGGTGAGGGCTCCAAGCCTCTCGACCACGTCAAGAACTACGGCGCCGGCATCGACGACCGCCTGACCGGTCTGCACGAGACCGCCCCGTGGAACGAGTACTCCTACGGCGTCTCCAACCGCGGTGCCTCGGTCCGCATCCCGTGGCAGGTCGAGAAGGACGGCAAGGGCTACATCGAGGACCGCCGTCCGAACGCCAACGTCGACCCGTACCTGGTGACGCGGCTGATCGTCGACACCTGCTGCTCCGCCCTGGAGAAGGCCGGCCAGGTCTGATCCGCAGACAGCTCCTCAAAGGGGGCGTCCGCCGTTCGCGGCGGGCGCCCCTTTCGTATGCCCTCTTCCGTATGCCCGTGACCGCGTTGTCAGTGGTGCGTGTCATGGTGGGCGGCATGGAGATCGACGAGGTGCTCGCCGTCAACGCCCGGACGGAGAACGGGCGGACGTACGTGTGGAGTTCGCCGGACGAGCTGCGGGCGGCCGTGCGCGGGCTGGGCGGGGCCGGGAACCGCTTCCTGGTCGCGCAGCGCATCCCGGACCTGCCGAAGGTGTTCGCGCAGCTGTGGCACGAGGAGGGCGGGGACTACCGCCTCGAACACCGGCGCGGCGCGGACGAGTTCTTCGGTACGAGCCTCACGGACCCGGAGCGGGCGGCGGACCTGGTCGTCGACTGGGCGCACGAGGACGACGGCTGGGACGCGGGCGTGGACTGGGCGCCGGTCGAGACACCACCGCGCGAGGAGATACCGGCCCTCACGACCGAGGTGGCGGCCCGCGCGGAGGAACACGTGCGCGCGCTGCTCCGGGACGGGTTCCTCGGGATCGAACGGCTTGTGCAGGAGACCGTGTACCTGATGGAGGACGGTGACGGGGCAGACGGTGACGGGGAGGGCGCACCGACGGTCTCCTCGGCCCAGGCACGCGAGATCGTCGAACGGCTCTGGGTGGAGCGGCTGGAGGAGCAGCGGGCGTGGACCGGGCTCACCGACCCGGACCGGCTGACCCGGGCGTTCGCGGCACTGGAGCGCGAAGGCGTCGTCGCCCGCCAGGACTTCACCTGCTGCCGCTCCTGCGGCATGACCGAGATAGGCGCCGAGGCGGCGGACGCGGAGGCCACCCGGGGCTTCGTCTTCTTCCACCACCAGGGCACCCGCGCCGCGGCCGAGGGCCGTGGACTCACCCTCTACTACGGCGGTTTCGACGACTCCGCCGCGACCACCACCTCGGTCGGCCGGAAGGTCGTCGCCGCGCTCAGGACCGCCGGGCTGTCCGCAGTGTGGGACGGCAATCCGGACAAGGCGATCGAGCTTACGCCCCTGACCTGGCACAAACGCCTGGTGGGGTGAGGTGCGCAACGTCAACTTCCCACCAAGGACGCGTCCAAGCAGTGAGAGGAGGGTCCTGTTTCCGGGCTGTGTCTGCTTCAATATGGGCATGGCCAGCTTCCAGAAGTACACCGCGACGGGTCGCCATGACCTGGAGCCCTTCTGGCCTTCCCGTCAGCACCACGACTTCGACCGGGTGTGTTGCCGCGCGATGAACGCGCGGGCCCTCTAAAGCCGTACACCCCGGCCTTCGGCCAGCGCGAAACGCAGTACGTCTCCCCGGCGCGCCCGACCACGAATCGCGGCCGTCGTCCTCGACCGACGAACTCCTCGCGCGAAAGAGCTGACGTCTCATGGCGACCACTCGTTCTCTCTCCCCCGCTACCGCCCTCGCCGCCTCCTCCCCCGCCCGGCACCGGTTGCGTGCCGTCGACCGGGACGAGGTCGTGGACATGGCGGACTTCCTGCCGCCGGGCGCCACCTGGCTGCCCGCCCCGCAGCACACCCTGCCCACCCTGCCGGGCCAGCCGCCGATGATCGGCTACCTGGTGCTGGTCCCGGCGGACCAGCAGCCGCCGTTCCTGCCGGTCGCGGTGCCGGACCGGCCGGAGACGGCCGCCGGGCCTCAGGCCACGGCGGAACCGGCCGACGGCGCCCGACCGCTCGTCACCGTCGACACCGGGCAGCGCACCGCCCAGGTCGACGGAGAGGAACTCGACCTCACCTACCTGGAGTTCGAGCTCCTCGCCCACCTGGTCGCACATCCCAACCGGGTGCACACCCGCGACCAGCTGGTCACCACGGTCTGGGGCTACGGCCATGTCGGCGACGGCCGGACCGTGGACGTCCATGTGGCCCGGCTGCGCCGCAAGCTCGGCGCGGAGCACCGCGGCGCGATCCAGACGGTGCGCCGGGTCGGATACAAGTACACCCCGCCGACCGGCCGCTGACGAGCCGCTCTGCCCTCGGCAGAGAACCGTTACGTCCGCCGCCGCTCCCGGGCACGATCACCGGCATGAGACTTCTCGTGCTGGGTGGAACGGAGTTCGTGGGGCGGGCCGTCGTGGAGGCGGCGCTCGGACGCGGCTGGGAGGTGACCGTCTTCAACCGGGGACGCCACGAGCCCCCGCCGGGGGTGCGGTCGCTGCACGGCGACCGCTCCTCTGCCGAGGGCCTCGCCGCCCTCGGCGACGGCACCGGGTGGGACGCGGTCGTCGACACCTGGTCGGCCGCGCCCCGGGCGGTACGGGAGACGGCGCGGCTGCTGCGGGGCCGCGCCGGACGGTACGCGTACGTGTCCAGCCTGTCGGTGTACGACTGGCCCCGCCCGGTCGGCTGCACCGAGGACGCGCCCCTGGTGGCGGGGGCCTCGGCCGACGCGGACCGGACCGAGTACGCGCAGGACAAGCGGGGCGGTGAGCTGGCCGCCGTCGAGTCCTTCGGGGTGGACGGTTCGATCCTGGTACGGGCCGGGCTGATCCTCGGCCCGTACGAGAACGTCGGCCGGCTCCCCTGGTGGCTGAGCCGTATCGCGAAGGGCGGCCCGGTGCTGGCCCCGGGCCCGCGTGAGCTGCCCGTCCAGTTCGTGGACGCCCGCGACCTCGCCGAGTGGACCCTCGGCGCGGTCGAGCGGGAGCTGTCCGGGCCGTACAACCTGATCGGCCCGCCCGGCCACACCACGATGGGCGGGCTGCTGGAAGCCTGCCTCCGGGTCACCGGCTCGGACGCCGAACTCCGCTGGACCGCCCCCGGGCCGATCCTCGCCGCCGGGATCGAACCATGGGTCCAGCTGCCGGTGTGGGTGCCGCCGGACAGCGAGTCGTACACCGGCGTGCACCGCGTCGACGTCTCCCGGGCCCTGGCGACGGGGCTGGTGTGCCGCCCGGCCGAGGAGACCGTGGCCGACACGTGGCGGTGGCTGCGGGACACCGGAGGTGTGGCGCCGATGCGGGAGGACCGGCCGGCCGTCGGGCTCGACCCTGTTGTCGAAGCGCGGGTGCTCGGCGTTTCACGCGGTACGCCGTGATCGGTCTGCGGGCCGGTGGGGGCTGGGCGCGCCCACGCGGCGGAGCCGCATATCCGACACAGCCCCGCGCCCCTTCGGGGCGCTTTCCTTCGGGGCGCTTTCCTTCGGAGCGCTTCAAGTCCCCGGGGTGTATCTGGCACCACCCCCTCACATGGGGCTTCGGGCCAGTGACCGGCGTCCGTGGGGTCGGACAGACTGGCGCCATGACGACGAACACGAACCGTGGCGGCTTTCGGGGCCGGGCCCGGGAGATACTGCTCGCCGCCGTGCGGGGGCTGGTGCTGGCGCTGGTGATCCTGCCGGTCTCGGTGCTCTGCTTCGCCCTGACCGCGGTCTCCGTCGCACTGATCCCGATCGGTGTCGGCATCGTCACGACCCCCTGGATCCTGGGCGGCGTGCGGGACGTGGCGGATGTGCGGCGGCGGCTCGCGTACGAGTGGTGCGGGGTGCGGATCCGGTCGGCGTACCGGCCGCTGCCGGCGGACGCCAACCCGTGGGCCAGGACCTTCGGGATGCTGCGGGACCCGCAGGTCGGGCGGGACGTGCTGTGGCTGTTCGTGGACATGACGGCCGGGTTCGTGACCGCGCTGCTGCCGGCGGTGCTGCTGCTCTATCCGTTCGAGGGGTTCGCGGTGGCCGCCGGGCTGTGGCGGGTGCTCGGGGAGGGCGGCACCTACTGGTACGGATTCGTGCCGGTCAGCGGGCAGGGCACCGCGTTCGCCGCCGCGGCGCTCGGCGCCGTGATCCTCGTGGCCGCCTTCCGCTGGACCCCCGCCCTGCTCACCGCCCACTTCCGGCTCACCCGTGCCGTCCTCGACCCGGGTGAGGGTGAGCTCGTAGAGCGGGTAAGGGTGTTGACCGAGACCCGGAAGGACGCGGTGGACACCTCGGCGGCCGAGCTGCGCCGGATCGAGCGGGACCTGCACGACGGGGCGCAGGCCCGGCTGGTCGCCATGGGCATGGATCTGGGGACCATCGAGATGCTCCTGGACAAGGACCCGGAGCACGCGAAGAAGCTCCTCGCGCAGACCCGGCAGGCGTCCGTGGAGGCGCTGGGCGAGCTGCGCGACCTGGTCCGGGGCATCCATCCGCCGGTTCTCGCGGAGCGCGGGCTGGGGGACGCCGTACGGGCGCTGGCGCTGCGGCTGCCGGTGGCCACGGAGGTGACCGTGGACCTGCCGGGGCGGGCGGACGCGCCGGTGGAGTCGGCCGCGTACTTCGCGGTGAGCGAGGTGCTCACCAACGCGGTCAAGCACTCCGGCGCCGACCGGATCTGGGTGGATGTGCACCACACCGACGGGATGCTGCGGATCTCGGTCACCGACCACGGCCGGGGCGGCGCCACGATCGGCGCGGGCTCCGGGCTCGCCGGGGTGGAGCGGCGGCTCGGTACATTCGACGGCGTCCTGGCCGTCAGCAGTCCCGCGGGCGGTCCCACCATGGTCACCATGGAGATCCCGTGCGCGTTGTCCTAGCCGAAGACCTGTTCCTGCTCCGCGACGGACTGGTCCGGCTGCTGGAGGCCTACGGCTTCGAGATCGCGGCCGCCGTCGAGTCCGGCCCCGAACTCACGCGAGCCCTGGCCGAGGCGGAGCCGGACGTGGCGGTGGTCGACGTGCGGCTGCCGCCCACCCACACCGACGAGGGGCTGCAGTGCGCGCTGGAGGCGCGGCGGAAGCGGCCCGGACTGCCCGTGCTGGTGCTCTCCCAGCATGTGGAGCAGCTCTACGCGCGGGAGTTGCTGGCCGACGGCACAGGCGGGGTCGGGTATCTGCTGAAGGACCGGGTGTTCGACGCGGAGCAGTTCGTGGACGCCGTACGGCGGGTCGCGGCGGGCGGTACGGCGATGGACCCGCAGGTGATCCAGCAGCTGCTGTCCCGGCGGGCGGACGACCGGCCGCTCGGTGGCTTGACGGCGCGCGAGCTGGAGGTCATGGAGCTGATGGCGCAGGGCCGTTCGAACGCGGCGATCGCCGCTCAGCTGGTGGTGACGGAACGGGCCATCGCCAAGCACACCTCCAACATCTTCACCAAACTCGGACTTGAGGTGTCGGACGATGACAATCGGCGTGTGCTCGCGGTACTGGCCTACCTGGACCGCGATCGCTGATTTTCCCGGAACTTCTGCAGCTCAAACGGCAGTTGTGGCCCAAGTGCGTAACAAGTCTCTGATTATTTTGTGAGACGCCTGAACACCTCTGAGACCAGGTGCGTATGAGAAGGCGCCGCTTCACTCCTGTCGGGCGCCTCGATGCCGCCCCGCAAGGAAGGTCTGAGGAGTTCCATGGGACGCAACATACGCAAACGCCGTTCGCCGCTGGCCGTCAAGGTCGTAGCCGCATCGGCGGCCATAGCGCTCGGCGGGGGCGGGCTGCTCTGGGCACAGATGAACGCTTCGGCCCACGAGTCGAACGACGCCGCCCAGAACTACACGAAGGCCGCCGCCGCCACGGTGGCGACCATCGCCTGCCCGGATGTCGGCCAGAAGCTGACGAACGTTCCGGCCAATGCCAAGCAGGGGGTGGCGACGGAACTGGCGAACCTCGACAAGCAGATCACCGAGGCCTACGCCCGGCTCGCCTCCACCCGTCAGGCCCAGGCGAACGACGCGAACTTCGTGCAGAACGCGATCGTCGGCCCCCTGAAGGAGAAGCGGGCGGCCACGATCAACCGGATCCGTCTCGACATCACCCGGGTCGGCGGAACGTTCGACAACTCGCTGGCGCAGCTCGCCGCCTGCACCACGCAGAGCGTGAACCAGACCAACGCCGGCCAGGGTGGTGGCCAGAACAACGGTGGCCAGAACAACAACGGCGGTCAGAACAACAACGGCGGTCAGAACAACAACGGGAACAACGGGCAGGCCTCGGCCGCCCCGAGTGCCAGCGCCAGCGCTCCGGCGAACATCGGCGGACAGGCGGGCAACGGTCCGGTCGCCGCGGACTTCGTGGACATCACGAAGGTCGCCGCGAACGTCCAGGGCAAGCCGCAGAACGGCGCCCAGGCCTCGACCGGTTCCTTCACCACCCGCTGTGGTGTCAACGCGAACAAGAACCACAACACCGACAACGTCATCGTGGCGCCCGGCGTGACCAACGGCGCGCACCACCTGCACGACTACGTCGGCAATCAGAAGGTCAACGCGTTCGCGACCAACGACACGCTGATCGCGGACCAGACCAGCTGCCAGAACCAGGGCGACCTGTCGGCGTACTACTGGCCGGTCGTGCGTATCCAGAACGGCACGCAGGACTTCGACCAGAACGCGCTCGGCGGTGGCAAGGAAGGCAACGTCGGCAAGATCCTGACGCCGCTCCAGGCGCAGATCAAGTACGTCGGCAGCCCGGCCAGCAAGGTCACGGCGATGCCCCAGTTCCTGCGCATCATCACCGGTGACGCCAAGACCACGACCAACGGTCTGGGCAACGCCAACGCGCACTGGAGCTGCACCGGCTTCGAGAACAAGGTCCAGCTGACCACGCAGTACCCGATCTGCCCGCAGGGCAGCAACGTGGTGCGTACCTTCGCCTTCCAGAGCTGCTGGGACGGCAAGAACATCGACAGCGCCAACCACCGTACGCACGTGGCCTTCGCGGACCCCGCGAGCGGTGTCTGCGGCAACGGCTTCGTGGCCATCCCGCAGCTGACGATGCGCCTGGTCTACAAGGTCACCCCGCCGACCATCGTCAACGGCCAGGTGAAGAACGCCTACGCGGTGGACGGCTTCCCGGAGCAGCTCCACAAGTCGGCGACCGACCACGACGACTTCATCGCGGTCTTCAAGAACAACCTGGCGACCACCATCGCCAACTGCATCAACACCGGCAAGAAGTGCGCGTAGCACTGACTGACCGATAGCACGAGAGCGGGCGGTGGGAGATTCCCACCGCCCGCTCTCGTATGTGCTGGACTCTTATGTGCTGGACTTTTATGTGCTGAAGTCGCTGAAGTCCTTGGGGCGTCAGCTGCTGTGCGCCGAGTGGTCGGTGCCGATCTCCTCGCCGCCGCCCAGCGTGGTCTGCAGCGTCTTGACCACCTTCTCGGTGCCGACGGCGACCCACTTGCGGCCGACGAGGTAGAAACCGCCGTAGTCCTTGGCGTCGTTGATCCATTCGCGCTGGCCGCGGTCGGTGGCGAAGGTGGCGAAGACGAACTTGCCGGCGGAGGTCTTGCAGATGGCCTGGCGGACCTCGTCGGAGTCGATCTGCATGTCCGGGGTGCACTTCACCTTGGCGGCCAGGCTCTCCAGACTCCCGGTCGCGGTGACCGGCACCTTGGCTTCCGCCTTGCTGGCTCCGGTTCCACAGCCCGCCAGCGCCAGTACGGCCACGGCGCCGGCCACGGCGAGCATCGGTCGGGTCAACCTCATCTGATCCTCCGGTCGCATTGCTGGCCCCGGGGTGCCTTCGGGGGCCCGTCCCCTTCGATACGGCTGTGGGGCGCGAAGCGCTCAAATCGTGCGCGTACGGCAGTGTCACCTGTGTGGCGGTGACCAACCAACGGGTCGCTCGTTCTCCAGGGCGTGCAGTCACAGCATGTAGCCCAGCGTCACGCAGCCTCCTCCGCCGGAGCCCTGGGTCCGGCCGTCGACGTCGAGCAGGCCGAGGCCGCGCTCGTCGAGCACTACCCGCGGCTGGTCCGGCTCGCCTATCTGGTGCTGCCGCCGGGGCTCGCCCGGGGCCGCCGGGTCCTGACCGCACACGCGCTGGTCCAGCGGGCGCTGCCCCGGGGCCGTAAGCAGGCCCCGGTCATCCCGGCCCAGTCCACCGGGCGGGACACCGACCCCGGGTACGCGTTCGTCCGCCTCCAGGTGGTGCGTACGGCGCTGGAGGCGGGCGTACCACTGAAGTTCACCGCGTGGCCCAAGCGTGCCCAGCTGCCGCCGCTGCTCCCCCAGGTGTGGGGCATCCGGCTCTTCCCGCGCTCCGGCGGCGCCGACGAACTCGCCCTGGACCAGCGGCTCGCCGGCCTCTCCGGCCCGGCGCGCGCCGCGTACGCGCTGCGCGGTCTGGAGCAGCTCCCCGACGGCGACGTCCGCAAGATCCTGCGGGCGGCCGGGATCGGGCACCCGGAGAGCGCGCTCGCCGAGGCGAACGGCGTCCCGGCCGAGTACCCGCTGCTCGACTCCCCCGAGTTCGACCCCTGTTCGCTGCAGGCCCGGCCCACCGATCTGATGCGGCGCCGCCAGCACACCAGGGCCGCGCTCGCCGCCGCCGCCGCGCTCGCGGTGTGCGGGGCGCTGGTCGTGCTGCCGGGCGGCGGCTGGGGCGCCGACGGCGCGGCCGCCCCGCCGTACGCACAGAACGCGGCCGCCCAGGCCGCCTTGGACCCGGCCCAGGTGACGAAGGCCCCGGCCACCGCGTGGCAGACCGCCGCGCGCACCGACTTCTCCGTCTGGCCGGCGCGCGGCACGCTCACCAAAGACACCGGGCTGCTGCGCCGGGCCCTCGCCGTCTGGGCCCGCCCCGGTGCCACCGTCCGGGTCTCGGCGACCCCCGGCACCCAGACCGGCGGCCCGGCCGGACCGCCCCAGCTGCTGTTCGCGGGCGTGGTCGACAGCGCCCGGGTGGTGGTCTTCTACGACGGTCTGCGCATCGCCCGCTACGCCGAGCCGAAGACCGGCACCGAGGGGGCGGCCCTGGACTTCGCCCGGGTCGACGGCGCGTCTGGTGCCGAGGCGGGCGCGCTGGTCCTGGGCCGTACCGACGGCAACGTCCGTTATCTGACCGCTCCCTGGGTGACCGGGGCGGCCGAGCGGGATCTGATGAAGCCGACCGCGGGGGCGATGGACCTCGGGCTGACCGACGGGGTGACCGGGCCGCTGGCCGGCCCCGCGGTGCAGCAGGGCACCTGCACGTCCTGGAACGTGCTCCAGCTGACCGACGCGAAGGGCGTGCAGCTGGCGACCGACCTGGGCGAACTGGTGCCGGCCCATCTCACCGCCGGGCGGCCCGGCTACATCGGCGAGGCCTCGGGGGCGAAGGCGCTGCGCGACTGGGCGCCGTTCGCCTGCTCGCTGGCCGCGGAGCGCTCCGCCGGGGTGCGCAGCGTCAACGTGTGGGCGTTCGCCGAGCAGCCGCTGCCCGACGCGAGCGGCACCGGGTCGTGGGTGTGCACGCGCGCGGAGACCTGGCGGGGCGACGGCACGCTGTCGCTCGCCCAGTTCCGGACGCCGGGCAGCCAGTACGGGGCGGTCACGGCGAAGGGGGCCGATGTGACGGCCTGCGGTCCGCGTGATCCGCATGTGCTGGCCGGGGTGTTGTGGAAGTCCGGGGCCGGACGTTGGTACCTGCTGGCGGCGGGCGGTCGCGACACGGCGTCGATCCGGGCGACCGGCGGGATCACGGCCTCGGCACCGGGGACGCTGCTGGTGGCCAGGGCGAAGCAGGGGGCACAGGCCGACCTGACGGGCACGCTGAAGGACGGGACCGGGATCAGCGGGCTGCGGTGAGGCCGACGTACGGCCGACGCGAGGCCACCTTGCTGACATCTGCGTAAATAAGCTCGGTCGCAGGTCTTCTCAGGCCATCTACCCGTCAGTACATTGACGCCATGTCCAACAAGCAGCCGCAAGCGGTGGAGTCCGAGCACATCGCGCTCACGGCCCGCAATGTGTCCTTCACCTGGAAGGACACTCCCCTGCACTGGGTGCCGGGCGACCCCTTCGCCACGCACACCATCAATGTGCTGCACATGCTGCTGCCCGCCGGTGAGCGGTGGTTCGTGCATGTCTACAAGCAGGTGCTGCCCCTCATCCGCGACGAGCGGCTGCGCGCGGACGTCATCGGGTTCATCGGGCAGGAGGCGATGCACTCCCAGGCCCATGACGAGGTGCTGCCCCACCTCAGGGAGCAGGGGCTGGACCCGACGCCGTACACCGCGCAGGTCGACTGGTTCTTCGAGAAGCTGCTCGGCGACCGGACCCTGCCGCCGGGACGGGCCCGCCGCTGGTGGCTGCTCGAACGGGTCGCGCTGATCGCGGCGATCGAGCACTACACCGCCTTCCTCGGCGACTGGGTGCTCAACGCCGGCGAACTGGACCGGCGCGGCGCCGACCCGACGATGCTGGACCTGCTGCGCTGGCACGGCGCCGAGGAGGTGGAGCACCGATCGGTCGCCTTCGACCTCTTCATGCACCTCGACGGCGGCTACCGGCGCCGGGCGCGGACCTGGGCGACGGCGTTCACGGCGATCGTGTTCCTGTGGCAGCGCGGCGCCCGCTTCTTCATGGCGAACGACCCCACGCTGACCGAAGGCCGGGCCCGGCTCAGGGACTTCCATCTCGCGGGCAGGCGCGGCACGCTCCCGGCCACCGGCGACATGCTGAGGTCCATCCCGCGCTACCTCAGCCGTACCTACCACCCCTCCCAGGAGGGCTCCACCGAACAGGCGGTCGCCTATCTGGCGTCCTCCCCCGCCGCACGCGCGGCCGAGCAGGAGGGCAAGTGATGCCGAGGCTGCGGACCGTCGTCGCCGTCGCGGGCGCCGCGCTGCTCGTCAGGCGGGCCATGCGCCGCCGTATCGAGGCCTCCCCGCTGTGGCCGATGCCGGCCCTGGACCCGCCGACCTCCGGGCAGCCGCGCTCCCGGGCGCTGCGGCTGCTGGTTGCCTCGCACCGGACGGTCGCCGACGGAGTCGTACAACTGCGCCTGGAGGGGCGGGAGCTGCCGCGCTGGGAGCCGGGGGCGCATCTCGACGTCGTGCTGCCCTCGGGACTCGTCCGGCAGTACTCGCTGTGCGGGGACCCGGCGGACACCTCGTCGTACACGATCGCCACACGGCTGGTCGCGGACGGCCGGGGCGGTTCGCGGGAGGTCCACGAGCAGGTGGCGGAGGGGATGGAGCTGGAGGTGCGCGGGCCGCGCAACCGCTTCCCGCTCGTCGACGCCGGGTCCTACGTCTTCGTCGCCGGGGGGATCGGCATCACCCCGGTGCTGTCGATGGTGCGGTCGCTGCCGGAGAGCGTGCCGTGGCGGCTGCTGTACTGCGGGCGGTCGCGGGCCTCGATGCCGTTCCTCGGGGAACTCGCCGGGGACGAGCGGGTCACGGTGGTCGCGGAGGACGAGAACGGACGCCCGGACCTGGACGCGCTGACGGTCCCCGAGGACGCGGTGGTCTACTGCTGCGGTCCGGAGGGGCTGATGGCGGCGGTCGAGGAGCGCTTTCCCGCCGTACGCCTGGAGCGCTTCGCACCGCGCACCGACACCGACGGCAACCACGCCTTCGAACTCGAACTCCGGCGCAGTGGACGGGTGTTGACGGTCCCGGCCGGCTCCTCGGTGCTGGCCGCCGTACGGGCGGAGCTGCCCGACACGCCCTACTCCTGCGCGCAGGGCTTCTGCGGAACCTGTCAACAGAGAGTGCTGGAAGGGGAGGTGGAGCACCGGGACGAGCTGCTCACGGACACGGAGCGTGCCGACTCGATGCTGATCTGTGTGTCGCGGGCGCGAAGTGGGAGACTTGTGCTGGATCTGTGAACACCCATGGTGGGTCGGGTCCGTTGGAGGCCGGATCCGATCGGTAAGGTGTTCGTATGAGTACCGGGGTACGCCGCAGGATGGGAGTCGACGAGCGGCGGCAGCAGTTGATCGGCGTAGCCCTCGAACTGTTCAGCCGTCGCTCGCCCGACGAGGTCTCCATCGACGAGATAGCCGCGGCCGCGGGCATTTCGCGGCCGTTGGTCTACCACTACTTCCCCGGCAAACTCAGCCTGTACGAGGCCGCGTTGAAGCGCGCCTCGGAGGATCTCGCGGGTCGTTTCGCCGAACCGCAGGAGGGCCCGCTCGGCGCCCGGCTACTGCGTGTGATGCGCCGCTTCTTCGACTTCGTCGACGAACACGGGCCCGGTTTCGCCGCGTTGATGCGCGGCGGCCCGGCGGTGGGCTCCTCGGCGACCAACGCGCTCATCGACTCCGTGCGGCAGGCCGCGTACGAGCAGATCCTCTCCCACCTCGACGTCGCCGAGGCGCCGGCCCGCCTCGAACTGGTCGTCCGCTCCTGGATCTCGCTCGCCGAGTCCACGGCGCTGATCTGGCTGGACGGCCGCCGGATCCCGCGCGGTGAGCTGGAGGTCCAGCTCGTCCACGACTTCGCCGCGCTGGCCGCGGTGAGCGCG
This sequence comes from Streptomyces sp. NPDC101234, assembly GCF_044767525.1. Taxonomy (NCBI): domain Bacteria; kingdom Bacillati; phylum Actinomycetota; class Actinomycetes; order Kitasatosporales; family Streptomycetaceae; genus Streptomyces; species Streptomyces sp. NPDC101234. The sequence continues at coordinate 44,077 of NZ_JBIWOA010000004.1, read as the reverse complement.
GCGTACGACGAGGAGATGAGCGCGCTGGTCAAGCGCATGGTCCAGGACGAGCCGACGGACGGGCCGTTCGCGGACCTGGCCGGCCGGCTCATTGCGTTGGCGGGCTGAGTCGGGTCGGAGGGCGGCTGCGGGCCGGTGGGGGCCGGTCGCGCAGTTCCCCGCGCCCCTTACCGGGGCGTTGCCCGAGGCCCCTGCAAGGGGCGCGAGCAACCACGACGGCGCGACAGCCGAACGACGACCGTGGACGGCACAAGCCGACCTAGCCCTCGTACTTCCGGTACGACGGGTCCAGGTCCCGCACCTCGGCAGAAGCGTGCAGCACGAACCCTTCCGGCTTCAGATGCTCCCGCAACAGCTCCAGCGTCGCCTCGGTCAGCTTCGCCTTCGTCTCGTCGGCGCGGCCGGCCAGCAGGCCGAACGTCACGTGCACGATGACGTGGCCACCCTCCTCCTCGTAGCCGTACGCCGTGGCGTCCGCGGCACGGAACAAGGTCTTGCAGGCCTCGGGCTTGGCGGCCGCGATCTCGACGACGGCGGTGTGCAGGGCCTTGGCGAAGCCGGCCCGGTCGAAGGCGGCATCCGCCGTGGCGGAGTAGTCGACGGTGATCTGCGGCATGGGCACTCCTGTTCTACGGCAACTGAGGCCCAGCCTAGTTCGCCAGGCTCAGTGCCAGCAGGGCGACGTCGTCCTCGCGGTCGCGGCCGAAGCAGGCGAGGAGGGTGTCGCACAGGGCGTCCAGGCCGGGCAGGGCGCCGACGGCGGCGGCCCGGAGCTGTTCCATCGAGACCGTGAGGTCGGTACCGCGGGTCTCGATCAGGCCGTCGGTGATCATGAGGAGCCGGTCGGCCGGGGCGAGGACCAGCTCGGTGGGCGGCGGATGGGGCAGGCCGACCCCGAGCAGCGGACCGGACGCCTTGACGTACTCGGCGCTGCCGTCCTCGCCCAGTATCAGCGGCGGGATGTGCCCCGCGTTGGCGATCCGGGTGCGCCCGGTCTCCGGGTCGATCAGGGCGAGGCAGACGGTGGCCGTGACATCGGCGTGGTAGTGCTGGAGCAGCTGGTCGAGCCGTTCGGCGAGCGCGGCCGGGTCGCTCTCGGCGAGGCAGTAGGCGCGCAGCGCGTGCCGGAGTTCGACCATGACGGTGGCCGCGTCCAGCGAGTGCCCCACGACGTCGCCCACCGCGGTGAGCACCTGGTCGCCGACCCGCAGCGCGGCGTAGAAGTCGCCGCCGATCTCCGTCTCCTGGGAAGCGGGCTCGTAGCGCACCGCTATGTCGACGCCCGGCAGCTCGGGCAGCTGGTGCGGGCGCGGCAGGAAGCTGTGCTGGAGGGTGAGCGCGACATGCCGTTCCACCTGGTACATGAGCAGCGGCTCGGCGGTGAGCGCGGTGGCGTGGGCCAGCTGGGCCAGCAGCGCCTCGTTCTCGGGGTCGATCCTGCGCAGCCCGCGGGTGGGTGTGGCCAGGCACACCGGGACCTTGCCGTCCTGGGTGAGGACCAGGGTCAGCCGGGCGTCGTGCTGCACTCCGGGCCGGAAGAACCCGGCCGGCCACAGCGGCGCCGGCACGGTGGTGATCTGCACCCCGGACTGCCCCCGGGTGAGCCGCCTCAGCAGGCCGGCCACCTCCCGGTGGGCGCCCTCGTCCGGCAGGGCGAGGGAGGTGCGCTCCCGGCACAGGCCGCGGTACAGCTCGTCGTCCTGGTCGAGGACGAAGACGGCGGCGGGGCAGCCGAGGAGCCGTGCGGCGCCGTCCGCGGCGGCGTCGGCCAGTTCGTGCAGCGAGCGTGAGGCCTGGATGGTGACGATCGTCTCCGACAGCCGTTTCAGCCGCCGTACCAGTGCCTGGTCGTCGGCGCGCAGCCGGGCGGCGCGCACCGCGGCCCGGACCGCGGCGTCGATGTCCTCCGGTTCGGCGGGCACCGTCAGATACGCCTCGGCCCCCGTGTCCAGTCCCGGGCAGCGGTCCGCCGGGGCGACGGAGAGGGCGGAGAAGTGCACGACGGGCAGTCCGGCCATGTGCGGCCGCTCCCTGAGCCGGCGGCACAGCTCGAAGCCGCTCATGTCGGGCAGGTGCACGTCTATGAGGGCCACGTCGGGCAGGTGGCCCTTGCGCAGCCGTACATCGAGTTCGCTGAGCGCCTCCGCGCCGCCGCCGACCGCGACGACCTCGTGACCGGCCCGGCGCAGCACGGTGCCCATCGCGTACCGGCTCGCGGGCTCGTCGTCCACGACCAGCACGGTCGTGTCTGTCAGCTTGCCGTTGACGTCCATTCTCCCAGCCCCTGGACAACGCCGGTGGGGCAGACCCGGTGCCGGGCCTGCCCCACCAACCTAACGCCACCGTCACCTGGTCCGGGAGAACACCGCCACCGTGCGTCCCGGGACGATGAACGTACCCGTTCCCCGCTCGTACGAAGCGGACTTGACAACGGAATCCGCGCCCGAGGCCTGCACCGGGTGCAGTCGGTAACCGGTGCCGGCCAGTGCCGTCACCCGCTGCTCCCGCTGCTCCGGTGCCGCGTTGAACACGACGACGAGGTCACCGAGTTCCATGGTGATCACACCGGGTGTCTCGTCCTTCCCGGACAGCGGGAAGGACAGCTTCGACTGCACCTGTCCAGCCGTGTCCAGCGAGAACGCGCTCTCGGTCGTACGGATTCTCAGCAGATCGCGGTACGCGGCCGAGGTCCCGTCGATCTGCGCGCATCCGACGCTCACCGAACTCAACAGGGGCTTGGCATATGACCACTTGGACTCGTTGTCGGCGGCCGTCGGCAGTCCGCGCCCGAAGCCGTTGCCGTCGGCGCAGTTCCAGTGGATGGCGTTGAACCAGTCTCCGCTGTCGAAGGAGTTGCGGTCCAGGGACTTGGAGCGCAGGAGGTCCGTACCTGCCTGGGAGAGCGACGGGCCCTGCGAGAGGGCGGCCGTGGCCATCGCCAGGACCTGCATCCGGGCCCGGTCGGAGGCGCTGGTCGTGGCGGGCAGTTTGTACGTCAGCGCGTCGAACAGCGACTCGTTGTCGTGTGCGTCGACATAGGCGAGGGCGTCGCCGGGCGCGTCCGCGTAGCCGGCGGGCGAGCCGTTGTAGTCGACCTCGGCGCCGGTGACGTCCTTGCCGTCGTCGTCGGTGAACCGGTACTTGGCGAGGTTGCCGGTCAGGCCGATCTTGATCAGGTCCTGGTAGTGCAGCAGCCGGGCCTTCTGCTCGGCCGAAGTGCCGTTTTCCGTGGAGGAGTTGGGGTCGGTGTAGAGCCCGGACGCGAAGCCCTGGATGCCGGGGTCGGCGTCGAAGGGGCTGCCGCCGCGTACGGCGTCCCGGGCGCGGTCGGAGAAGGTCGCGATCCCGGTGCCGGCCATGTTCTGCTGGGTGGCCTGGACGAAGCGGGCGTCATTGGCGACCTCGCCGAAGTTCCAGCCCTCCCCGTACAGGATGATCTTCTTGCCGTCGACGCCGTCCTTCTTCAGGGTCAGCGCGTCCAGCGCCTTGCGGACCGCGAGGATGTTGGCCTTCGGGTGGTGGCCCATCAGGTCGAAGCGGAAGCCGTCGACCTTGTACTCCTTGGCCCAGGTGACGATCGAGTCGACCACCAGCTTGCCCATCATGGCGTTCTCGGGCGCGGTGTTGGCGCAACAGGTGCTGTTGGCGACACTGCCGTCGGCGAGCAGCCGCTGGTAGTAGCCCGGCACGATCCGGTCCAGGACGGAGGTGTCCGCCTGGCCGCTGGCCGCCGTGTGGTTGTAGACGACGTCCATGACGACCCGCAGACCGTCCTGGTTGAGGGACTTCACCATCTGACGGAACTGGACCGTGCGTGCGGTGCCGTCCGGGTCCGTGGCATAGGAGCCCTCGGGGACCGTGAAGTGGTACGGGTCGTAACCCCAGTTGTAGGCGTCCTTCGCGGCGATCGCCGAGACGCACTCCTGCTGTTTCTCCGAGTCGGCCGGGTAGGAGGCGAGGTCGCAGTCGGTCCTCGCCTGGTCGGACTTCTTCTCGGGGACCGTGGCGAAGTCGAAGGCCGGGAGGAGGTGGACGTACGAAGTCCCCGCCTTGGCCAGGGCCTTGAGGTGCCTGGACCCGTCGCTGTTCTTGTCGGTGAAGGCCAGGTAGGTGCCCTGGTCCTTCGCCGGGACGGTCTTGTCGGCCACCGAGAAGTCGCGGATGTGCAGCTCCTGGATCTGCGCGTCCTTCAGCGGTACGGCCTTGGGCTTGGTGTAGGTCGACCAGCCGCCGGGGGCGAGGGACCTGTCATCGAGGTCGACGACCAGGCTGCGCTCCGAGTTCGCGGTGAGGGCGACCGAGTAGGGGTCGGTGACCTTGTTGGTGACGATCTTCCGGACGCTGGGCGCCCAGACCTTCACCACGTACCGGTAGGGCTTGTTCTTCCATGACCCGGGGCCGGTGACGGACCAGACGCCGGTGGCGGAGTCGCGGTGCATCGCCTTGACCGCGCCGTCGAGTTCGAGGGCGACGGACTGCGCGGTCGGGGCCCAGACGGAGAGGGTCGGCTTGCCGTGGTGGAAGACCGGGCCGAGGGCGGCCTTGGTGGCCGTCGCGTACACGTCGTCGAGCACGCCCGCGATCTGTACGCCGGTGGCGGCCAGCACCGCGCCGTTCGCGGCCCGCTGCGAGGCGACCAGCTGACCGCTGAGCGCCTCGCGCACCCGGCCGCGGTCACGCGGATCGACGGACCAGGCCGTGTAGTCCTTCAGGTGCGGGAACCTCGCCTTCTGCGCGTCGGTGAGCGTGGTCTTCGTCAGCCGCAGCCAGCGCTCGTCGTCACTGGTCAGCGCCCCGTCCTTGACGGCGATCGAACCGTCGTGGGAGGAGAGCAGCTGGGTGGAGGCGGCACCGTCGACGCCGTCCCAGGCGACCGTGTTCCGGTCGATCCAGATCGCCTTGGAGGTGGTCAGGTCGAGCGCGGCCGCGCTGCCGGCGGGCTGCGGGAGCAGGTGCTTGTCCTGGCCGTTCAACAGCCACACCTCGTAGCCGTCGGACTTGAGGTCGAGGGACTGGTCGGCGGACAGGTCCTTCGTGTCGCCGTTGTGGATGATGTAGCTGAGGCTGGTGGCACCCGCGGTGAGCGGTACCTCGAAGACCGCGCCATAGGCATCAGTCTTCACCGGCTTCAGGGGGTTCGACCAGTCGGTGGGGTTCGCGGCACCCGTCCAGACGTGCAGGCCCCAGCCGTCGTAGTTCCCGTCGGCACGGTGGTAGTGGATGACCGCCTTGGTGGTGTCCTGGGCGGGGTACGCGTCCGAGGGCCGCGTCGTGAGGACGTCCGTCTTGCCCTGCTCGACCCAGACCTCGCCCGTCTTGGTGACGTCGATGGAGCGGTCGGCGGAGACGTCCTTGTTGCCGTCCTTGTCGACGACGAGGAAGCCGACGTTCGAGGCGCCGGACTTCAGCTTGACGTAGGCGAAGGCGCCGTACGCGTCCCGGCCGACGAAGGGGTGACCGGCGGGCCAGGTGGTCGCCTCGCCGTCGGCGATGTCGCCCCAGGTGTACAGGCCCCAGTCGGCGTAGTCGCCGTCGGTGCGCTTGTAGTGGACGATCGCGTAGTCGCGGGAGGAGGCGGTGGGGGTCTCGGCGGCGGGCGGGGTGCCGGAGGTGGTGGCGGCGAGTGCGCTGCCCGTGTGCCCCGCCGAGTCGATGACGACCGCCTTGTAGCGCAGGGCGGTGCCGGCCGGGACGTCCTTGGCGATGGTCTGGGTGACCTTGTAGGGGGCGTGGTCGGCGGAGCCCAGGGTGGTCCACTTCCCGTTGCCGACCTGGGCGGCGAAGACGACGCGGTCGAGCTGTCCGCCGGTGACGTCCGCGCTGAGGTCGACGGTGCCGGTGGCGCCGGCGGCCGGGGCGGTGAGGGTCAGGGCGGGTGCGGTCGCGGGCTCGGCGAGGGCGCCGGAGGCCTTGTACACGACGGCGGACTCGGCCGGGACGGTGACGGTGACCTGGGAGGAGGCGTCCGAGGTGACGGTGCCGTCCGTGCCGTAGAGCGCGCGGTAGCCCATCCCGGCGGAGCCGGTGGTGAAGGTCGCGGTCTTCGCCGTGCCGGCGTTGTTGAAGGCGACGACGTACTCCTGGCCGGTCTTCGCGTCCGTCCGGGTGAACGCGTAGATACCGGCGCCGTCGGCCGCGTAGCGCTCGGTCTGGACGCCGTCGGCGAGCGCGGGGTTGGCCGCACGCAGCTTGGAGAGAGCGCTGATCTGCTGGTAGAGCGGCGCACTCGTGTCGTAGGAGTCGCTGGCTGCGGTGCGGTCGGTGCCGATCTCGTCGTCGTCGAGATAGTCGGCGACCTTCGACGCGAACATCGTCTGCCGGGCGTCCTTGTCCCCGCCGGAGCCGGTGAAGCCCTGCTCGTCGCCGTAGTAGACGACCGGGTTGCCGCGGCTGAGGAACATCACCTCGTTGGCGAGCCGGTCCTTGGCCAGCAGTTCGGCGTCCGTGGCCTTCGGGTTGTCCTGCTCCAGGAAGTACCCGATCCGGCCCATGTCGTGGTTGCCGAGGAAGGTGACCTGTTCGTAGGCGTTGGCCTTGTCGGTCGTGTACTTGTAGTCGTCGCCGAAGACGCTCGCCAGCTTCTGGGCGCTGCCGCCCTGCGAGGCATAGGAGCGGGCCGCGTCCTGGAACGGGAAGTCGAGGGTCGCGTCCAGCCGCCCCTGGGTGACGTACGGGGAGGTGACGGACGTGTCGGCGGAGTAGGTCTCGCCGAACATGAAGAAGTTCTTACGGCCGTGCTGCGCCGCGTACTTGTCGAGCGCGGTCGCCCACTGGGTCCAGAACTCCATGTTGACGTTCTTCACGGTGTCGATCCGGAAGCCGTCGATGGCGTAGTCCTTCACCCACCGCTCGTAGATCTTCTCCATGCCCTGCACGACCTCGGGCCGTTCGGTCCACAGGTCGTCCAGGCCGGAGAAGTCGCCGTAGGTCGCGGACTCACCGGCGAACGTCGAGTCGCCCCGGTTGTGGTACATCGTCGGGTCGTTGAGCCACGACGGCACCTTGGACCGGCTGGTGACGACGGGCGTGCGCGGGAAGGAGGCGGTGGAGACCGCCGGGAACCTCTTCTTCCCGTCCGCGTGGTCGGCGTCGTCGAACGGCCGCCCGTCCTTGGTCAGATAGGGGAAGGCACCTTTGGAGAGGTAGTCGTACGACTTCTCCTCATAGTCGACGACGTCGGCGGTGTGATTCGTGATGACGTCGAAGAAGACCTTCATCCCCTTGGCGTGCGCCTTGGAGATGAGCGTCGCCAGGTCCTTGTTGGTGCCGAAGTGCGGGTCGACCTGGGTGAAGTCGGTGATCCAGTAGCCGTGGTAGCCGGCGGAGGCGTTGCTCCCCGTCCCCTGCACGGGCTTGTTCTTGAAGATCGGGGCCATCCAGATGGCGGTGGTGCCGAGCCCCTTGATGTAGTCGAGCCGTTTGGTCAGGCCCTTGAGGTCGCCGCCCTGGTAGAAGCCCTTGTCGGTGGGGTCGTATCCGGTGGAGAGCCGGGAGCCGGTCAGGCCGCCCTTGTCATTGCTCTTGTCCCCGTTGGCGAAACGGTCCGGCATGACGAAGTAGAACTGCTCGCGGGTGTCGTCGTGCCGGGCGGGCTCGGCGGCGAGTTTCGCGTCGGAGGGCGGCGCGGGCGGGGTGTCGGCATGTGCGGCGAGTGGCTGCACCAGCGCGACTGCGAGGGCGGCGACGGCGACGGCCGCGACCCGTCTGACATGTATCACCGGTGTGAACTCCTAGCGATAGCGGCTCTCTTGGGTCCGACCCGGCGCGACCGTATCGCTAACGAAAGGTTTACAGCAAGAGGCTTGAAACTCACAGCAAGAACTTTCACGAGGCGTATTGACGCGCTGTCTCAACTGGCCCACGCTCCAGGGTTGTTGAAGCCTGTCCCTCTTGTTTGGGAGCCGCACATGACCGGACACCGACCCCCGGGTGTCTTCAGACGCACGGCCGTCGCGATCGCCGCGGGCGCCCTGGCGCTCGCGGGCGTCGTCGCCCTGCCGGCCACCGCCGCACAGGCGGACACCACCGCCAAGGGCGACGTGATCGCCAACCTCTGGGAATGGAACTGGAACTCGATCGCGTCCGAGTGCACCAACGTGCTCGGCCCGGCCGGGTACGGCGCGGTGCAGGTCGCCCCGCCCTCCGAGTCCCTCAAGCAGTCCAGCTACTACTGGTGGGACGTCTACCAGCCCTACTCGTACACCCTGAACAGCCGATTCGGGACCGCGACGCAGTTCGCCGCGATGGTCACCGCCTGCCACACCGCGGGCGTGAAGGTCTACACCGACGCGGTGATCAACCACACGGCCGCCCAGACCGGCACCGGCTACGACGGCACCACGATCACCAACAAGTACGACACCCCGGACTGGGACCCGAGCGACTACCACACCTCCGCCGACTGCCCCACCTCCGACCTGACCATCCAGGACTACTCGAACCTCACCCAGGTCCAGAACTGCGAACTACTGGGCCTGCCCGACCTCAAGACCAGCGCGGACAACGTCCGTTCGGGCCTCGCCGCCTTCCTCAACAAGCAGATCGCGCTGGGCGTCGACGGCTTCCGCGTCGACTCGGCCAAGCACATCCCGGCCACCGACATGGCGGCCATCGTCGCCAAGCTGAACACCACGACGTCCGGGGCCGCGCCGTACATCTTCGACGAGGTGTACCCGGGCTCGACCCCCCAGCCCAGCGACTACTACGGCTCCGGTGACGTCCTGGACTTCACCTACGCGAGCAAGATGAAGTCTGCCTTCCAGGGCAACGTCAGCGACCTCTCGTCCCTCTCCAGCAGCGGCATCCTGCCGGCCGCCAACTCGGTGTCCTTCGTGACCAACCACGACACCGAGCGCAACGGCCTGCACATGTCGTACAAGGACGGCGACACCTACAAGCTGGCGAACCTCTTCGAGCTTGCCTACAAGTGGTCGACGCCGACGGTCTACGCCAGCTGGGAGTGGACACAGAGCGACCAGGCCCCGCCGAACTCGTCCGGCTTCGTCACGGACACCGACTGCTCCAGTGGCTCCTGGTACTGCCTCGACCGTGACACCGGGGTCGTCGGCATGGTCGCCTGGCACAACGCGGTGGACACGGCGGCGGTCTCCAACTGGCAGACCATGTCCTCCAGTGTCATCGGCTTCGGCCGCAGCGGCGCGGGCTTCTTCGCGCTCAACAACGGTTCCTCATCAGCGACTTACACGTTCACCACCGGCATGGCGGACGGCACGTACTCGAACGTCGTCGACGGCGGGGCCACCAAGGTCACCGTCTCCGGCGGCAGCGCCTCCCTCACCATCCCGGCGAAGAGCGCGGTCGCCTTCTACAACTCCTCCTACACCTGCACGGTCGGCTGCGGCGACGCGGGCGGCGGTGGCGGCGGTTCGACGTCGACGGTCAGCGCGACGTTCAACGAGTACGCGTCGACGACCACCGGCACCAACGTCTACGTCGTCGGCTCCATCTCCGCCCTGGGCGGCTGGGACACCTCGAAGGCGATCCAGCTGTCGTCCTCCGGGTACCCGATCTGGTCGGGGGAGGTGAGCGTACCGATCAACACGTCCTTCACCTATAAGTACGTCAAGAGAGATAGTTCAGGCAACGTGACCTGGGAGTCCAACGCCAACAGGTCGGCCACGACCACCACGTCGGCGGTCTCCCTCAACAACTCCTGGAACGTGGCCAACGCCGACGCCACGGACGTGACCTTCAACGAGTACGCCACGACCACCTGGGGCACCAACGTCTACGTCGTGGGCTCCATCGCCTCCCTCGGCTCCTGGAACACCAGCGACGCGATCCCGCTGTCGTCGGAGTCGTACCCGACGTGGAGCAAGCTGGTGATCGTCCCGAAGAGCACGACATTTGACTATAAGTTCGTCAAAAAGGACAGTTCCGGGACCGTGACATGGGAGTCGGGCACCAACCGCTCCTACACGACCGGCACTTCTTCGGGCTACACCACCAGCGACACCTGGAAGTAGTCGAGCAAGCCCAACGCCCACGGACGGGCTCTCGTCGGCCTACGCCGACGAGAGCCCGTTCATCTGTGCACTTTCGAAGCCGTGACCGATCCGTATCGGCGTCGTTGCTCCTGTCGTATGAAAGACGAGCTGTCCCGCATCAAGGGACAGCGCCGGGAACGTGACGTGGGAGTCGGGCACGGTCCGGAAAGATTGCCGCGGTCTCCCTCGAACAATTCCGCGGTATCGCGCATCGAACCTCGTGTACGGCACCAGAGGACGGCACGGGGCGCACACCGCGCCCCGTGCCGCAGGACACGAGTGGAGCACCGTCATCATGAACGATCACCGGAGCACCGGCCGCAGGTACGGCCGTACCGCGCTCGCCGCGGTCGCCGTCGTCGGCCTGGGCATCGCCTGGGCGGGTACCGCCTCGGCCGCGGGTACGAGCAGCGCGAAGGCCACGCCGACCTGTTCCGCCGCCGCGCTCAAGGCCACCTTCGGCCAGCAGCTGGCCGGCGGGATGAACCACGAGGGCGTCGTCATCAGACTGCGCAACCTCAGTGGCAGGACCTGCGCGCTGCGCGGCTACCCGGGCCTGGGCCTGGAGAACTCCGCGCACCGGGCGCTCACGACCCACACGCACTGGGGCAACACCTGGTACGCCAAGGACCCGGGCAAGAAGACCCTGGTCCTCAAGGACGGCCAGAGCGCCGAGGCCGTGGTCGCCTGGACGCACGCCAACACCGGCACCTCGGGCGCGGTGCACGCCTCCTACCTGGAGATCACTCCGCCCGCCTCGACCCAGCACAAGACGCTGGCCTTCCGTCAGTGGGTCGACCACGGTGACCTCTCCGTCACGGCGCTGGCCAGGCACATCGACGTCACGCCCTGACCTCACGGCCGGGCGGGCCGCCACCGGGAGCCCGGTGGCGGCCTCTCACGCGCCTGCTCCCCCGTCCACCTGCAGAATCGCGCCCGACACGAAGGACGCCCGGTCGCTGAGGAGCCAGGCGGCGGCTTCGGCGATCTCTTCGGGGGCGGCCGTACGGCCCAGCGGGGTCATGGACCTCAGACGGTCGATGACGCCGGGGGTGGCCGCGTCCCAGTCGCGGACCATCTCGGTGAGCGTGCCGCCGGGTGCGACGGCGTTGACGCGGATGCCCTCGGGGCCGTAGGTGACCGCGGCGGACTGGGTGAGGCTGTTGACGGCCCGCTTCAGGGCACCGTAGACGGGCAGGACGGGATTGGCCCGCAGGCTGCCGACGGAGGAGTTGTTGACGATGGCGCCGCCGGAAGCGGTGGCGCGGATGGCCTTGATCTCCGCGGTCATGGCCAGCCAGACGCCCTTGAGGTTCACGTTGGTGACCTGGTCGAAGTCCGGCTCGGGGAGTTCGTCCAGGGGGCCGGGGTGCTGGGCGATCGCGCCGTTGTTGAAGGCGATGTCGAGGCGGCCGTAGACCTGCACCGTGCGGTCGACGGCGGCGCGGACACTCTCCGCGTCGGCCAGGTCGCAGACCACGTAGTCCGCGGTGCCGCCCGCCGCGCGGATCTCCTCGGTGACCGTCTTGAGCTGGTCCTCCGTGCGGGCCGCCAGCAGGACCCGGGCGCCCTCGCGGGCGAAGAGCCGGGCGGAGGCGGCGCCGATGCCGCGCCCGGCGCCGCTGATGAAGGCGACCTTGTCGGTGAGAAGGCCCTGGCCGGTCGTCACTGTGTTCGTCATGGCTTCGAGCCTGGGCCCGGCCCGGCGGCTCATCCAGGCACCGGCGGTACCTGGATGGGGTCCGGCACCTGGCGCACACTGAAAGGCATGGACAGGCAAGAACTCGCGGCGTTCCTGCGCAGCCGGCGTGAGCGGATCTCCCCCGCCGAGGTGGGGCTGCCGCGCGGCCCGCGGCGCCGTACGCCGGGGCTGCGGCGCGAGGAGGTGGCGCAGCTGGCGTTCATCTCGACCGAGTACTACACGCGGCTCGAACAGGCGCGGGGGCCGCGTCCGTCGCGGGAGGTGCTGGGCGGTCTGGCGCGGGCGCTGCGGCTGTCGGACGCCGAGCGCGGGCATCTCCATCACCTCGCCGGGGCGCCGGCGGGGCCGCCGCCCGGGCCCTCGCGCGAGGTGCGGCAGAGCCTCCTCGACCTGCTGCGCCGGCTGCCGCAGGCCGCGGCCTTCGTGACGTCCGCAACCTTCGAGGTGCTGGCCTGGAACGATCTCGCCGCAGCCCTCATGGAGGACTTCTCCGCGCTGCCCCCGCGCGACCGCAACCTGGTGCGCCGCGCCTTCCTCACCCCGCGCCCGGAAGGCAGCAGGCTGTACGGGGTGTCGGACGTCGACGCCTTCGCTCGGCTCTCGGCACAGCGGCTGCGGGCCGTCGCCGCCCGCTACCCCGACTCGCCGGAGGTGACCGGGCTGGTGGCCGAACTCCTCGCCGGGAGCGAGGAGTTCCGTCGGCTGTGGGAGTCGCACGACGTGTCCGCCGAGCCCACCTTGTGCAAGACCTTCCGGCACCCGGTGGTGGGCCCGGTCACCGTGAACTGCGATGCCCTCGACATCACCGACCGGGACCAGCAGGTCGTGATCTACACCGCCACTCCGGGCTCACCGTCGGAGGAGGCGCTGCGTCTGCTGGCCGTCGTCGGGACGCAGCGGATGGATCAGCAGGTCGACTTCCCGGCGTAGATCGCGAGGGCCGTGTTGCTGCCGAGGGTGGCGGTGAACTGCCCGGAGCCGTTCACGGTCACGCTGGTGTTGTTCTGCACGTTGCAGTACGTCCCCGCCGGGAGCGAGGTCTGGTAGGTCCGGGTCAGCGTGCCGCTCTCGTGGTTGATGGCCACGTAGCCCTTCGCGCCCCGTCCGAAGGCGATCGCGTCGTCTCCGTCGTCCCACCAGTTGGTCACCGACTCGCCGCGCACCGCGTTGCGGAAGGCGACCATGCGGATGATCTCCGGCCAGGCGTGCTGGCACTTCCAGCCGTCCTGCCAGCAGGCGTTGACGACACCGTTGTTGGGCGGCCCGGCGTCGGCGTCCGACCATTCGTAGCCGGAGTTGATGTCCGGGGCGCCGTAGGGGTAGGCGAGCATGAAGACGTTGGCGAGCGTGTAGTTGGCGCCGTCCTTGTAGTTCAGGGTGGAGCCGTTGCGCTCGGTGTCGTGGTTGTCGACGAAGACCCCGGCGACCGAGCTGCTCATGTATCCCCAGCCTTCGCCGTAGTTCTTCAGGTAGGCGAGGCTCTCGTTGTTGAAGACGCGCTTGAGGTCGTAGGCGTAGCGGAATTCCTGGACGTCGCCGTTGCCGGTGTACTCGGTGGGCTGGACGGCCTCTCCGGCGCCGTAGATGACCTCCTGCTTCCAGTACACGGACGGATTGGTCAGCCGGGTCTTGATGTTGGCGAGGTCCTCGGCCGGGATGTGCTTGGCCGCGTCGATCCGAAAGCCGTCGACGCCGAGGCTGAGCAGGTCGTTCATGTAGCCGGCGATGGTCTTGCGGACGTACTCCTCGCCGGTGTCCAGGTCGGCGAGGCCGACGAGTTCGCAGTGCTGGACGTTCCAGCGGTCGGCGTAGTTCGAGACGAGGGAGGTGCAGTCGTCGAAGTCGTAGGAGGAGTACAGGCCGGGGTAGTTGTACTTGGTGTACGACGAGCCGCCGGTGCCGGTGCCGCTGCCCGCCGACATGTGGTTGATGACGGTGTCGACGACCACCTTCACACCGGCCGCATGGCAGGTATTCACCATGTTCTGGAAGGAGGTGCGGTCGCCGAGCCGGCCCGCGATCTTGTACGACACCGGTTGGTACGACGTCCACCACTGCGAGCCCTGTATGTGCTCGGCGGGCGGGGAGACCTGGACGTAGCCGTAGCCCGCGGGGCCCAGGGTGCTGGTGCACTCCTTGGCGACCGAGCCGTAGTTCCACTCGAAGAGGACGGCGGTGACGTCCTTGGTGCCGGGCGGGGAGGCGTCCGCGACGGTCGGGGTCATGACAATGACGGAGGTGGCTGCCGCCAGCGCTGCCGCTGCTGCGAGGGTCTTGCGTGCCATGTGGGGGTTCCTTCGCCGTTGAAGGCTCGTGCTGGATCTCGTGCCGAATCTCGCACTGAAGCTCTTGCAGAAATGTTGCTGAAACCTTGCGGTTGCGCAGATGTTAAGGGCCCGCCACCCAGTTGGGTAGCGGGCCCTGTGAAGTTGCTGCAAGAAGTTACCGAGTGACGGCCCGTCAGACGGCTGTCAGGCGGTCGTCCACCACACGGTCGTGTCGGCCGGCACCTTCGCCTCGCCGTCGGCCTCCGTCAGCTCACCGCTGGCGAGCAGCACCCGGCCGTACGCCGGAGTCGTCACCGACTCGCCGCCGGTGTTCGCGACGCAGACGAACTCCCCGCGCCGGAAGGCGAGTACGCCCTCCGGGGCACGCAGCCACTCCACCGACTCGCCCGCGCCGAGGTCGGGCTGCGCACGACGGACGCTCAGCGCGGAGCGGTACAGCTCCAGCGTCGAACCGGCCACCCCCGACTGCGCCTCCACGCTCAGCTCGCCCCAACTGGCGGGCTGCGGGAGCCAGCTGCCCCCGCCGCCGAAGCCGTACGACGAGCCCTCGCGCGTCCACGGGATCGGCACCCGGCAGCCGTCGCGGAAGCCGTCCTGACCCGCGCCCCGGAAGTACGCGGGGTCCTGGCGGACCTCGTCGGGCAGGTCGACGACGTCCGGGAGGCCGAGCTCCTCGCCCTGGTAGACATACGCGGAGCCGGGCAGCGCGAGCATCAGCAGGGTCGCCGCACGGGCCCGGCGCAGGCCGAGGTCCCGGTCCCCCGCGGTACGGATCTGGGTACCCAGTCCCGGCGGGTTGGCGAAGCGGGTGGCGTGCCGGGTGACGTCGTGGTTGGACAGCACCCAGGTGGCGGGGGCGCCGACCGGGCGCATCGCCTCCAGGGTGCGGTCGATGACCTTGCGGAGCTCGGCGGCGTCCCACTCCGTGCTCAGGTACTGGAAGTTGAAGGCCTGGTGGAGCTCGTCCGGGCGGACGTAGTTCGCGGTGCGCTCGACGGTCGGGGTCCACGCCTCGGCGACGAAGATGCGCTCACCGGCATACTCGTCGAGGACGTGCCGCCACTGCCGGTAGACGTCGTGGACGCCGTCCTGGTCGAAGAACGGCATGACATCGTTGCCCAGCAGCTTGAGCTGGTCGGCGCCGCCGAGGTCCGGGAGGCCCTCCGCCTTGACCAGGCCGTGGGCCACGTCGATCCGGAAGCCGTCCACGCCCATGTCCAGCCAGAAGCGCAGGATGGAGCGGAACTCGTCGCCGACGGCCGGGTGGTCCCAGTTGAAGTCGGGCTGCTCGGGGGCGAAGAGGTGGAGGTACCACTCGCCGTCGGCCACCCGGGTCCAGGCGGGTCCGCCGAAGATGGACTCCCAGTCGTTGGGCGGGAGTTCGCCGTTCTCGCCCTTCCCCGGGCGGAAGTGGTACCGGTCGCGCGACGGCGAGCCGGGGCCCTCCGCCAACGCCCGCTTGAACCACTCGTACTGGTCCGAGGAGTGGTTGGGCACCAGGTCGACGATGATCCGCAGACCCAGTCCATGGGCGTCCCGGATCAGCGCGTCCGCGTCGAGCAGGTTGCCGAACATCGGGTCCACGGCCCGGTAGTCGGCGACGTCGTAGCCGGCGTCGGCCTGCGGGGAGGCGTAGAAGGGGCTGAGCCAGACGGCGTCGATGCCGAGGTCGCGCAGATAAGGAAGTCTGGAACGTACGCCCTCCAGGTCGCCCATCCCGTCACCGTTGCTGTCGGCGAAGCTGCGCGGATAGACCTGGTAGATCACCGCGTCCCGCCACCAGTCGCGCCGTTCGGCGACGGTGGCGGTGACGGGGGCCGGTGCGGCGGATTGCTGCTGGCTCATGGCGTCCTTGATGCGTCGTAACAGGGTCATCGGGTCAGAGGTGGGTTGTTGAGGCGGCCGTGGTCACAGCGGGGTCGGATGAAGACCACGGCCGCCACCCCGCGCGTTCGGGCGCACGGGAGTCATGGCGCGCCCCCGAAGGGGCGCGGGGAACTGCGCGACCAGCCCCCACACCGCCGCAGACGAACGACGGGCCGAGGCAGTTCTTCGGCGACCGGCGCTAGCCCTTCGTGCCGCCCGCGGTGAGCCCCGCGACCAGGTTCTTCTGCACGAGGTAGAAGAACACGGACACGGGTATCGCGATCAGCACCGCCGTCGCGGCCATGAGGTTGCGCTGGGCGTCGTGCTCACTGATGAACGTCTGCAGGCCGACGGCCAGCGTGTACTTCTGGTCGTCCAGCATGAACGTCGTGGCGAAGGCGACCTCGCCGAACGCGGTGATGAAGCTGTAGAACGCGGCGACCGCGAGCCCCGGCTTGGCCAGCGGCAGGATCAGCCGCGCGAACGTCCCGAAGGGGGACAGCCCGTCGACCCGGCCGGCCTCGTCGATCTCGAACGGGATGGTGTCGAAGTAGCCCTTGAGCAGCCACGCGCAGTACGGGACCGCCGTCGAGCAGTAGACGAGGATCAGGCCGAGGTAGCTGTCGACGAGTTTGAGGTCGGACAGGATCTGGTACATCGGCACCATGAGGACGGCCACCGGGAACATCTGGGTGACCAGGAGCACCCACATGAACTTCCGGTAGCCCGGGAAGCGCATCCGGGAGACCGCGTACCCGGTGGTGGCGGCGACCAGGACGCCGAGCACGGTGGTGCCGAGCGAGACGATCAGGGAGCTCTTCAGCCAGTCGAAGAAGCTCGTGTGCTGCAGGACGAACGAGTAGTTGTCGAACGTCATCTTCTTCCAGATGCCGCCCGGGTGGAGGTAGTCGTCCTGGTCCGGACCGAGGGACAGGAAGACCAGCCAGCCGACCGGGAAGAGCGCGATGACGCTCCCGGCGATGAGGATGCCGTGGGAGGCGAGGGAGGCCGCGAGGCTGCGCTCGTCCCTGCCCCGGATCCTGCGGGGGCGCTGCGCCGGGCCGTCGTCGGTCACCGCGGCGGAGGTCTCGACAGTGGTCGTACTCATGGGAACTCCTGCCTCAGATCGCGAGCTGCTGCTCGTTGCGGTTCAGCCAGCGGCGGTAGAACGAGGTGAAGACGATCAGGACGGCCAGCAGCAGGATGCCGTAGGAGGCCGACTGCGCGAAGTCGCGCGGCTGCTGTCCGAAGCCGAGGTAGTAGGCCCAGGTGACGAGGATCTGGGCGTCCGGGGCCGAGGTCGGGCCGAACAGCAGGAAGATGACGGCGAACTGGTTGAAGGTCCAGATGATGCCGAGGAGTACGACGGTGGAGCTGACGGACCTCAGGCCCGGCAGGGTGACGTACCTGAAGCGCTGCCAGGCGCTCGCGCCGTCCATCTCGGCGGCCTCGTACAGGGAGGCGTCGATGGACTGCAGTCCGCCGAGCAGCGAGATCATCATGAACGGCACACCGCACCAGGTGTTGACCATGATGGCGGCGAACCGCTGCCAGAAGGTGTCCTCCAGCCAGGACGGCTGCGGCAGATGCAGCATGTGCAGGAAGGAGTTGATGATGCCGCCGTCGGAGAGCATGATGCGCCAGCCGAAGACGGTGACGAAGGTGGGCACGGCCCACGGCACGATGAGCAGCAGCCGGTAGAGGGTCCGGCCGCGCAGCTTCTGGTTGAGCAGCAGGGCGAGGCCGAGGCCGATGGTGTAGTGCAGGGCGACGCACAGGGCCGTCCAGACGACGGTCCAGATGAAGTGCGACCAGAAGCGGTCGTAGGACAGCGGGCCGAACAGGATGTCCTTGTAGTTGCCCAGGCCGATGAACTTGTAGGTGGCGTCGATGTGGTTGACGCCGATCGTGCGCGCGGTGTTGAGGCTGTTGGCGTCGGTGAGCGTCAGGTAGAGGCCGTACACCAGGGGGTAGAGCACGAGGACGCCGAGGACGATCACCACGGGGGCGATCATCGCGTACGCGTACCAGTACTTCTGGTAGCTGTGCTTGAGGCGCTGGCCCAGCCCGGGCCGTGGCGCGCGGTCACCGCGGCGCTTGCCGGTGGCGCGGTCGATGGCGACTGTCATGTTCGACACCTTCTGGAAGTTCTACGGCTCTGAGAAGCGGCTGGGCGCGGGCCGGTGGCCGCCGGATCCGTCCCCTGCTCGCAGGAGGATCCGGCGGCCACGGCTGTCACTTGCTTGTCACTTGCTGAAGTCCGGCACCAGCTTGGCGATGGCCACTTCGGCGTTGCTCAGGCCGGTGTCGAGGGACTCCTTGCCGCCGGCGATCTTCGGCAGCTCGATGTCCAGCGGGCCCCACAGGGAGCTGTACTCGGGCAGCGCGGGGCGCGGCTGGGCGGCGGAGAGCACGCTCTGGTAGCCGGCGATGCCCGGGTCGGCCTTGACCTCGGCGGTGTAGGCGTCCTCGCGGGTGGGCAGCGTGGAGTTCTTCAGGGCGATCTGAGTCTGCGACTTGGCGGAGGTCATGAAGTTGACGAACTTGAGGGCCGCCTTCTGGTGGGCGGAGTCCGAGCCGGCGTAGACCGACAGGTTGTGGCCGCCGGTCGGGGCGCCCGACTTGCCGGTGGAGCCGGCCGGGATCGTGGCGATGCCGAGGTTGGACTTGTCGGCGAACGCCTTGCCCTTGTAGAAGTTCGTGATCTCCCAGGGGCCCTGGATGATCGCGCCGACCTGGCCGTTGACGAACGCGTCCTGGATGTGGGCGTAGGCGTCGGCGGTGGTGTCGGCCTTGTGCAGGCCCTGGCCCTTGAAGAGGCTCAGCCAGGTGCTGTAGGCCTTCTTCGCGGCGTCCGAGTCGACGGTGATCTTCTTGGCGGAGGCGTCGACGGTGTCGGTGCCCTCGCCGTAGAGGAAGGTCTGGGCGTAGTAGGCCTGGGTGGAGCCCCAGTAGCCGTAGACGTTCTCCTTGGCGTTGATCTTGGAGGCGTCGGCCTTCAGCTCGTCCCAGGTCTTGGGCGGCGTGGTGATGCCGGCCTTGGCGAAGATCGCCTTGTTGTAGACGAGCGCGAGGGTGTCGGTGACCAGCGGCACGCCGTACGTCTTGCCGTCGTACTGGGCCTGCGTGATCAGGCTGGACTGGAACTTGTCCTTGTCCGCCAGGGCCTCGGTGCCGTCCAGCGGCAGGAAGTAGCCCTTCTTGGCGAAGGCGGGGGTCCAGCCGACCTCGGAACGCAGCACGTCCGGGGCGCCGGTGGAGCCGGCGGCGGTGTCGAACTTGTTCTGCGCCTGGTCGAAGGGGACGTTGACGTACTTGACCTTGACGTCCTTGTTGGCGGCCTCGAACTGGCTGATCAAGGCCTTGTACGTCGGTGCCTCATTGGTGGCGTTGGAGGTGTCCCACCAGGTGATGGTGACCGGGCCGTCCGACTTGCTGTCGCTACCGCTCCCGCCGCACGCCGTCGCCGTGAGGGCGAGGGACGCCACCAGCGCGGAGGCCGCTATGCCACGCCGCATGAGTTCTCCTTGAGGGTTATGCCCGTGTGATGCGGGAGCGGCCCCGTCCGCCGTTCCCGCTGTCGTGCCGACTGCGCCGTTGCTGCGGCGGCCGGGCGTCAGGGAACGTAACAGCGATGCAACCCTTGCGAAAGACCTTGCAGAAAAAAAGTGCAAGAAGTCTCCGAAGTTATCCGGGCGTGACCTGTCGGCGACCGCCGTGAGACGCTTGTTTACGGCGGTAGAGCGCTACGGGGGCCACTTGTGCAAGACTCTGCAAGCTCTTGCTGTCACGTTTCATGAGGGAGTGCGATGACGCAGCAGCCCGCCCCGGGCCGCCCCCCAGGCCGCATCAGGCGCCCGATTGGTGTGCAAGGAGAGATACGACCGGTACAGTCCAGTGCCGTGACCACACGGCTTGCCGACATCGCAGCGCAGGCGGGGGTGAGCGAGGCGACCGTCAGCCGGGTCCTCAACGGGAAGCCGGGCGTCGCCGCCACCACCCGCCAGTCCGTGCTCGCCGCGCTCGACGTGCTCGGCTACGAGCGCCCGGTACGGCTGCGGCAGCGCAGCGAGGGCCTGGTCGGCCTGATCACCCCGGAGCTGGAGAACCCGATATTCCCGGCCCTGGCCCAGGTCATCGGGCAGGCGCTGACCAGGCAGGGCTACACCCCCGTGCTCGCCACCCAGACGCCCGGCGGGTCCACGGAGGACGAGCTGACCGAGATGCTGGTGGACCGCGGGGTCGCGGGCATCATCTATGTCTCCGGGCTCCACGCGGACACCACCGCCGACATGCAGCGCTACGAGCGGCTGCGGGCGCAGGGCGTGCCGTACGTCCTGGTGGACGGGTTCTCGCCGAAGGTGCAGGCGCCGTTCATCTCGCCGGACGACCGGGCCGCGATGACGCTGGCCGTCACCCACCTCGCCTCGCTGGGCCACACCCGGATCGGCCTCGCCCTGGGCCCCAAGCGTTTCGTCCCCGTGCAGCGCAAGATCGAGGGCTTCGTCCGGGCCGTGCAGGACCAGTTGGGCCTGGCCGCGGACGTGATCGAGCGTGAGCTGGTCCAGCACTCCCTCTACACCCTGGAGGGCGGCCAGGCGGCCACCGCCGCCCTGATCGACCGGAACTGCACGGCGATCGTCTGCGCGAGCGACATGATGGCCCTCGGCGCGATACGGGCGGTCCGGCAGCGCGGCCTCGACGTCCCCCGGGACGTCTCGGTGGTCGGCTTCGACGACTCCCCGCTGATCGCCTTCACCGACCCGCCGCTCACCACGATCCGCAAGCCGGTGCCGGCGATGGGCCAGGCCGCGGTGCGCACCCTGCTGGAGGAGATCGGCGGTACGCCGGCCCCGCACAGCGAGTTCGT
Source organism: Streptomyces sp. NPDC101234 (assembly GCF_044767525.1). Lineage (NCBI taxonomy): Bacteria > Bacillati > Actinomycetota > Actinomycetes > Kitasatosporales > Streptomycetaceae > Streptomyces > Streptomyces sp. NPDC101234. Next base: position 23,344 of record NZ_JBIWOA010000004.1, on the reverse strand, counting down.
CTTCATGCCGGAACTGGTGGTACGCGGTTCAACGGCGTCGGCCCCCGGGGACCGCAACCGTCCCTGAGTTCCGGCGAGGTACTCCGTCCGCTGTAGAACCCCTGCGGTAGAACATGCGCGGTGATCCCACCCTTGGGATGATCTGTCGCATACGTCTTTTCTGGCAGACTCTGTGGCTATGAGTGACTCGACCGTGACAGAGCCGGAAGGTCGCGCACAACAGACCCTTCCGCGGACCGTCACGGGTGAGGGAGCAGAGGGGTTCCTGCGCCGGCTGCGCACCCCGCGCCGGCCCCGGCTGTGGTTCGAGATCCTGCTGATCGCGGTGAGTTACTGGATCTACTCGCTGATCCGCAACGCGGTCCCGGAGCAGAAGGCGCAGGCGCTGCGCAACGCGGAGTGGATCTGGAACTCCGAGCACCGGCTGGGGATCGCCGTGGAGGAGTCGGTCAACCACGCCGTGAACTCGGCGACTTGGCTGATCATCGGCATAAACTACTACTACGCGACGCTGCACTTCGTGGTGACGCTGGGTGTGCTGGTGTGGCTCTACCGCAGCCACCCCGGCCGCTACGCGGCGGCCCGCCTCGCCCTCTTCGCGACGACGGGCGTGGCCCTCCTCGGCTACTACCTGTTCCCGCTCGCCCCGCCACGGCTGATGGCGGGCGGCGGCTTCGTCGACACGGTGACGGTCCACCACACCTGGGGCTCCATGGCCTCCGGCGACCTGAAGCACATGTCCAACCAGTACGCGGCGATGCCGTCGATGCACATCGGCTGGTCCCTGTGGTGCGGCCTGACGGTCTTCGCCCTGGCGTCGGTGCCGTGGGCACGGCTGCTGGGCCTCCTCTACCCCGCGACGACCCTGCTGGTGATCGTGGCGACCGCCAACCACTTCTGGCTGGACGCGGTGGGCGGCACGCTGTGCCTGACCTTCGGCTTCGCGCTGGCCCGGCTCTGGTACGGAGCCGTGCCGTACCCACTCCCCCGGCCGGAGGCGGACGCCGCAACCGGCTGACAGCGGGCAGCTGGAGCCGACCCGCTCGGGGAAACGGCCGGTCCGGCACCGCCGGACCACACCATCGTGGCTGAGCACCGCCGCGGCGGGAGAAGGATGACCGACGGCTTCGAGGAGACCGGCAGGCTTCAGAGCGACCGGCGGATTCGAGGAGACGACCTGTGGTTGCGGGGAGACCGGCGGTTTGGAAGGCACCGGGGCTCGCTACTGGACGTCGGCTCTTATGATCCGCCGCGACGGTGCTCGGCCGAGACGGCGTCATCCGGCGGTGCCGGACCCCGCTCGGCCGAGACGGTGCCCTCCGGCCGTGCCGGAACCTGTTCGGTTCGGCGGGAGTCCGTCACTCTTCCCGGTGAACCACGTGGCCCCCGGTCACCGTCATCCTTACCGGTGTCTCCGCCAGCTCGTCCGCGGGTGCCCGGACCGGGTCCAGGGCGAACGCCGTCAGGTCGGCGCGGTGGCCCACCGCGATGCGGCCCGCCGTCTCCGCCTCGCCCGCCGCCCGCGCCGCGTGGCTCGTGCAGCCCTCCAGGGCTTCCAGGCCGGTCAGGCCCGCCCGAGCCGACGCCGCACCCCTCGGTGCGCGGGCGGTGGCCAGGACGACGCGTACGTCGTAGTGGGCGATCGGCCAGTCCGAGCCCAGGGCGACCGTCGCACCCGCGTCGCGAAGGTCGCGCAGACGCCAGGCGTGCCCGGCGCGGCCGGCGCCCAGCCGGCGGGACCACTCGTCCGTACCGTCGGCCCGGGTGTACGCGGTGTGCGGTGGCTGCATCGACGCGGCCACCCCCAGCTCCGCGAACCGCGGCAGCAGCGCGTCCGGCGCCGTCTCGATGTGCTCGATGCGGTGCCGGCCCGCACCACCGGGCCCGAGCCCCGCCACCACGTCCAGCACATGGCGTACCGCCGCGTCCCCGATCGCGTGTGTCGCCGTCCGCACCCCGGCCGCGTGCAGCCGCCGTACGGCGGCCCCGTACGCCTCGGGGTCGGGCCAGAACGCCTCCGTCCCCTGCCCGTGGCAGTCCGCGTGCTCCAGCCAGGCGGTGCCGCCTTCCACCGTTCCGTCCATGAAGAACTTGACCCCGTCGACCACCCAGTGCCGGCCGCCCCGCCCCTGCGCCGCGACCAGCTCCTTCAGCCCGGCCTCGTCGATCCCCGGCATGCACCAGGGCGCGAAGCGCAGCCGCAACGGCAGGACGGTCTCCTCGGCCACCGCCCCGACCAGCTCCGCGTCCCCCGCGTCCATGACGTGCGCCCCGGTCAGCCCGGTCGCCGCCATCGCGCCGAGGAGTTCGACCAGCCGTCTTTGCCGGGCCGCGTACGACGGGCGGGGCATCGCCCGCTCGACCAGCTGCATCGCCGCGTGCTCGACGAGGTGCCCGGTGGGCCTCCCCCCGGCGTCGCACACGACCTCCGACCGCTGTTCGAAGTCCCGCGCGCCCGTCACCCCCGCCGCGGCCAGCGCCGCGCCGGTCGCGAGCGCGGAGTGGCCGTCGTAGAGCCTCAGGAAGGCCGGCGCGCCGCCGAGTACGTCCTCGACGAGCGCCCGGTCGACGGGCCGGCCCTCGAACGCGTTGTGGTCGAGTCCGAAGCCGATCACCCATCCGTCGATCCGCCCGGCACCGGCCAGCGCCGCCTTCAGACCCGCCAGGCCGGTCACCCCCGACAGGTCCACGCCGGTCGCCATGTCCAGGCCCCACACCGGGTGGCTGTGCGCGTCCACCAAGCCGGGCACCAGATGCGCGCCCGCCAGCGCCACCACCTCCGTGCCTGGCCCCCGCCAGTCGCGTACGTCGCGGTCCTCGCCGACGGCGGCGATCAGCCCGTCGCGTACGGCAACGGCGGTGGCGTACGGCCGGCCGGGGTCGAGGGTGCGGACCTCGGCGCCGGTGAGGATCAGGTCGGGGGCGGCGGTCATGACGGGGTGAACTCCTTTGTCCGTGGGGGTCCGACAGGCGGCCGGCGGGGCTGTTCGGCGGGCGGCCGGCAGGGCTATTCGGCGGGCTCCGCGGCGAAGTCCGCGTACACCGCGGGCCGTTCGCGACGCAGCCACCACGCGAGGCCGAGGCCCACGACGAAGACGGCCGGCGCGATCACGATCAGCACGGTGTTGACGGTGGTGGAGGCACCGGTGAACAGGTCGATATGGGTGATGACCAGTCCTATGGCGGTGGCGAGGAGTACGGCCGCGACGGTCGGGGCGACGACGGTGCGCAGGGTGCCCTCCTCGTGCCGGACCCGGCGGAAGTAGCAGGGCACGGCGATCGCGGCCAGTAGCTGGAGCGCGAACAGGCCGATCATTCCTGGGGTGTTGACCCACAGCAGGAGCTGGTTGTACGGGTCCGCGCCCGCCGCCCAGAAGCCGAACACGACCACCAGGCCGACGACGGTCTGCGCGACACCGGCCATGTACGGGGACCGGTGCCGGGGGTGGACGGTCCCCAGCCGCTTCGGCAGCACGCCCTCCTCGGCGAGCGCGAGGCCGTACCGGTTGATGGCGTTGTGGAAGGCGAGCAGCGAGGCGATGATGCTGGTCACGATGAAGACGTGCATCAGGTCGGACGCCCAGCCGCCGACATAGGTGGTGATGGCGGTGAAGAAGAGTCCGCCGGGGTCCTTGGCGGCGGCCGCGATGACGTCCGCGTTGCCGAAGGCCTGGATGACGATCCACACCATGAAGGCGTAGAAGAGGCCGAGGAACGCGACGGCCACGTAGGTGGCGCGCGGGACCGTGCGCTCGGGGTCGCGGGCCTCGCGGCGGTAGATGACGGTGGACTCGAAGCCGGTGAAGGCCGCGAAGGCGAAGGCCAGGACGACCGCGGTGCCGGAGACGAAGACGTGGTCCGGGGCGAAGGACGCGGCCGACAGTCCGTGCGCGCCGCCCTTGACCAGCACCCCGCCCGCGAGCAGCACGAGGATCCCGGTCTCGGCGAGCAGCAGCACGCCCAGCACCTTGGCGCCGAACTCGATGGAGCGGTAGCCGCCGTAGCCGATGAGGAGGAGCCCGGCGAGGGCGATCGGCAGCCAGGGGACGTCGATGCCGAACAGGGCCTGCGCGGTGTCCCGGCCCGCGCTGCCGAGCAGGCCGTAGACGCCGATCTCCATGCCGTTGTAGCCGATCAGCGCGAGCAGCGCGGCGCCGATGCCGACGGGGCGGCCCAGGCCGCGGGTGATGTACGCGTAGAACGCGCCGCCGCTCCTGATGTGCCGGCTCATGGTGGTGAAGCCGACGGCGAAGACGGCGAGGGTGATGCCGGCGATGAGGTAGCCGGCCGGGGCGCCGATGCCGCCGAGCAGGACCGCGAGGGGGGCGACGCCCGCCATGACGGTGAGCGGGGCGGCGGCGGAGATGACGAAGAAGGCGATGTCGGCGGTGCCGAGCGAGCCGGAGCGGAGAGTGGCCACGGCGGGTGGCGTGCTCTCCTCGCGAGCGGTGACGGACATGGAGGGGGAGCCCTTCGAGCGCGACGGACGGGAGGGTTCCGGGCGTGCGGGATGACCGGCGCTACCAGGGCAGGAACTGCCCCGGACCCGTAAATCTAAAGCCTTTCGGTTTTGGCAATGTAGCCTCCTCCTGGACATCCGGGAAGACCCGTTTCACACCTTCAGGGGAGAACACACCGATGGGACGGCCGCGCACCCCGCTCCTCGACCGGGAGCGGATCACCACGACGGCGCTGCAACTCGTGGACGAGCAGGGCGACTTCAGCGTCCCGCAGATCGCGAAGCGGCTCGGCACGCAGGCCGGCTCGCTGTATCACCACGTGGACGGCCGCGACGGCATAGTCGAGCTCCTGCGCGAGCGGGTCGCGTCCGCGATCGACCCGACGACCCTGGACCTGGCCCCCTGGGACACCGCGCTGGAGTCCTGGGCCCGCTCCTACCGGGCCGCGTTCGCCGCCCACCCGAGGACGATCCCGCTCCTGATGACCTCACCGGTGCGCGCACCCCGGGTCCTGGAGCAGTACGAGCGCGCGGTCACCCTGCTGCTGGCCGCGGGCTTCGCCCCGGCGGACGTGATGCCGCTGCTGATCGCCCTGGAGAACCTGGTCCTGGGCTCGGCACTGGACCTGGCGGCCCCGGAGACGATGTGGGAACTGACGGCACAGACACCGACCCCGCACCTGGCCGAGGCCCTGGCAGCAGTGGGCGCAGGCAGAGCGGACCGAGCCTTCGAGGTAGGCCTGACGGGCTTGATGAACCATGCAAGAACGCTGCTCACAGCGCCCCTTTAGGGGCGCGGGGAACTGCGCGACCAGCCCCCACGCACCCGCGGCCGAGAACGAGACAGCGACCGCCCCGAGATCCGCTGCTCCCTAGGCCCCGTAGAAGAGCTCATCCACAACGGCCCTGGCCCGACGCGCAGTCCGCCGATACGCATCGAGCATGTCCCCCGCATGTCCGTCCCCGTACCCCAGATACCGCCCCACCGCAGCCAACTCCCGGCTCTCGGAGGGAAACGTGTCGCCGGCCCGCCCCCGCACCAGCATCACGGCGTTGCGCACCCGCGTGGCGAGCACCCAGGCCTCATCCAGTATCCCGGCCTCCTCGGCCCCCAGCAGCCCCACCGCCTGCGCCGCGGCCAGCGCCTCCCGGGTCCGGGTGGTCCGCAGCGCCGGCTCGGCCCACCCGTGCCGCAGTTGCAGCAACTGCACGGTCCACTCGACGTCGGACAGCCCGCCCGGCCCGAGCTTGGTGTGCAGCTTGGGATCGGCCCCGCGGGGCAGCCGTTCCGACTCCATCCGTGCCTTCAGCCGCCGGATCTCGCGGACCGCCTCGTCCCCGAGCCCCTCCGCCGGATACCGCAGCGGGTCGACCAGTTCGATGAACCGGCGCCCGAGATCCTCGTCCCCGGCGACGAGTTCGGCCCGCAGCAGGGCCTGCGACTCCCACACCAGGGACCACCGGCGGTAGTACGCCTCGTAGGACTTGAGCGTGCGCACCAGGGGTCCGGACTTGCCCTCGGGGCGCAGATCCGTGTCGATGAGCAGCGGCGGGTCGGCGCTGGGCACCTGGAGCAGCCGGCGCATCTCGGCGACCACCTTGTTCGCCGCCTCGGCCGCCTCCCGGTCGTCCACGCCCTCCCTGGGCTCGTGCACGAAGACGACGTCCGCGTCGGAGCCGTAGCCCAGTTCGTGCCCGCCGAACCGGCCCATGCCGATCATCGCGAACCGCGTCGGCAGGGTGTCGCCCCAGCCTTCGCGGACGACGGCCCGCAGTGTGCCGGCCAGGGTCGCCGCCGTGAGGTCGGAGACCGCGGCGCCGACCCGGTCCACCAGGGCGCCCTGGTCGGCCTCGGCGGGCTTGGTCTCGGTGCCGTAGGAGTCGACGATGTCGGCGGCGGCCGTACGGAACAGCTCGCGGCGGCGCACACCGCGCGCCGCCCGTACCCCGTCCTCGGCGTTCTCGGCGCGGCCGACGGCGGCGAGGATCTCCTGCTCCAGGTGGGCGCGACCGCGCGGCTCCAGGCCCGAGCTGTCACCGTCGCCGAGCAGGGCGACCGCCTCGGGGGCGCGCATCAGCAGGTCGGGGGCGAGGCGGCCGGCGGACAGCACCCGGGCGAGGTTCTCCGCGGCGGCCCCCTCGTCCCGCAACAGCCGTAGATACCAAGGGGTCTTGCCGAGGGCGTCGGACACCTTGCGGAAGTTCAGCAGACCCGCGTCCGGGTCGGCGGAGTCGGCGAACCAGCCCAACAGGACGGGCAGCAGGGTGCGTTGGATCGCGGCCTTGCGGGTGACGCCGGAGGCGAGGGCCTCCAGGTGGCGCAGGGCGGCGGCCGGGTCGGTGTAGCCGAGGGCCTCAAGGCGTTCCCGGGCCGCCTCGGCGCTCAACCTGGCTTCGCCGGGGGCGAGTTGGGCGACGGCGTCGAGCAGCGGGCGGTAGAAGAGCTTCTCGTGCAGGCGCCGTACGACGCCCGTGTGCCGCTTCCACTCGCGGATCAGCTCGTTCACCGGGTCGGTGCGCAGGCCGAGCGAGCGGCCGAGGCGGCGCAGGTCGGCCTCGTCCTCGGGGACGAGGTGGGTGCGGCGCAGCCGGTAGAGCTGGATGCGGTGTTCCATGGAACGCAGGAAGCGGTAGGCGTCGTCGAGCTGGAGGGCGTCGGCGCGGCCCACGTAACCGCCGGCCGCCAGCGCCTGCAGGGCGTCCAGGGTGGTACCGCTGCGCAGTGAGGCGTCGGCCCGGCCGTGCACCAACTGCAGCAGCTGCACGGCGAATTCGACGTCCCGCAGACCGCCGGGGCCGAGTTTGAGCTCGCGGTCGATCTCGGCGGCGGGAATGTTCTCCACCACCCGGCGGCGCATCTTCTGCACGTCGACCACGAAGTTGTCGCGCTCGGCGGCCTTCCAGACCAGGGGGTCGAGCGCGGCGACGTACTCCGCGCCCAGGTCGAGGTCGCCGGCGACCGGGCGGGCCTTGAGCAGGGCCTGGAACTCCCAGGTCTTGGCCCAGCGCTGGTAGTAGGCGACATGGCTGCTGAGGGTGCGGACGAGGGGGCCGTTGCGGCCCTCGGGGCGGAGGTTGGCGTCGACGGGCCAGATGGACCCCTCCACCGTCGTCTCCGAGCAGATCCGCATCATGTGCGAGGCCAGCTTGGTGGCGGACCGCAGCGCCTTGCTCTCGTCCGCGCCGTCGGCTGCCTCACCGACGAAGATGACGTCGACGTCGGAGACGTAGTTCAGCTCGTGGCCGCCGCACTTGCCCATGGCGATCACCGCGAGCCGGCAGACGGCGGCGTCCTCGGGCGCGGCCTTCTCGGCGAGGGCGAGGGCGGCGCGCAGGGTGGCGGTGGCCAGGTCGGCGAGTTCGGCGGCGGTCTGGGCGACATCGGTGGTGCCGCACACGTCCCGGGCGGCGATGGACAGCAGACAGCGCCGGTAGGCGACCCGGAGGGAGATCGGGTCGGTGGCCTCGGCCAGGCCGCGTTCGAACTCCGCCACGCCCGGGTGCAGGTCCCGGGGCTCGTAGGTGACCAGGGCCTCCCAGTCGCGCGGGTGCCGGGCCAGGTGGTCGGCGAGGGCGGCGGAGGCGCCGAGGACACCGAGCAGCCGGTCCCGCAGCGGCTTGGCCGCTATCAGGGTGTCGAGGAGTTCCTGGCGGGCGGTGTGGCCGGACTGGGCCTCCACGAGCCGTACCAGACCGTGCAGGGCGAGATCCGGGTCGGCGGTGGCACCGAGTGCCTCCAGGAGGAACGGGTCGTCCCGGACGGGTGCCAGCTCGGGGCTGTCGAGGAGCCGCTCGGCGGCCGAGGCATCGGTGAAGCCGTGCCGTAGCAGTCGCGTGAAGGTGCTGCTCCTGCGCCCCGGCGTCATCCGCGGCCTCCCCTCGGAACGGGAATCGGATCAAGGTCGTCCACGCCAGAGCCTAACCGCAGGGGCTGTCACGAGCACCGATGAGTTTCACGTGGGATCGCGGTCTGTACGGGTAAACGGCTAGGGGAGGCATCATGCGTGAACCCCAGGGCGTGCTGGACGCCCGCTACAGCAGCGAGGGCACCTCGGCGCACGACTGGTCCGAGGCGGAGAAGGTACTGACGGAATCCGAACTGTTCTGGATCTCGACGGTACGGCCGGACGGGCGCCCGCATGTCACTCCGCTCCTCGCGGTGTGGCACGACGGGGCGCTGCACTTCGGCACCGGCCCCGGCGAGCGCAAGGCGCTCAACCTCGCCGGGAACCCGTATGTCGTCCTGACGACCGGCACCAACAGCTGGACCGAGGGGTACGACGTCACCGTCGAGGGCGAGGCGGTGCGGGTCGCCGACGACGAGCGGCTGCACGAGCTGGCGGCGGCCTGGGAGGCGAAGTACGGCCCGTTCTGGCACTACGAGGTGGCGGACGGCCACTTCCGGCACGGCCCGGGCCGGGCCCTGGTCTTCGCGGTGCGGCCGCGCAAGGTGCTCGGCTTCGGCAAGGGGGAGCCGTTCAGCCAGACGAAGTGGGAGTAGTCCACGCAATCTCGCGGTTCGGCCGCTCTTGCCGTTCACCCGCTCTTCATCCGTCTGGTCAGGTGCGGTGGGGCGAGGGATTATTGGCGTGCGCATGCTCAGTCCGCACCGGCACCACCCCCCACCCCTCCCCATCTCCAGCACGGAGGTTGATGTGTCCGGCAGTTCCGCACGTTCAGGGATGCTGCGCCGAGCCCGTACGGCAGTGGCGTCCGCGACCGCCTTCACCGCGGCCGCGGTCGGCCTGTGGACCGGGTTCGGCAGCACGTCCGCGCACGCCGCGAGTGCCGTACCGGCCCCGGACCACGTGATCGTCGTGGTCTTCGAGAACCACGCGTACAGCCAGGTCATCGGCTCCTCCAGCGCCCCGTACATCAACTCGCTGGTCTCCGGCGGCGCCAACCTGACCCAGATGTACGCCGAGACCCACCCGAGCCAGCCCAACTACTACGCGATGTTCTCGGGCTCCACCCAGGGCATCACCGACGACAGCTGCGTCACGCCCGGCTTCTCCTCCGCCGCCAACCTCGCCTCCGAGCAGCTCGCGGCCGGCCGCACCTGGGCCAGCTACAACGAGACCCTGCCCAGCCAGGGCTCGACCACGTGCAGCAGCGGCAACTACGCGCAGAAGCACAACCCGTGGTTCGGCTTCAGCAACGTACCGACGTCGTCCGCGAAGACGTTCGCCCAGTTCCCGACCGACTACACCACCCTCCCCCAGCTGTCCTTCGTGACCCCCAACCTGTGCAGCGACATGCACGACTGCTCGGTGTCCACCGGTGACACCTGGCTGAAGAACAACCTGGGCGCGTACGCCACCTGGGCCAAGACCCACAACAGCCTGCTGGTCGTCACCATGGACGAGGACAACCGGCTCGCCGGCAACCGCATCCCGACGGTCCTCTACGGCCAGCCCGTCACCGCCGGCTCTTCCTCCTCCACCTCCTACGACCACTACGACCTGCTGCGCACCCTGGAGGACAGCCAGGGCCTGACCGCGCACGCGGGCAACGCGGCGTCCGCCTCCGACATCACCGGGATCTGGACGTCCTGACGTGTACGTAGCGGACAGCCGCGCGAGCACTCCGGCGGCGTCCGTGGAAGGTACCGCCCGGCCCGCGACGGCCGGGCGGTACCGCTCCACGATCGCCCCCACCGTCCTCGCCCTCGGCACGGTCAGCCTGGTCACGGACGTCTCCTCCGAGATGGTGACGGCGGTCCTCCCGCTGTACCTGGTGACGGGCCTTGGCCTGTCCCCGCTGGGCTTCGGCCTCCTGGACGGCGTCTACAACGGCTTCTCGGCGGTCGTACGACTGGTCGGCGGCCACCTGGCCGACCGGGGCGGCGGCCGCCACAAGTGGGTGGCCGGCGCGGGCTACGCCCTCTCGGCACTCTGCAAACCCCTGCTGCTGATCGCCCACGCCCTCACCCCCATCGGCCTGATCCTGGCGGCGGACCGCACGGGCAAGGGCCTGCGCACGGCTCCCCGGGACGCCCTGATCTCGCTCTCCAGCACCCCGGAGAGCCGCGGCCGCGCCTTCGGCGTCCACCGCGCGATGGACACGGCGGGCGCCCTGCTCGGCCCCCTGGCCGCGTTCCTCATCCTCCGGGCGACGGTGGACGGCTACGACGCGGTGTTCACGGTGAGCTTCTGCGTGGCGGTGCTCGGCGTGCTGGTCCTGGTGCTGTTCGTACCGGGCGAACGCTCCGGGACGTCCGCACCGGGCGAACGCTCCGGAACGTCCGTACTGGACGGCCGCTCCGGAACGTCCGCACCGGGCGGCCACTCCGAAACGTCCGCACCGGGCGAACGCTCCCGGACGGCTGCCGCAGATGCGCGCCCCGCAGCGGATGCGCGCCCCACACTGCGAGCGGCCCTGGGCCTCCTGTCCGACCGTGGCCTGCGCCGTATCACCGTCTGCGCCCTGCTCCTGGGCCTCGCGACGGTGAGCGACTCCTTCGTGTACCTGTTGCTGCAACGGCGCCTCGACGTCCCCGACGGCTGGTTCCCTCTGCTCCCGCTCGGCACGGCGGCGGCCTTCCTCCTGCTGGCCGTGCCCCTGGGCCGGCTGGCCGACCGCTGGGGCCGCTGGCGCGTCTTCCTGGCCGGCCACTGCGCCCTGCTCCTGGCCTACGCGCTGCTGCTCACGTCCTGGCACGGTACGGGGTTGCCGTACGCGGTACTGGCGCTGCACGGCACGTTCTACGCGGCGACCGACGGGGTGCTGATGGCGGTCGCGTCGGACAGCGTGCCCCAGGCGCTGCGCTCGTCGGGCCTGGCGCTGGTCCAGACGGGGCAGGCGGGGGCGCGTTTCGCCTGCTCGCTGGCGTTCGGCGCGGCGTGGACGCTGTGGGGTGACCGTACGGCACTGCTGGCGTCGACGGCGGCGCTGGCGGTCTGCGCCGCATACGCACTCACCTTCCGCCCCTCCCGGGAGACAGCCGTATGACCCTGAGGTCCCGCATCCTGATCCTCGCCTCGGCGCTGGCCGTCCTGGCGGCGATAGCCCTGGCCTCCGTGCTGCACGCGTCCGCACGGGCGGAGCGCCGTGACCATACCCAGGCGGGCGGCCCGAAGATCACACCGGGAACGGTGACCCTCACGGCCCCGGGCCGCATGATCTTCCGCAACATGGCGTGGGGCCCGCACCGCGACGAACTGACCACGACCCCGGCGTCCGCCCCGTCCGGCCCCCGCACCGCCTCCGGCGTCAAGTGCCTCCGCTTCTACGCCGCCTCGGGCACGGGCGTCTGCCTCCAGGCGGTCCACGGCCCGGTCTCGGACACCTACCGCGCGTTGATCCTGGACGCGAAGCTGCACACGACGGCCCACTACGACGTCCCGGGCATCCCCTCCCGGGCCCGGGTCTCCCCGTCCGGCCGCTACGCGGCCTGGACGGCGTTCGTCGGAGGCGACTCCTACGCGGGCACGAACTTCTCGACGCGCACGGCGATAGTCGACACCCGCACGGGCGCCTACATCCCGTCGCTGGAGGCGTTCCGCATCCGCAAGGACGGCAAGGCCTATCAGGCTGCGGACGTCAACTTTTGGGGCGTGACGTTCGCTTCGGACGACGACACCTTCTACGCGACGCTGGCGACGAAGGGCTCGACCTATCTGGTCCGGGGCGACCTGCGCACTCGCACCCTCACCACCCTCCACCAGAACGTCGAATGCCCGTCCCTCTCCCCCGACGGCACGCGTATCGCGTACAAGAAGCGGGTGAAGGGCCTCCCCAAGGACGCCCCGTGGCACCTGTACGTCCTGGACCTCAGGACGATGCGCGAGACCCCGTTGGCGGAGCCCCGGAGCGTGGACGACCAGGCGGTATGGAAGGACACGCACACGGTCGTCTACGCCATGCCTGGCGACTACGGGGCAGACCTGTACGAACTCCCGGCGGACGGCACGGGGAAACCGCAGCGGATCAGTGTCTCCGCGGTCTCCCCTGCGTATGTCCGCTGAGCCGGACGGTGTCAGATCGTCTCAGATGGTCTCCAGCATCTTGAGCAGCTCGATTCCGACGGGCACGCCGAAGCCGGTCACCGCGTCGAACCCGGGCTGGACCTTGTAGCCCCGGCCGGGGAACGGCGTCGAACGGTTGTCGTGACCGAGGGCGATGTCCTGGCAGACGTGCTGGCCGACCGGCTTGCTGTTGGTGCCGGTGCCGTAAAGCAGCGGGGTGAGGAAGCGATGCTGCTTGGCGACGGGCAGCAGGGCGTTGACGCGGGCGACGAGGGCGGCCCACAGGGGGGTGGACGCGCTGGTGCCGCCGTTGAGCTGGGTCTCGCCCTGGAGCGTCAGTTGGTACCAGGGCGGCCCCGCCAGCGCGGCGACGTCCGGGACCACCCGGCCGTCCTTGGTGGGCTTCGGGTTGAGGGAGGTGACCTTGACCTTCTGCCAGGTGGGCCGGTCGAAGATGTCGCTCACTCCGCCGCCGGTCGCTCCGCCGCCGCCGCTGCGGTCACCGGGTGAGATCCACCAGGAGGTCTCCTGGCCGGCTTCCATGATCATGGTGCCGCCCACGCTGAGCACGTGGGCACTGGACGCCGGGAAGTCCACGTGGCAGCGGTCGTCGTCCATCTGGTCGCCCGAGCCGTCGTCGCCCGAGGAGACGCAGACGGTGATGCCCTTGTCCGCCGCCGCGGCGAGGCGCCGGTCGATCTCGTCGCGCCCCAGGAGGGACCAGTTCGGGTCGTCCTCGGCCAGGCCGTAACTGACCGACACCGTCACGGGCTCGTCCATGATGATCCGGTCGAGCAGATCGATCCAGCCCTTCTGGTCGAAGTCGGCGAAGTAGACCGAGATGTCCGCCTCGGGGCACAGACCGACGATGATCTGCACGTCCATCATGACCTCGCCCGCGATCTCCAGCGCGTTGCTCAGGTCCGTCGGGGAGAGCCGCTGGAGGTCCTGCGCGTTGCGCGGCGGCGTGTACCCCACGGGCACGATCTGCACCGGCGGCGAGGTCAGCCCGTTGTTCCGGCAGAAGGTGTCGGTGTCGTCGTCGAAGTAACAGCCGCCGAACTCAAGGATGGCGATCTTCTGGCCCTCACCGGCGCCTTCCGGGAACTGGTAATGCTCCTCCAGGTTCCGCGGTGTGAACGATCCGTGATCACCCGATCCGGGGAACACCCGGCGCCGGGCCACCTGGCGCTTGTCCAGGCCGAAGACACCGGCGACGATGCCGTCGAGGTCGGCGGGGATCTGGAGCTCACCCTCCCGGCCGCGGAACACGCCCTGCCGCTCGCTGTGGTAGAGCCGCAGTTCGGTCTTGAAGGCGCGGTTGAGGTCCTTCGCCTTCCCCGTCATCTCGATGCTGCCGACCTCGAGACGCTCGTCCGTCACCCTCAGGCCGTACTGGCCGAGGGATTCCTTCACCTTCTCCGCGTCGGCGCGGCGCTCCTGCGGGTTGTCGTTCTTTCCCGCGTTGCGCAGGGAGACGGTGACCGCGATCTCCTCGTTCGGGTCGACGGGATCCGCGATCGCCACGGACCTGGTGGGGCGCGGTCGCTCGCTTCCGGCGAGGCGCACGTGCTGCTGGGGCATGGAGAACCACCCTTCTGTCGGGGAACAACAGCCAGGTGGATAAATGTGCGAATCTTCACAAGATCACACGCTATGTCCGTCAGGGTCATCAGGACGGCGCACCCCATGACGCCGGGCGGGGTCGGTGCTCCTGGAGCACTGACCCCGCCTGCGAAAACCCCGACAGCCCTACAGCACCGGCAGGTTCTTCCGCAGTTCGAATGCGGTGACCTCGGAGCGGTACTCGTGCCACTCGGCGCGCTTGTTGCGCAGGAAGAAGTCGAAGACGTGCTCGCCCAGGGTGTCGGCGACCAGGTCGCTGCGTTCCATCAGGGTGAGGGCCTCGCCGAGGTTCTGCGGGAGGGGTTCGATGCCCATCGCGCGGCGTTCCGCGTCGGAGAGGGCCCAGACGTCGTCCTCGGCGCCCGGCGGGAGCTCGTAGCCTTCCTCGATGCCCTTGAGGCCGGAGGCCAGGAGGAGAGCGTAGGCCAGGTACGGGTTCGCGCCGGAGTCCAGGGAGCGGACCTCGACCCGCGCCGAGCCCGTCTTGCCGGGCTTGTACATCGGGACGCGGACCAGCGCGCTGCGGTTGTTGTGGCCCCAGCAGATGTACGAGGGGGCCTCGCCGCCGGCGCCGGCGGTGCGCTCGGAGCCGCCCCAGATGCGCTTGTAGGAGTTCACCCACTGGTTGGTGACCGCGGAGATCTCGGCGGCGTGCTTCAGCAGGCCCGCGATGAAGGAGCGGCCGACCTTGGAGAGCTGGAACTCCGCGCCCGACTCGTAGAACGCGTTGCGGTCGCCCTCGAAGAGGGACAGGTGCGTGTGCATGCCCGAGCCCGGGTGCTCCGAGAAGGGCTTGGGCATGAACGTCGCCTGGACGCCCTGCTCCAGCGCCACCTGCTTCATGACCAGCCGGAACGTCATGATGTTGTCGGCCGTGGAGAGCGCGTCCGCGTAGCGCAGGTCGATCTCCTGCTGGCCCGGCGCGCCCTCGTGGTGCGAGAACTCGACCGAGATGCCCATCGACTCCAGCATGGTGATCGCCTGGCGGCGGAAGTCCATGCCGATGTTCTGCGGGGTGTGGTCGAAGTAGCCCGAGTTGTCGGCGGGGGTGGGGCGCGTGCCGTCGAGCGGGCGGTCCTTCAGGAGGAAGAACTCGATCTCGGGGTGGGTGTAGAAGGTGAAGCCCAGGTCCGAGGTGCGGGCCAGGGCGCGCTTCAGGACGTAGCGGGGGTCCGCGAAGGACGGGGAGCCGTCGGGCATCAGGATGTCGCAGAACATCCGCGCCGTGCCGGGGGCCTCGGCGCGCCACGGCAGCACCTGGAACGTGGACGGGTCCGGCTTGGCGATCATGTCGGACTCGTAGACCCGGGCGAAGCCCTCGATCGCCGAGCCGTCGAAGCCGATGCCCTCGTCGAAGGCCTGTTCCAGCTCCGCCGGGGCCACGGCGACGGACTTGAGGAAGCCCAGCACGTCCGTGAACCACAGGCGTACGAACCGGATGTCGCGCTCCTCCAAGGTCCGGAGCACGAACTCCTGCTGCTTGTCCATCTTCCGCTTCCCCATCCTTGCTGGTCAGGCCGCGTACTCCCGGTCCCACGGGAGAGCGGTCGGGCACCCGAGCATCACACCACAACAGCATTTCATGCGCGTTGCGGACCTTGATCGCTCCGGCGTCCTCGGCCTGAACGGCTCACATACGGCAGGTGTACCGCCCTGCCGCCCATCTTGCCTGCTCGCAGCGACATCCGTAATGGCCGATCTCAGTTCCTAGTGACGGAGACCACGGTCCTTAAATTTGAATCTCAGATGCAAGTTTTAATAGCGTCGAGGTGTCGAGCCGCCCGGCCGAGTCCGCGCCGAGCCGAGCCACAAGGAGCCCCGATGCTGTCCGAGCCGTCCGCAGTCACCGTCCGCGCCACCCTCCCCGCCGTCGGCGCGGCCATCGGCGAGATCACCGAGCGTTTCTACGCCCGGCTCTTCGCCGCCCACCCCGAGCTGCTGCGCAACCTCTTCAACCGGGGCAACCAGGCCGCCGGCACCCAGCGGCAGGCCCTCGCCGGCTCCATCGCCGCGTTCGCCACGCACCTGCTGGACCACCCGGACCAGCGGCCCGACGCGATGCTCGGGCGCATCGCCCACAAGCACGCCTCTCTCGGCGTCGCCCCCGAGCAGTACGCCGTCGTCCACGAGCACCTCTTCGCCGCCATCGTCGAGGTGCTCGGCGAGGCCGTGACCCCCGAGGTCGCGGCGGCCTGGGACGAGGTCTACTGGCTGATGGCGAACGCCCTCATCGCCATCGAGAAGCGGCTCTACGAGGAGAGCGGCGAGCCCGGCCTGCGGCCCTGGGAGGTCGTCGAGCGGATCACGGAGACGGCCGACGTCACGACCTTCCGGGTCCGGCCGGTGGACGGCGGGACGGCGGTGCGCGGCTTCCGGGCCGGGCAGTACGTGTCCGTGGGCGTCACGCTCCCGGACGGCGCCCGCCAGATACGCCAGTACAGCCTCTCCGGCGCGCCGGGCGAGTCGGTCCGCCAGTTCAGCGTCAAGCGGGTGCAGGGCGACACCGCCACGCCCGACGGCGAGGTCTCCCAGCACCTGCACGCGCGCGTGCAGGTGGGTGACGTCCTGGAGCTCTCCGAGCCGTACGGCGACCTCGTCCTGGGTGACGCCGCCGACCGGCCCCTGCTGCTCGCCTCCGCCGGCATCGGCGTCACCCCGATGGTGGCGATGCTGGCCGCGCTCGCGGCCGACGGTCACGGCGCCCCGGTGACGGTCGTGCACGGCGACCGCTCCCCCGCCGACCACGCGCTGCGCGCGGACCACACGTCGTACACCGCGAAGCTGCCGGACGCGGGCGTCCACTTCTTCTACGAGCGCGACGCCGAGCCCGGCACCCGCACCGGTCTGGTGGATCTCGCCGATGTCGATGTCGCGCCGGGCACGCGCGCGTACCTGTGCGGGCCGCTCCCCTTCATGCGCGCGATCCGCACCCAGCTGCTCGACAAGGGCGTCTCCCCGGCCGACATCCACTACGAGGTGTTCGGCCCGGACCTCTGGCTGGCAGCGGCCTGAGCGCCCCGTAGGGGCGCGGGGAACTGCGCGACCAGCCACGACGGCGCAGCAGCCGCGAACGGCGGACCGCGGCACCCCCATAGGCGCCTACACCGCGCCCGGCCTCTTGGAAATACCGAGCAGCAACGGCCCCGTCGGCTCCGCCACCATGTCCGCCACCGTCACCGGGTCCAGCGCGGCGTAGAACGCCTCCTGGGCCCGGCGCAGGGCCCCGCGCAGGCGGCACGCGGAGTTGAGGGGGCACGGGGTGGCATTGGTGGCCGTGCCGTCGCAGTCGACCACGTCGCCGTCGCCCTCGAACCTCCGCACCAGCGCGCCCACCGAGGCCGTACGGCCCTTCTCGGTCAGCGTGAGCCCGCCGCCCCGGCCGCGCCGGGCGTCGACCAGCCCGAGGTGCTGCAGTTCGGCGACAACCTTCGCCGCGTGCGTGTACGGCACGTCCATGTCCGCCGCGACCTCGCGGGTCGCCGGGCTGGCCCCGTCGGCGACGGCGAGCCGCATCAGGAGCCGCAGGGCGAGGTCGGTGGAGCGCAACAGCCGCATACCGGCCAGGGTAGGTAATACACATCCGGCATTCAAATTATCGGTTTCCTGTCGGATCCCGGCTCTTTACCGCTCTTTCCCGCTCCCTCCCTACGGACGACCCCATCTCCCCCATTACGATCAGTGAGCCCCACCGTCCACGTCCCTTTCCCCCCAGAAGGACACACCTCATGGGTTCCGCGAAGAACAAGGCCGGCAACGCCGAACGC
Organism: Streptomyces sp. NPDC101234; assembly: GCF_044767525.1. NCBI lineage: Bacteria > Bacillati > Actinomycetota > Actinomycetes > Kitasatosporales > Streptomycetaceae > Streptomyces > Streptomyces sp. NPDC101234. The sequence continues at coordinate 5,528 of NZ_JBIWOA010000004.1, read as the reverse complement.
AAGGCACGCATAGAGGAGATGCGGCGCGCGGAGCGTGCCCGCGAGCGCCGCAACCGGATCCTCACCATCACCGCGAGCACGGTGGTGGTCGCCGGTCTGATCGTCGGCGGTGTGGTGCTCGTCCGCTCGCAGTCGAACAAGAGCGACAGTTCCAGCGACGCGAAGGGCAGCTCGGGGGACTCCGGACACTTCGTGACCGGCAGCGACGGCGTACGGACCTGGACCGGCAAGCTCTCCCGCACCCACGTCACCGGGACCGTGAGCTACCCGATGCACCCGCCGGTCGGCGGCAACCACAACCCGGTGTGGCTCAACTGCAACGGCGACGTCTACCCCAAGGCGGTGAAGGACGAGAACGCCGTGCACGCCCTGGAGCACGGTGCGGTCTGGGTGACGTACACCGACAAGGCGAGCAAGGCCGACGTGGCCACGCTGGCGGCGAAGGTGAAGCAGACGCCGTACTCGCTGATGAGCCCGTACACGAACCAGACCTCCCCGATCGAGCTGTCGGCGTGGGGCCACCAGCTGAGCGTGACGAGCGCCGCCGACCCGAAGGTCGCGAAGTTCTTCGAGACGTATGTGCAGGGCAAGCAGACCCCGGAGCCGGGTGCCTCCTGCACGGGCGGGACGATGTGACGTGAAGAAGCACATCGGCTGGATCGCCGGGGCCACGGCGGCGGTGCTGGTCGCGGCCGGCGCGATCACCTACGCGGTCGCCGAGGACGGCAGCGGTGGCGGCGGCCCGAGCGTCCCGAGCGCCGAGGGGGCGGACGCGGGGTTCGCGCGGGACATGGCCGTGCATCACCAGCAGGCCGTGGAGATGTCGTACATCATCCGCGACCGCACGACCGACACCGAAGTGCGGCGGCTCGCCTACGACATCGCGCAGACGCAGGCCAACCAGCGCGGCATGCTGCTGGGCTGGCTGGATCTGTGGGACCTGCCGAAGGTGTCGGCGAAGCCGCCGATGTCCTGGATGGGCATGGGTGACATGCCCGAGCGCGGGGACGGTTCGCTGATGCCGGGCATGGCGACCGACACGGAGTTGAAGAAGCTGGGGACCCTGAACGGCAAGCAGGCGGAGATCTTCTATCTGCAGCTGATGACGGACCACCACAAGGGCGGTATCCACATGGCCGAGGGCTGTGTGTCCAAGTGCACCGTCGAGGTGGAGAAGAACCTCGCCCAGGGCATGGTGGACGCGCAACAGTCGGAGCTGGCGGCGATGAAGCAGATGCTGAAGGAGCGGGGCGCGCAGCCGCGCGACTGAACGGCCGTACCAGCAGGGGGATTTGTCGACTTAGCTGCACCGCAAGGGCTTGCCGACAATCGCAATCGATCCGTAACGTTCCACGCACCGTCGAAATCCGGTCAAATACCCTTAACCAACGCCCACTTGGGGCTTCCTTGGTAATTTCATTCCCCTGGCATGAACAGTTCATCGAAAGAGTGGCGTCCACCACGTGATCGATTCATGGGCCGTTCCGCCGCTGGCCGCCTGGTGATCACGTACGACCGACCACTCCATGCGACGAACCGCATAGCAGGGGGCAGTATGAGATCGAACCGTGCCAAGGTGCGGGCCAGCGTGAGCATGGCAGCGACACTGCCGATGATCGCCGGTGCGCTCGCGCTCGGCATACCCGCGGCGCACGCCGCGGACAACCCGGCCCGTGACGCCCTGGCGGGCACCAAGCCCGCCTGGGCCACGGCCAAGGCGGACAAGGGCGCCACCTCCGACAGCGCGCAGGTCAAGGCCCGGGTCTACCTGGCCGGCCAGGACGCCAAGGGCCTCGCGGCCTACGCGAAGGCGGTGTCCGACCCGAGCTCGCCGCTGTACGGCAAGTACCTGACCGCCAAGCAGATCCAGGCCCGCTACGGCGCCACCAAGGCGCAGGTGAAGGCCGTCAAGTCCTGGCTGACCGCGTCCGGTCTGCAGGTCACCGCGGTCACCCAGCACTACATCGCCGTCTCCGGCGACGTGTCCGCCGTCGAGCAGGCGTTCGGCACCCAGCTGCACAACTACGCCAAGGGCTCGAAGACTTACCACGCCCCGGCGAAGACCGCGTCGGTGCCTGCCGCCGTGAGCTCCGCCGTCCTGACCGTCACCGGCCTGGACAACGCGCCGCACAAGTCGACGCACGACGACACGCTGCCGCCCCCGGCGACCGTGTTCAAGAACTCCGGGCCGTTCTCGTCGTACTACGGCTCGAACATCGCGACCACGCTGCCGGACGCGTACGGCTCGAAGATCCCGTACGCGGTCGAGGGCTATACCGGCAAGCAGCTGCGGGCCGCCTACGGCGCCGGCAAGTACACCGGCAAGCACGTGCGCGTCGCGATCACCGACGCGTTCGCCTCGCCGACCATCGCCTTCGACGCCGGCACCTACGCCAAGGCGCACGGCGACGCCACGTGGAAGACGAGCCAGCTGCACCAGGTGCTGCCGGCGAACTACACCAACACCGGCGCCACCGAGTGCGACGCCTCCGGCTGGTACGGCGAGGAGACCCTCGACGTCGAGGCCGTGCACGCGGTCGCGCCGGACGCCGACGTCACCTACGTGGGCGCCGCGTCCTGCCAGGACAACGACCTCCTCGACGCGCTCAGCAAGGTCGTCGACAACCACCTGGCCGACATCGTCTCCAACTCCTGGGGCGACATCGAGGCCAACCAGACCCCGGACCTCGCCGCCGCCTACGACCAGGTCTTCCAGCTGGGCGCGGTGCAGGGCATCGGCTTCTACTTCTCCTCCGGTGACAACGGCGACGAGGTCGCCAACACCGGTACGAAGCAGGTCGACACCCCCGCCAACTCGGCCTGGGTGACCGCGGTCGGCGGTACGTCCCTGGCCGTCGGCAAGGGCGACAAGTACCTGTGGGAGACCGGCTGGGGCACCGAGAAGGCCTCGCTGTCGGCCGACGGCAAGAGCTGGACCAACTTCCCCGGCGCCTTCACCTCGGGCGCGGGCGGCGGCACCAGCAAGACGGTGAACGAGCCGTACTACCAGAAGGGCGTCGTCCCGGACTCCCTCGCGAAGGCCAACAGCGCCACCGGCAACCGCGTGGTCCCGGACATCTCGGCGATCGCCGACCCCAACACCGGCTTCAAGGTCGGTCAGACCCAGACCCAGGCGGACGGCACCGAGGCGTACAGCGAGTACCGCATCGGCGGCACGTCGCTGGCCGCGCCGGTCATCGCCGCGGTCCAGGCCCTGGCCCAGGAGGCACGCGGCGGCACGGCGATCGGCTTCGCCAACCCGCTGATCTACTCCAAGTTCGGCACGAAGGCGTACCACGACGTCACGGACAACCCGACGGGCTCCGGCCTCGCGGAAGCCCGCGTCGACTTCGCCAACGGCCACGACGCCACCAACGGCCTGCTGACCTCGGTCCGCAGCCTCGGCAAGGACAGCTCCCTGTCCGCGGTGAAGGGCTACGACGACGTGACCGGCGTCGGCACCCCGGCGGGCGGCTACCTGGAGTCGTACCGCGGCAACAAGCGCTGACGCGCTGAGCTGCTGATCCGCTGAGCAGAGGGGCGTGAGGTCCTGACGGACCTCACGCCCCTTTGTGTTGCGCCGTCGTAAGAGGGGTCTACCCGGTCATGGAGGGGGCGAAGGGAGACAGGGCCGGGGCGAGCTGCGCGCCGAGGGCCAGGCCGAGGGCGGTGAGAGCGTCGGGCAGGCCGCTCCCGGTACGGGCCGCGTCCAGTGTTCCCGGTGCGGCCAGTGGACGGCAGCTGGCGGCGAGGGTCCCGAACAGGTGCTGTACGCGGCCGGGTCCGCGGGGCAGCAGCTGGCCGTGGAAGTCCTCGTGGTGGGCCAGTACGAGCGCGGCCAGGCCCGCGATGTGGGCCGACGCGGTGCCGGTGCCGTCGAGGGCGGTGTAGCCGCCGTCCGGGGAGCAGGAGAGAACGGAAACGCCGGGGGCGGCCGCGTTCACTCCGGGGCCATGGCAGCTGAACGGTGCGGCGAACAGCCCTTCCGGGCTCAACTGCGGCCCGACGTGGGTGGCATGGGAGGTGTCGGGAGGGAAGGTGCCGAAGGCACCCAGAGCGCCCACGGAGAAGACGGTGGGCAGCGAGGCGGGGAAGGAGACCGGTCCACCGCTGTCGCCCGCCGGAGCGATGCAGGCGATGCCCGCCGCGGTGGCGTCGGCGAGTTTGCGGGAGACCAGGGCCGAGGGGTACGGGGTCGCCACCTGGATGTGGGCGATGTCGACCTCGTGCTCGACGCAGTGGTCCAGGGCGCCGATCAGGTCGCTGAAGTGGCCGTCGGGCATGACCTGGCAGACCTCGAGCTCGGCGTCGACGGCGATGCCGATGATGCCCTTGCCGGTGTCCGCCCCGGCGATGACGCCGGCCGCGTGGGTGCCGGTGCCGACCGGGTCGTGGGCCCAGCCGTCCTTCGTGCGGCGCACGAAGTCGGCGCCGGAGCGCACTCGTTGCTTCAGGTCGGAGTGGTCGACACTGACGCCCGTACCGATGACAGCGATCTTGATGCCGAAACCGCGGAACGTGGGCGGCAGCCGGTCCAGCCGCATGGCCTGCTGGCCCCAGCCGTAGCTCTGCCGCTGTTCCAGTTCCGGGTAGACCTTGGACAGAGGGGTGAGGGCGACGAGGTTGTCCCGGGTCTCCGACAGGTCGGGACGGAGGATCCAGCGGTCCGTGTAGCCGCCCGCGGGCCGGACGTACAGGGACTGGACCGATTGCACGGTCTCCGTCGCCAGGGTGAGGGTGGCCCTCCCGTCGGGGCCGGTGATGCCCTGGCTCGGCCATGTCGCCCCGATCAGGAACACCCCCGCGCCGGCCAGCGGTTCGCCGTCCGGGCCGCAGACCAGTACCGAGACCTCCATGGCCTCCTCCAGCGGCATGACCAGACCCGGGTCACGCAGCGGCAGCATGCCCGCGGCCGACGTGGCAACGGGCAGAGCTGTGGACAGCGGCAGATCCGGCTCGATGTGCACATGCAGTGACCGCATCGCCGGTACCTGGGCCTCGGCCGCCTCGACGACAACGAGTTCGGGGCAGGAGGGCAGCACCCCTGCCGACTGCAGCTTGTCCGACGGGGTGAGTCTGCGGACCACCGTGACCTCGGGCATCCGCTCCAGGTGGTCGCACACCGCGTCCATGCCGAGTTCGGGCACTCCCACGGGCAGAAGCTGCTGCGGCAGCGGGGCCACCATGTAGCGAGACCGGCGCGGCTGCACCGCGATCGGTGACGGTTTGCCCTTCTTGCGCGGCGCCGCTTCCTCCGCCGGGCCCGGCCCGCCGGCCCCCACGCCCTCGGATTCGCTCTGGCGGTTGTTCCGGGGCTTGCTTCCAGGCCTGTCCTTGACCATTACATCCACCTCGACCATGCCTACGTCGGTTTTGAGCTTCTGATCCGTATGACGGGCGTCTCACGCCTTCCGCGGCTGTGGGGGGGGGGCCGGGCCCCGGGCCCGGGCCCCCCCCCCCCCCAACGCCCCAATTGAGCCCCCTCCCCCGGGGGGAACCAACAGGGCGCACCCCCCCACCCGCGGCTG